>NZ_CP018866.1:919615-1226730 GCF_002250055.1 Sutcliffiella cohnii
TTATTATTCATATTTCTTTAAACGTTCTTGTAGCTCCCGAAGCTGGCGTTGTTCAGCTTCAGTTGTATTTGCGTATGCGGAGGATAGCGCATTTTTTGCAACGTTTATTTCATTTTGTACAGAGGCTTGTCCGGAACTTGCAACTTGTTCAACGTTATAAACAGCTTCGCGTGCGGATTGAAATAATTGATTGCTCATTTATATTCCTCCAAGCGAAGAATTTTCCATTTTTTCTGCTTTTCGTTCCGATTGTTCTAGCGTAAGATGATACGGAATTCGTTGATCGTGTTGCTGAACGGAGTTTTTCCCTTGTTGTACAAAGCGTTTTGATTTGTTGCTTCTGCCCATAGTAGAATTCCCCCTTATCACAATTGGACATGAACTACGTTGTCCATTTCTTAGTGTGAGAAATATCGTAAAATATATAAGGGGCAATAAATGGCTCTTTTAAAAATTATAGTAAGTTTTTTTCTAAAAAGTGCGCAATACCGTTTTCTTCATTTGTTTTCGTAATAACATTTGCTCGTTCCTTTAATTGAGGAATTGCATTACCCATCGCAACACCAACTCCAGCAAATTCAATCATTTCAAAATCGTTATCCTCATCACCAAACGCAATAATGTTAGAGGTCGGGATATTATAATAATCCGCAACTTTTTTTAATCCTACTGCTTTATTTATTCCGGAACGAACAATTTCAATAACGTGCCATGGGGCAGCCCATCGTCGGTGATCAATAACTTCGGCATGCACTTCAGATAAGTACTTTCTAATTTTCTCTACCTCATCCTCACTAGCATGGATAAGGACAGATGTAGGGTCTTTCTTTAATATTTGTTTTAAATCACCAGTTTCCATACGAGGATTTCCAAAACCAAAAATATCAAGTAATTTTTCATCATGGAAATGAAAGTAAACATCGTCCATTACTTCGGCAAGAATATTATGGATTTGGTATTTTTCACTTACTTGAATAACGTCCTTTACAACATCTAAGCTAAGTGGTTCATGAAAAGTTCCCCAGTTATCATTTTGTGGATGATGTACAAAAGCACCGTTGAAATTAACAATTGGAGTTGTCATCCCAACTTCTTGGTAATACATATAGCTTGCTCTAAACGGTCTACCAGTTGCAATCACTACTTCATGACCTTGTTTCATTGCCTCTTGTAAGGCTGCTTTATTACGTTGTGAAACTTTTTTATCGTCGGATAATAAGGTGCCATCTAAATCTACTGCAATTAAATGTTTGTTATTTGTCATATTTACTCCTTGCTCTATGAAATATTTTCTATTTCAAGTGTAACCTTTTTTAAAAAAAATCTCTACATGTTACACTTATAAAGGAAAAGTCGTATAGGGGGATTAGTAATGATACATATAGAAAAACGAAAAATAAAGGAAATACCGTTATTGGAAGTTTATGATCAATCCATAAAAAATGAAAAAGCCCCAACCATTTTCTTTTTTCATGGTATAACAAGTATGAAAGAAATGAATCTCTCTTATGCGTATTTAATGGCTGAAAAAGGTTTTCGTGTTGTCTTACCAGATAGCCTTTATCACGGAGAGAGAGGAAAAAGATTACAACCGCATGAGTTAGCAGCAACTTTTTGGAAGATTGTCTTAACAAATATTACAGATGTAAATACGTTACGAAAAGTTTATATAGAAGAGGGAAAGATAGAAGAAGCAAGAATTGGAGTTGCAGGTACGTCCATGGGCGCAATTACGACGTTAGGATGCCTAACACAATATTCATGGATAAAAGCGGCAGTTAGTTTAATGGGTACTCCTTCATACGAGCAATTTGCATTAGAAAAATTAAATGCACTTAAGGGGCAAATAACATTAAGTGAGGTAGAAATTGCTGAAGCGTTAGAGCAATTAAAACCATTCGATTTAAGTAAAAAACCGGAACTACTTAATGGACGCCCATTATATTGTTGGCATGGAGCTTTAGATAAAGAAGTGCCAGTACACCATATACAAAAATTTGCTGAAACAATTCCTGAAGGATCCAACGTTAAATTAGTGATAGATCCTAATGGAAGTCATAAAGTTTCAAAAGAAGGAATGTATGCAACGGCAAACTGGTTTGCAGAACATTTATAAAAATAAGGAGGCAATAAAAATGGCTGAATTAAAAGATAAAGTAATGGAAGTATTAGAAGAGGTAAATGACCCAGAATTAGGTATCGATATTGTCAATTTAGGTTTATTATACGATTGTGAAATTAATGATGGAAAAGTAATGATTACAATGACATTAACTTCGATAGGTTGTCCGTTAGCAGGAACAATAGTAGAAGATATCAAAAACAAAGTGGAACCAATTGAAGGCGTAGAAGAAGTAGATGTAAACATTACATTCAACCCGCCATGGAGTAAAGACCGTATGAGTCGCTACGCTAAAATTGCGTTAAATGTAACGGATTAACAGTTGGATTTATTCGGAAAAGAAAAAGACTCATGAAAAACCTGCTCACTGGGGAAAATGTATATGTACGCTCTTAATATTGGAGGGATACAGCATGGGTCAAAACAATCAGTTCAAGCCTGGACAGAAGGCTCCGAATAATGGAACATATTTAGAAATTGGTGAAACAGGAAGTACAGTACTTCACCCTAAACGTGTCACTCTAAAAGCAGGAGACACATTCCCGGAAACATCTAACCACAACAGAGTATGGGCAAGAAAAAGAAAACCGTAAACTAGAAAAGCGGAAGGGGCTCGTTTAGCGGCGACAAGCACAAGGCAAGCCGGCTAGCAGGTCGCTCTTTGACATTGACTTGTGACCTCGAGCCGCTAGCCCCTGCAGCTAGACAATCCGAAAAGCGGAGGCGCTTCGAACAGGCCCGTACAAACTGGACTGTTCCGGTAGGAGATAAAGGAAACACGGCGAACGTAGAGAGCCGATGTTGACTTATCGTACGGAGGAAAAGTGAAGTTTGAGCCGGACCTAGCCGCCGTAGCTAGACAGTCAGAAAAGCGGAGGCGGCTCGCTCAGGTCCAAACAAACTGGAGCTTATTCCGCAGGATCTCGTGATTTTATGAAAGCCATCCTACTGTTAGGGTGGCTCTCTTCTAATTTCTTGTCGTTTTTTTATGCATTGCTTATAATATAGTTAAGGTCAATATTGGTCAAAGGAGAAGCTGGTCATGGAGATGAATAAGTTAACAGAGAAACTACAAGAAGCATTAATAAACGCACAAGCGCTCGCCAAAGAAAAGAAAAATCCGCAAATAGAACTTGAGCACGTACTGTACTGTTTAATGAAAGAAGAAGGTGGATTAGTACCAAGAATATTAGAATTGCTCTCTGTAAACACAAGACAGTTATTAGAGGAAGTAAATACAATTTTATTGAATAATCCAGAAATTACAAGTGAACAATCTCAACAACCACACGTCTCTCCTCAGCTACTACACATATTCCAACATGCAGATACGTTAAGAGAAAAATGGGGAGATGCTTATATTTCCGTTGAACATTTTTTCTTATCATTCGTCCAAAAAACAAATCATTATGAATTACGAACAATAATAAAATCGTATAATCTTTCCAGTTCAAAAGTAGAAGAAACAATAAAAAGGATAAGGGGGAATCAAAAAGTGGAAACTCAGCAGCCAGAAGGGACATATGAAGTGCTAAAAAAGTATGGACGAGATTTAATTGCAGAAGTAAAGAGCGGTAAACTGGACCCTGTTATCGGACGAGACGAAGAAATAAGAAGAGTCATTCAAATATTATCAAGAAAAACGAAAAATAATCCAGTTTTAATTGGGGAGCCTGGCGTAGGTAAAACGGCAATTGTAGAAGGGTTAGCTCAAAGAATAGTGAAAAAGGATGTGCCAGAAGGATTAAAAGATAAAACAATTTTTTCATTAGATTTGAGTGCTCTAGTTGCAGGTGCGAAGTTTCGTGGAGAGTTTGAAGAACGTTTAAAGGCTGTTTTAAATGAAGTGCGAAAAAGTGATGGAAACATTCTCCTTTTTATTGATGAACTTCATACTATTGTCGGAGCAGGAAAAACAGAAGGAGCCATGGATGCTGGAAATATGCTAAAGCCGATGCTAGCTAGAGGGGAGCTTCATTGTATTGGCGCGACAACATTAAATGAATATCGTAAATATATTGAAAAGGACCCAGCATTAGAAAGAAGGTTCCAGCAAGTGTTAGTTCGTGAACCTTCAACCGAAGATGCCATTTCCATACTACGTGGTTTAAAAGAGCGATTTGAAATACACCACGGAGTTAGGATACAAGACCGTGCCATTGTGTCTGCTGTTACATTGTCAGATCGCTACATTTCAGAGCGATTTTTGCCCGATAAAGCAATTGATTTAGTAGACGAAGCATGTGCAACAATTCGGACAGAAATTGACTCGATGCCAAGTGAATTAGATGAAATTACGCGAAGAGTGATGCAATTAGAAATCGAAGAAGCTGCGTTAAGTAAAGAAAAAGACAAAGTGTCTATAGAGCGAAGAGAGAAAGTTCAACTAGAAATTGCTACATTAAAAGAAAAAGTATCCAATTTACAGGCACAATGGGAGCTCGAAAAACAATCGATCCAAGGTATACGAGAAAAAAGAGAGCTATTAGAGCGACTAAAAAGGGAATTAGAAGAGGCCGAAGAAAAATATGACCTCAATAAAGCTGCAGAAATTAGACACGGTAAATTACCAGCCCTTGAAAAAGAAATTCAGCAATTAGAAGTAAACTCGCAGACTGAAAAACAAAACCGACTATTGCGAGAAGAAGTAACAGAAGAAGAAGTTGCTAGCATTGTTTCAAAGTGGACTGGCATACCGTTAACAAAGTTAGTAGAAGGCGAAAGAGAAAAGCTGTTAAAGCTCGAAGAAGTTTTACATGAGCGAGTAATAGGTCAAGATGAAGCGGTTGAGTTAGTAGCCGATGCAGTTCTTCGTGCTCGTGCTGGTATAAAAGATCCGAACCGCCCAATCGGCTCGTTTATCTTTTTAGGACCAACTGGAGTAGGAAAAACAGAATTAGCAAAAGCATTAGCTCATTCATTGTTCGATAGTGAGGATCAATTAATAAGAATCGATATGTCAGAATACATGGAAAAACATGCGGTATCTAGGTTGATTGGGGCACCTCCAGGCTATGTTGGATATGAAGAAGGTGGACAATTAACGGAAGCCGTAAGAAGAAAGCCATACTCGGTCATATTATTAGATGAAATCGAAAAAGCGCATCCAGAAGTATTTAACATCTTGTTACAAATGTTAGATGATGGACGCATAACAGACTCTCAAGGGAAAACTGTTGATTTCAAAAATACTGTTATTATAATGACATCTAACATAGGTTCCCATATTTTATTAGAAAGTGATGAGCTTGAGGAAGCGAAAGAAAAAGTTCTTACTTTATTAAAGCAACATTTCCGTCCGGAATTATTGAATAGAATAGATGATACGATAGTCTTTACTCCTTTGAATAAAGCGATAATAAAAGGAATTGTAGATAAATTGATGAAAGAACTACAGCTTCGTTTAAAAGATAAGCAAATGTCGTTAACTATTACGAATGAGGCGAAAGATTATATCGTTGATGCTGCATACGATCCAACCTATGGTGCAAGACCTTTAAAAAGATATATACAAAAGCATGTAGAAACGCTACTTGCTAAAGAAATAATTCGTGGAGCAATAAAAGAGGATAGCCAAATAAATATTGGTTTGGAAGAAGGAAAATTAACAATAAAATAGAACTATATATGTAGAAGCTTGAGAAGATATCTTCTACAAACAAAAGAACTTGTCCAACTTGGCCAAGTTCTTTTGTTCCAGAAAAGTATAAAAATTAATGCTTCTCCACTGGTTCGTTTGGTAGCGCTTTACCAATCAACATTACAAATCCAGCAAATATAACGGCTACGATAGAAGAGGTAATAAAATTATATGTATCCCCCTGCATACTAGCAACTACATATGAAATCATGTTCACAAGAAGAAGTGTCCAAAATAAAGTAGCAATGATACGCAACGATCTTCCCCTCCATTTCTTGAAGTGTACAATATTATTCTTCGGATATTTTACCATAAATAAAGCATATAATAAATGTAAAAATGAGAAGAACTTCTAAAAGGAGCTGGATTCCATGAGTAATGTTGAAAAATTGTTAGAATTGGAGCTGTTGTTAGAACAAGAAGAAACAAATCTAACCTCATTAGGGAAAGAAACGATTGAACGCTTAAAAATGGAACTAAGTCACGATGTAGAATAAACAGTCGAATCAATTTAATAAGGACGTAGCTTAAATTATGTATCTATAAAATTTACTACGTCTTCATACAGCTTTCTGTCTGCATTTCATTTATTTGAAGTAAAAAATCCAACTTTCGCCTTTAACATAGCATTTTTTTTATCATAACATACAGTATACAAGTATGGAGCTGGAGGCACGATGGTCATGAATAAAGATTTTAGGATTTTTTACATGGGTGGGCAATGGAATATCGTACATGTACCGGAAAAGCCTAACGGTTTTGGAGTTCTCATTCTTGGAGATACGAACCACTTCGTAGATGAAGAAAAAAGCTTATGGATACAGCATTTAGGCCGAAGGAGAATAATCTCTCAGTTATTAGAAGAAGGGTACACTATTTTTTATTCCAATTTGTACGGTACAAATTGGGGGAGTAAAAAAGCAAAAGATTTTGTAAAACAGCTGTACCATATTGTCCTTAAACAAGAAATATTGAATGATAAAATTCATATTTTAGTAGAAGGAATGGGTGGTTTAATAGCTTTGCAATTAATGGAGGAAATGCCTCATCAATTAAGATCGGTTGCAATGATTAACCCATGCTTAGATTTACAGAATCATTTAGAACAGGAAAAGGAACGAAGGTTTTTCTTTAAAAAGTTGAGACGAGAAATAGCAGAAGCATATAACTTTCCGATAGAACAAATGGATAATGAACTAAAATTACTAAAAATGGAACAATTTAAAACGACTATTCCAGTTAAAATATGGCAAACGACAACGGGGTTCATTTATGACCCAAATCGTCATTGCAAAAAATTTGAAGAACTTAGAAAAAAAGAGCAAAGTCCAATCCAACTTACCTTTCATTTAGTTGAAAAACGATATAGTTACGGATATTCCATTTGTCAATTTTTCCGTAAGTATGAACATAGGCTATAAAGTCCCTACTTCGAATTCTCGATGATAGGGACTATTATTATGTTTTTGCATACGATACTGTATAAGATGTTTGAGAGAAGTTATTAAAGAGGTGGTGTGGAAAATATGAGTAGTGCAATAGTTGTTGGTGCTACTAGCTTTATAGGTTTTCAATTATGCCAAACATTAATCTCAAAGGAATTTGATGTTTTAGCGGTTGATCCAATAATAAAACGGACGGAATCAGAAGAAGAAAAATTGATGGAAATTGGTAGGAATGCTTTTTTTCAATATGCACTGATGCAAGATTTACAATCGAATGTAGATAAAGAAGAATATGATGTTTTATTTATTTGTGCGGAAAAAGAGTGGACAGAAGAGGAAGTAGAACAAATTAATCAGCTATCAAACTGTGTGCAAAAAGTCATTGTAACTTGTTCTGCATTACAACATAATAATAGGAACTTAACTAATTCGAATGATAAATATATTACAGTAATTACTCCAGAACTTTTTGGACCGTGGGATTCAGAATCTTCCCCTATTCAACAGGCTATTTTTCAACGGATAGAACGTAACGATGAACAACAACAAGAACTACAAATTAAAAGAAAAGATTATCTTTATATAGAAAATTTATGTGAAGCGTTAGTTGCCTTGTGGGAAGAAAAGGTAACAGAGACCACATTATTTGCAACTAATCCAGAAAAAAATTCTTGGGAAATAATTAGTAAAGAGCTTAATATCCCAGTCAAAGAAGTAGATGTCTGGATAAACGAGAACGACAAAATAATTTGGGATTTTATTTCGTATAAACCAACTATTACAGTAGAAGAAGGACTACATTTACAGAAAAGATTCGTCATGATAAAATTACGAAGTAAAAGGATTATAGAATAATAATATTTATGCACCATGTTGATGCAATCTATTCGGTAAAAATCCAACTAAAACTCACTTTTAGGATGGTGCTTTTTTTATGAAAATAAGAACTATTTCATTCTTATTCTTTCTTGTCCTTTTTTTAGCAGGATGTGGACAAGTTGAACAATCAGAAAAATTACATAAGGTAGGCTTATTAGTTCCAGATACCATTCATGATCAAGTATGGGGGACAAAAGGGTACAAGGGATTGTTAAAAATTCAATCCGAATTTAACGTAGATGTATTTTATATGGAAGGGATAGAGGAATCAGCTTCTATAAAAAGTGCAGTAAAGGAATATGATGAAAAAGGAATTAATCTTATATTCGGTCACGGCAATCAATATGCACAAGTGTTTAATGAAATAGCGAAAGATTACCCACATATTCATTTTGTATGCTTTAATGCAGCAGTATATGGTGAAAATGTAACGTCCTTAAATTTTAATGCTAATGCAATGGGCTTTTTTGCCGGGATGGTAGCTAGTCATATGACAGAAACGAATAATATCGGTGTGCTTGCTGCGTTTGAATGGCAGCCAGAGGTAGACGGGTATTTCGAAGGTGCTTATTTTGAAAATCCAGATATAAAAGTTCATATCGAATTCACTCAAAATTGGGACGACCCAGAATTAGCGGTAATGTTGCTTAATGAAATGTTAGAAAATGATGTTGATATTGTTTATCCAGCAGGTGATGGATATAATATTCCTGTAATTAATACGTTAAAAGAAAAAGGCTTATACGCAATTGGATACGTCTCAGATCAATCAGATTTAGGAGAAAATACAGTTTTAACGAGTACTATTCAACATGTACCGGAGCTTTACGAAATAGTTGCACGACGTTTTCAAGATGGGCAGTTAACTGCCGGCTCTCTATTTTTTGATTTTGAGGACGAAGTAATATCACTAGGTGCATTTAGCCCGTTAGTGGATGAAGAGTTCCAACGATCTATTGAAAATCATATTACATTATATAAACAAACAGGTCTACTACCAAACCAACAATAGAGGTGACAACGATGGAAAAAAATATGTTGTATATGCAAATTGCCATGAAACATTTACCTGAAGCGAAACAGTTCCTTGAAGAGTCAGGGGTAGAGTTGAATCTTGAACAAATTCAACCAATGATTTCTTTACTAACGAAAGTAATGGATGAAGCATACGAACTTGGCTTACAAGAAGGTTTAGCACGTAAAGAGGACTAGAAACATTCTAGTCCTCTATTTTTTTCGTATTAAATCTAATAATGGGGATAACTCTTTTACTAAAGGTTTTAAACGGTTGACCGATTCCATAATAGAATCAACTTGTTCTAAAATGATATCGTAATTAGGTAAACTTCCTTCTTGTGTTGGTGTTTCGTTCTGTTTTGTTTCGGTCTTTGGTGCCGATGGAGGTGTTCCAAACATTAACCGTGTAAAAGGATCAACTTCTTGTTCTTGTACTTGTACCTCTTCCACTTTACTATTTTCCATATTCCATCCCCCTTTAACATACTGTACTTTTGCTTTCTACTTCTATCTTATTCCGCTACTATTAACATGTTTGGGTAAATGTCTTATATAAATAGGTTTTTTCCTTATTATTTCTATCTGGACTTCTATTACTTAATCCTATATTTACAGTTAAAACCATCAATAGCTTTAAAATAGTTATTAAATAGTTGTCAATCAACAAAAAATAATATAAAATTAGTACCAAGTCATAATAATTGATAATAAATTTTAGAGAGTTAGGTGTAGCGAAATGAATGCAGGGATAATGGGAATTGGTCGTTACGTACCTGAAAAAGTGCTAACAAATGCAGACTTAGAAAAAATGGTTGATACATCAGATGAATGGATAAAAACAAGAACAGGTATAGAAGAGCGTAGAGTTGCTGAAGACACAATGGATACATCACATATGGCAACATTAGCAGCTAAACGTGCGATTGAAAATGCTGGTATTTCCGCAGAGGAAATTGATATGATAATTGTTGCAACCGTAACTCCAGATCAGCCTTTTCCATCTGTAGGTTGCATTCTTCAAGAAAGAATAGGAGCACATCGGGCCGCAGCATTTGATGTTAGTGCAGCTTGTGCAGGCTTTATGTACGGAATAATAACAGGAAAACAGTTTATTGAAACAAATGTATATAAACATATCTTAGTAGTAGGTGTAGAAAAACTTTCAAAAATTACCGATTGGACGGATCGAAATACAGCAGTATTATTCGGAGATGGGGCAGGAGCGGTTGTGTTAGGCCCAGTTTCAGAAGGAAGAGGTATTTTATCATTTGAGTTAGGTTCAGACGGTACGGGAGCTAAACATTTGTATCAAGATGAATATATTCAAATGAATGGTAGAGAAGTATTTAAGTTTGCTGTTCGTCAAATGGGAGAATCTGCAGTTAATGTTATCGAAAAGGCTGGTTTAACAAAAGAGGACGTAGATTTCCTTATTCCTCATCAAGCAAACATTAGAATTATGGAAGCAGCAAGAGAAAGATTAAACTTACCAGTTGAAAAAATGTCGAAAACGATTCATAAATATGGAAACACTTCGGCAGCTTCCATTCCAATATCGATTGTGGAAGAATTAGAAAATGGAAAAATAAAAGATGATGATCTAGTAGTGATGGTCGGGTTTGGTGGCGGCTTAACATGGGGTGCTATTGCCATCCGTTGGGGAAGATAATCGAAAGAAAGTAACTGAAAGGGGTACTAATAAATGAAAAAGCGAGTAGTTGTAACTGGCTTAGGAGCCGTAACACCTATCGGAAATGACGCAGAAACAGCATGGCAAAATGCTATTAACGGAGTTTCGGGGGTAGGACCTTTAACGAGAGTAGATAAAGAGTTGTTTCCAGCTAAAGTAGCTGCGGAGCTCAAAGATTTTGATCCTGAAAAATTTATGGATAAAAAAGAAGCAAGAAGAATGGACAGATTTACTCAATACGCAGTTGCAGCATCATTTATGGCAGTAAAAGATGCCGATTTAACAATTGATGAGTCAAATGCTCCACGTGTAGGTGTTTGGGTAGGTTCTGGTATTGGTGGAATGGAAACGTTCGAAAATCAATATAGAACGTTTTTAGAAAAAGGTGCAAGACGTGTTAGTCCATTTTTTGTACCAATGATGATTCCAGATATGGCTACAGGACAGGTTTCGATCGCATTAGGTGCAAAAGGGGTAAACTCTTGTACAGTAACAGCATGTGCGACAGGAACAAATTGTATTGGAGATGCTTTTAAAGTAATTCAACGCGGAGATGCAGATGTTATGGTAACAGGCGGTACAGAAGCGCCGTTAACAGACATATCGTTTGCTGGATTTAGCTCTGCGAAAGCATTATCATTCAATACAGACCCTAAAACAGCAAGCAGACCGTTTGACCAAAATCGTGATGGATTTGTTATGGGAGAGGGTGCTGGAATTCTAGTACTGGAAGAGTTAGAACATGCGTTAAAGAGAGGCGCAAGAATATACGCTGAAATCGTAGGATATGGCTCTACTGGAGATGCCCATCATATTACAGCACCTGCACCAGCTGGTGAAGGTGGAGCAAGAGCAATGAAAATGGCAATAAATGATGGCGGACTAAAGCCGGAAGATATTGATTACATTAACGCTCACGGTACTAGTACGGAATATAACGATAAATACGAAACAATGGCCATTAAGGAAGTATTAGGAGACCATGCCTATAATATAGCGGTTAGTTCTACTAAATCAATGACAGGACATCTATTAGGTGCAGCTGGAGGTGTGGAGGCAATATTTTCAATCAAAGCTATTGAACAGTCCATAATTCCACCTACAATTAACCTTGAAACTCCAGATCCAGAATGTGACCTTAATTATGTTCCAAATAAAGCAATTGAAAGAGAAGTAAAAGTTGCCTTAAGTAACTCATTAGGTTTCGGAGGACATAACGCAACGATAATATTTAAGAAATACGAATAATACTACACCCAAAAGTTAGATTTATAATCTTACTTTTGGGTGTTTTTTTAACACTGGAATAGAACTATTTCCAACAAGGGACTTTGTAAATATCGCTTATAAGCTAATACTTAGTCCTTTCACCCATTTGAACTCTTCTACATAAAATGTTGAAAACATATGTAAAGGGATGTATAAAATGCCGATTATACAAACCGATAAATGGCTACAACAAGATTATTTTGAACCGTTAAAACTTTGTAAAAGACTTTTATTATTTTTTGAAGATGTTACAGATAAGGAATTGTATGATTATTTGCGTAGTCATGGTATGTATTGCCCTGTTAGAGGTGGACTTGAGACAATAGATAGTCTTAAAGAAAAAGATGTGTGGGGTATTGTTCAGGAAGCATACAAAGAATTAAAGAAAAAATGGAATGGTCCTACTATTCCAGTGTTTATCTTTCCGTCTGATGTATATAACAGAGAAATTCAAAAAGATTTTAACGGGAAATCAGGTGTTGCTTTTAAAGATAAGTTGTTTTTATTTTTACCTGAGCATATAAATAAAAACGAATTAAAAGCACTATTAACTCACGAATATAACCACATTTGTGTGTTAAGAAGAGAAAAAAAGAAAGAGGATGAATATACTTTTTTTGATTCGATTTTAATAGAGGGTTTAGCAGAAAGTGCTGTGAAAGACCAACTAGGTGAAGCCTATGTTTCGAAATGGACCAACTATTACAATAACGAAACATGCAATAAATACTATTTACAATTTGTTGTACCGAATCTACATGTGAAAAACTATGAAAAAGAACATATGAATCTATTATATGGAAAACGCGGGTATCCCAAAATGTTAGGATACTGTATAGGTTATTATTTAATTCAAAATACGTTAAAAACAAGCAAACTTCCCTACCAAAAATTACTATCTTTACAGTTAGATGATTTGAAAAAAATAATAAAACGATACAATCCTTGAAAGAATAGTAAAAAAAGTCGAATTATTTAAAAAAACTAGCGAAAATGCTAGTTTTTTTTCATATTTTTTAATATAATCAATAAATGTTAAAGATTTGCCCAAATGGAAATTTAATAAATTTTTAGTTTTTTTAAAAATTCCACTTGAATTTGTAAAGTTTTTGTAATATTATACATACATGTGATAGCTATTTTCAAACAATTTAGTAAATAGGACATAGTTAGTTTATTAAAATAATGTTACAAAACAACTTCATTAGTTACTGTATCCAATAAATAGATTTATATTTTTGTAATATTTGTGTAATAAGTATTTAAAATATTTATAACAATAAAAAAGATATGGTAAAGAACACCTTTTAGACGTAGCAACGAAAGAGTAAAGGATGGTGACTGCTTTATGTCAGCTTTATTAGAAGTGAGGAATTTACAAACTCACTTTTTCAGAAAAAAAGAATCGGTGCCTGCTGTTGATGGTGTGGATATCACGATCAAAAAGGGTGAAACGGTTGCACTAGTAGGGGAATCTGGATCTGGTAAATCGATTACTTCACTTTCTATAATGGGCTTAGTACCAAGTCCAGGAGGAAAAATCGTTGGTGGAGAAGTAGTGTTTGAGGGTAAAGACTTAACAAAATTAACTGAAAATGAACTTTGTAAAGTTCGTGGTAACGATATATCAATGATTTTCCAAGAACCAATGACTTCACTCAATCCAGTACTAACAATTGGTGAACAAATTACAGAGGTATTAACTCTTCACCAAAAGCTTTCAAAAAGAGAGGCTATAAAAAAAGCAATTGAAATGCTAGAACTTGTTGGTTTCTCACGGGCTGCAGAAATAATAAATGATTACCCACATCGTTTATCCGGTGGAATGAGACAAAGGGTAATGATAGCAATTGCAATGAGCTGTAATCCGAAGCTTTTAATCGCAGATGAGCCTACAACAGCTTTAGATGTAACAATACAAGCCCAAATACTAGATTTAATGAAGGACTTAAGTCATAAATTTGATACTTCTATTCTATTAATCACGCATGATTTAGGAGTAGTATCCGAAGTTGCTGATCGTGTAGTAGTTATGTACTGTGGGCAAGTAGTAGAAGAAGCTTCTGTAGAGGACTTATTCGAAGACGCATTACATCCTTACACTCAAGGCTTAATAAATTCAATCCCTAATATTGAAGATGAAATATCAAGATTAGAGTCCATTAAGGGGAATGTACCACCACCAACAAATTTACCGCAAGGTTGTCGTTTTGCTCCTCGTTGTCCGAAAGCATTTGACCGTTGCTTTAGCGAGATACCAGATCTTCTAAACGAAGATGGGAACCGTTCGGTAAGGTGCTTCTTATATGATGGGGAGGAGGCAGTACAATGACAGCAACAGATACAAAGAACAACGAGATTAATAATATTGTAACAGAAAGTAACCCAGATTATTTGCTAGAAGTAAGAGGGTTGAAAAAGTATTTCCCGATAAAAGCTGGCTTATTACAAAGAAATGTTGGTAATGTTAAGGCAGTTGATGACATAAACTTATTTGTGAAAAAGGGTGAAACGCTTGGTCTAGTTGGAGAGTCTGGTTGTGGAAAGTCTACAACAGGAAGAACAATAATTAGGCTTTATGAACCAACGGCAGGAAACATCTTCTTTAAAGGAAGAGATATTGCGCAAATGAGTGAAGGTGAACTTCGCGCAACCGTTCGCCGTGATATACAAATGGTTTTCCAAGATCCCTTTGCAACGTTAAATCCTAGAAAAACATTAAGGGCTATTCTGAAAGAACCATACAACACTCATAAATTGTTTACACCTAAAGAACGAGATGAAAAGGTTGAAAACCTACTAGAAACAGTTGGTTTAGACCCATCATATATTAGTCGTTATCCCCATGAATTTTCTGGAGGGCAACGTCAACGTATTGGTATTGCTAGAGCACTTGCATTAAATCCGGATTTAATTATTGCGGATGAAGCTGTATCTGCACTAGACGTATCGATACAAGCTCAAATTATTAACTTAATGCAAGACCTACAAAGAGAAATGGGAATGGCATACATATTCATTTCTCATGACTTAAGTGTTGTACGACACATAAGCGACCGTGTAGGGGTAATGTATTTAGGTAAAATGATGGAGTTGGCTAACAAGCATGATTTATATAATGATCCACTTCATCCTTACACACAAGCGTTACTTTCTGCGGTACCAACTCTGCGTAGAAAAGGTCAAACAGTAAAAAGAGAACGAATTGTGTTGAAAGGTGAGTTACCAAGTCCGGCAAACCCTCCAAAAGGATGTGTGTTCCACACTAGATGTCCGGCTGCGATGGATGCTTGTAGAGAAATTATGCCGCAATTTAAAGAAGTTAAACCTGATCATTTTGTTGCTTGTCACCTATATGAATAATAGGTGATAAGCAACGATGATATAAATTGAAAACGGAAGGTAATATTTTACCGAACATTTTCAGAACATTAAAAATTTAAAGGGGGAAACACAAGATGAAGCTAAAACAAAAGTCTTTATTATTCATCGTACTAGCATTAGTACTATCAATGTTTTTAGCGGCTTGTAGTGGTAGCACTGGTGGAAACGAAAACAACAACACCAACAACACTGACAACGCTACTAACAACACTGGCAATGATCCAGAAGATGAGGAAGAAGAAGTAGACAGCAATGAGCCTGTTTATGGAGGAGACCTAATCTTAGGTTCTACAGGTAGCCCGACATTATTTAACGGTTACTATTCTTCTGACACTGCAAGTTCTGCAATTGAAGGATTTATCTTTGATTCTCTAATTGGAAGTGACACTTCTTTTGAAACTACACTTTCTATGGCGGCAAGCTGGGATCAATCTGATGATTATATGGTTAACACTTTCGTATTAAAAGATGGCTTAAAATTCCATGATGGAGAGCCTCTAACTGCGGAAGACGTAGTATTCTCTTTAAGCATTCCTTTACATGAAGATTATGATGGTCCTCGTAAAGGTTACTTCGAGAAAATCGAATCAATCGAAGCTACTGATGAGAAAACAATCGTTATTACTTTAAGTGATATCGACCCATCTATTCACGTAGCATTTGGATTCCCAATCTTACCTAAACATATTTTAGGTGACGTTCCAGTTGCTGACTTAGGTGAGCATGAGTTTAACACGAAAAATCCAATCGGTTCTGGTCCTTTCGTATTTGACGAGTGGGCAGATGGACAATATGTACGCGTTAAAGCTTTCGAAGACTACCATGAAGGTCGTCCTTACTTAGATACAATCACTTACAAAATCGTTCCTGATGCTGATGCTTTATTAACGCAATTAGCTACAGGTGACGTACATTATTACACAGTTCCTGCATCTGACTACCACACTGTTTTAGAGTGGGAAGAAGCTGGAGATCTTAAAATCGAATCTGGTTTAGCATTATCTTACACTTTCTTAGGTTACAACTTACGTAACGACTTATTCAAAGAAAAAGAAGTACGTCAAGCATTAACTCACGCTATCGACCGTGAAGCAATCGTTGCTTCTATCATGGCTGGTGACGGTGAAGTTGCTCACGTACCTGAGTCTCCATTAAGCTGGGCTTATGACGAGAACGTTCCTAAATTTGACTACGATGTAGACAAAGCAAAACAAATGTTAGAAGAAGCTGGTTGGACTCCAGGTGCTGACGGCATCCTTGAGAAAGACGGAGTTAAATTCTCTTTCAGCTTAAAAACGAACCAAGGTAACAAAATCCGTGAAGATATCGCGGTTGTAGTTCAAGAGCAATTCGCTCAAATCGGTATTGAAGTAAAACCTGAAATTATGGAATGGTCTGCATTCTTAGCTGATGTTAACCCACCAGCTTGGAACTTCGATGCAATCATCTTAGGATGGGCATTATCTACAGATCCAGATCCAAGTGGTATTTTCCACTCTAAAGAAATTGAAGAAGGCTTAAACTTCGTTGCATACTCTAACCCAGAGGCTGACGAGTTAATGGATCTAAACATGTCTACTATGGACCGTGATGAGCGTGCGGATTATATTAAGCAAGCTAATGCATTGATCGCTGAAGATCAACCATATACTTTCTTATACTATCCAAACGCACACCGTGCAATGCCTGTAAACTTAGAAGGCTTTGAGTTCCATGCGCGTTTAGAGTACTACAACATCCACAAATGGTGGTTAAAACAATAATAACTAATAACTAAAATATAGTTATATAGGAAATAGGGGAAGGGGTTGTCCCTTTCCCTTTTTTCTTCAAATTTGTACAAAATTTGTCGAATGTAAGTTGAATTTGAAAGCAATGCTGTTCACATTACAGTATTAATATAAGCTAAAAATAGCCCGCATAAAGTTTAGACAGAAAAGGAGAATCAGCTATGATCTCATATATTATTCGCCGTTGTTTAATGGCAATTCCGTTATTGTTTGGGATTACTATTCTGTCATTTGCGATCATCAAAATGGCTCCAGGTGGACCATCTTCCTTAATGTTAGACCCTAACATTAGTAAAGGTGATTTAGCAGCATTTGAAGAAAAGTACGGTTTAAATGACCCAGTTCATGTTCAATATTTAAAATGGGTTGGTAATATGGTTCAGGGTGATTTTGGGAACTCTTTAATTCGTCGTGGTGTACCTGTAAGTGAAATGATCATGAACCGTTTACCAAACACATTATTACTAATGGTAGTTTCCACAGTTTTGGCATTAATTATATCGATACCATTCGGTATTATTTCGGCCAGGAAGCAATACACTTTAACTGATTACACCGTAACAGTGACATCATTTTTAGGACTAGCAACTCCGAACTTTTGGATCGGTTTAATGATGATTATGCTATTTTCTGTTCAGCTCGGATGGATGCCTACTGGTGGAGTCGCTACATTAAATGCACCTTTTAGTATTTGGGACAGAATACATCACTTAATCATGCCTGCATTAGTTTTAGCTACAGCTGATATGGCTGGTTTAACACGTTATACAAGATCTAGTATGCTTGAAGTTTTAAGGCAAGATTATATGCGTACAGCAAGAGCGAAAGGATTAAAAGAAAACAAAGTAGTGTATAAACATGGATTACGTAACGGTTTAATTCCGATTATTACAATCTTCGGTTTAATGCTTCCTTCTTTTATTGGCGGATCTGTTGTTGTAGAACGTATTTTTGCATGGCCAGGAATCGGAATGTTATTTATCGATTCAGCATTCCAACGTGATTATCCTGTAATAATGGGACTTACGGTTATTTCTGCAGTACTTGTTGTAATTGGAAACTTAATCGCTGATATACTTTACGCTGTATTTGATCCGCGTATTGAATACTAAAAGGGGGAGCATCGATGCAAACACAACCATCTACACAACCTAATTCCAATTTATCGTTAGACCCCAAGAAAAATAAACAGGATACGTTACTGAAAATTACTGTTAGAAAGTTTTTCAACAATAAGCTAGCAGTTGTTGGGGCAATAATTTTAATGATTATTATGGGGCTAGCACTTTTTGCACCATTAGTTACACAATTCCCTTATCAACAGCAAAACTTACTTAATCGATTACAGGCTCCAAACGCAGAACATTGGTTAGGAACAGATCGATATGGTCGTGACGTATTTGCTAGAATTTTATACGGAGCTAGAGTCTCCTTAATGGTAGGTTTCGCTTCCGTTGCAGGGGCAATTACGATTGGTACGGTTATTGGAGCAGTTGCAGGATATTTCGGTGGAAAAATAGATGCGTTTTTAATGCGTGTCGTTGACGTAGTAATTTCAATCCCGAACATATTCTTATTAATTACGTTAGTAACAATCTTTGAGCCAGGATTAGATAAGTTAATTATCATTTTTGCGCTTACTGGTTGGACTGGAACAGCACGTCTAGTTCGTGGAGAGTTTCTATCCCTTCGTACTCGTGAATTCGTATTAGCTGCAAAAACAATAGGAACAAGAAGCTATGTAATTATATTCTCGCATATTTTACCAAATGCTTTAGGACCAATTATAGTAGCAGCAACGTTATCGGTAGGAGGAGTAATTTTAGCAGAATCTACATTAAGTTATTTAGGTCTTGGAATTCAACCACCTACACCAAGTTGGGGTAATATGTTACAAGATGCTCAAAACTTTACGATTATGTTAAAGCATCCATGGTATCCTTTATTCCCAGGTCTAATGATTTTATTTACAGTACTAGCGTTTAACTTTATAGGAGACGGTCTACGTGACGCGTTAGATCCAAAAACTTTAGAAAAGTAGAAAAGTCAAGATGCCAATCTTGGCTTTTCTACTTTTTTATATTTAGAAAGAATATAAAATGAGACAACTTTAGGATATACATATATTTCTCGTACTTGTTTTAAACTTCCGGAAAATTTCCCCTTTCGAAGTTTAGAAATGTAGTGCAAAAATCAAGCTCAAACCCTAAATTATTCCCAAGATAGACACCTATGAAAGTGAAAATGTGCAACGTTGCGAATGAAAATAGTTTTTCAGTTTTTGAACGGTTTTAAGGTTAAAGGTTTGTACTTAAGGTTTAGAATCGTGAGTGGAACGCAGCGGAAGACACTGGACTCCAGCGGGAAGAAGAGGAATCGGGAGACCCCGCAGGCGCTTGCGCCAAGGAGGCTTCCGTTTCTCCCCGCGGAAAGCAAGTGTCTGTAGCGAAGTGAAACGGACTAACTTAAAAACAGTAAAAATTTCCAAGGTTGACCTACTGAAAAGCGCCTCCAACTCAACTTACTTACAAGATTACGTGCCTATTTCTCCTTATTTTTATCATTTTTTTCACAACCTCTCATAGAATATAGTAAATAAAGAGTAGGACAAGGAGGAACGAGTATGATAACGAAGATTGTTAGTGATAGAGATGATTAGAGCATTTATATTTTTAGTAGGTTTTGGCTCAGCCGTTGCTGGAGGCATAAGTACACTTGCCTATTTAAACTTATTTGTAAACGGAGTAGATTTAAAAGGCTACCTTTTATTCATATTAAAACGACCAGAATGTTACCTCTTACCGATAGGTCTACTAATTGTTGCTTCAAGTATTTACACCCCTGATGGAAAAAAATCCTCTAATTAAACTTCCATGAATATATAGATTATGGAATAAATTTGAACTTGTCTGCCTATACTTATGGATAATAACGAGTAGAAATAAAGTGAGGGGTTAGTCATGTTATATCTCCATGATGTTTGGGTGAATTGGTTTGAAGGTGAAGAGAATGGCTATAATGTTTGTCATTTTCATGAATGGAGAAAAGAAGACAGCGTAGAGTTACTAGATCAAGTTCCATTACTTTTTGTAGAAAGTGTTTTATTCCATTATATCGAAAATGATTTACAAGAGCTTCCTGCGAAATTACTAGAAGACGTTTTTCAGAAGAGCTACATTAGGAAAAATCATGAACGGATTCAGCAAGACTATTGTTTTATCGTTACAGATGGACAAGGTATATTAGCAGTAGATACGATCGGCTATAACATACCGATACGAAAAAGCAGATTAATACCAAGACAAGAACAACTAGTTTACGATATGGTAGAAAACCATGAAGTAGAAAAGTACGATTTCAACGGTGTAAATAATAAAGAATATCACATTCTGTCGCCTTCACCAGATATGATGAAAGGATTGACTAGAAAAGAAAGACAATTGAAACAATTGTTATTTATGGCATTAGATCAATTAAAAACTACGAAAAATACAGCAGAAATAAGATATTGGTATACAGAATGGAATCCAGTGTCATACGAAATGATTCAATGTATGGATTTTCATGAAGTATGGGAACAGCTATATTCGGAATTAAAAAGTGGTTGGACAGAGAAACACGAAGAGCTGTGCGAACATATTATAAAAGGACAACCATTCTTTGAAAAATTGTGGGACATGGAACAACAGCCAAAAGTAAACTAAAAATAAGAGCGATGCCAAAATTGCATCGCTCTATTTTGCTTTAATAGAATATATATTATCTTTTTCTTCCTAGTCCCATCGCTTTTTCTACTTTTTTAATCATCTTGAAGGCTACTTTATTTGCCTTTTCAGCGCCTGCATCTAAAATTTGATCTAACTCGTCGGAGTTTATTAGCTCGTTATATCTTTCTTGAATTGGTGCCAATGCGTCTACTACAACGTTAGCTAGATCTTGTTTGAAATCACCGTACCCTTTTCCTTCATACTTTTGCTCTAATTCTTCAATTGTTACGTTAGCTAAAATAGAGTAAATGGATAGTAAATTAGATACACCAGGTTTATTTTCTTTATCGTATTTTACAATGCCTTCACTATCGGTTACAGCACTTTTAATTTTCTTAATAATTTGCTTTGGTTCATCTAACAAGGTGATGAACGATTTTTGATTTGGATCTGACTTACTCATCTTTTTAGTTGGCTCTTGTAACGACATAATTCTAGCTCCAACTTTAGGGATTTTTACTTCTGGTATTGTGAACACTTCTCGATATTTTTTATTAAATCGCTCCGCTAAATCTCGTGTAATCTCTAAATGTTGTTTTTGGTCCTCGCCAACTGGGACAACATCTGTATTATATAGAAGAATATCAGCAGCCATTAATGGAGGATATGTTAATAATCCAGCTGAAACTGCTTCACTACCTTGTGACTTATCTTTAAATTGAGTCATTCGTTCCAGTTCACCAATGTACGCAACACATTGCATAATCCAGCCAAGTTGGGCATGTGCTGGTACTTCTGATTGAATGAACAGTGTTGCGCGTTCAGGGTCTAGTCCTATTGCTACGTATAGAGCTGCTAAGCTTTTAATACTTTTTCTTAACTGTTGAGGATCTTGATGAACGGTAATCGCATGCTGGTCAACGATACAGAAATAGCAGTTATAATCATCTTGTAATTCCACAAACTGCTTCATAGCTCCAATATAATTTCCTAACGTAACGTTACCACTCGGTTGAATCCCAGAGAATATAGTTTTCATAGTAAAAACACTCCTTATAAAAATTAATACAAATACAAAAAGGCCCATTCATCCCTAAAAAAGGGACGAATGAACCGCGGTGCCACCCTTGTTATCTTACAGACAATGCCGCAAGATCACTTTAATCGTTAAATAGCTCGAAAGTCCAATTCCGTTTTACCTTGATGCTTGTTCTCACCAACCACAAGCTCTCTAAAAATCAGTGGATAAACCGTACTACGCCTTTTTCATTGCTAGGTTATTTAATTTTTTTATGTTATTTTTATATATTATAAATAGTCTTAAAAGGAAATGCAAGGGAGAAAGTAATATAATTCCTTTAATTGTTAACGGAAAAAGGTTTAAGGTTGAAAAAACAAAAAATAAGTGAGGAAACAAAATGTTTCAAGAAACTGATTATTCAATAAGCTTACAAGAATTTCAATTATTAAATCCGAAGTTAAACCAAGGTCTCCAAATTATGATGCTAATAAACGGGGAACTAACAGTCGAAACTAATAGCCGTTTCTATACGTTAGAAGAAAAAGATTTATTAGTTATTAATCAAAATCAACTTTATCAAATTGAGAGTAATAATAAAAATAAAGTGGTAGTTGTTACTCTATCAAACGAATATATGGATAAATACTACCCAGCCTATAAAGATTATCGCTTTGAATGCTTTTCTAAAGAAATTGATATGGGTCGCGTACATTTAGTTAAGTCTATAAGAAAGTTGCTTGCGGAGATGTTAATTTCTAATTATCGAAGAGATGAAAGCTATAAGGTTGAAATGCAGTCCTATTTAAGTAAAATATTATTAATTTTAATACGTGGCTTTAAACAAAAAGCGCTAAGCACGGAAAAACATAATTTAGATAATCCACGTATTACACAAGTCATTACATATATAGAAGAAAACTTTAGAGAAGCAATTACACTAGAAGATACGGCTAAGAAATTTTATATTTCAGCGAGTTATTTATCGCGTTACTTTAAGCAAGAAATGGATATTGGTTTTAATCGCTATTTAACGAAAATAAGACTTAATCATGCAGTGAAGGATTTGCTGTATACGTCGCATCCTATTGGACAGATTGCTATTGATAATGGTTTTCCAAGTGCTAAATCTTTTACGACTTTATTTAAAGAAACATATAATGACACACCAAAAATTTATCGAGAAAAACATCAAAAAAGTGTAACGGATGTTGTAAAAATTCATAGTCATGAAGATACGTTAGAACTAAAGCAATCAAGGGATATTTTGAAAAAGCTGCAAATCTTCCTTAATGAGGACGTCATAGATTCTTTTGAAAATACAGAGTGGCGTTCAGAGGAATTAATCATTGATGTTTCACTATACAAAAACCAAAAGGAAGAAATTGTGACTCCTAACCATAGTCTATCTATTGGGGAATTAAAAGAAGTATTAAGAGAAGACGTCAGATCCCAATTGTTAATGACAAAAAAATATTTAGGATTAGACTATGTATCTGTTAGCAGACTAATTTATGGTTCAACGATAACACCTGCGGTAGAAACAGACGAAGATGTTGCAACAACTTCTCCTTATTATAATGCTGATTTTGCACTAGCCTTCCTACAAAAACATGGAATCTCCTTATTTATAAGTGTAGATTATCAAGAAATAACAGAAAATGAACAGCAGTATTTTAAAGAACTAGAGGGCGTCCTAAAGCATTGTCTTAATGTAAATGGGAGATCATTTTTGCAATCTTGGAAATTTATGTTTTATGAACCTGCTACAACCGTTGTCAGTGAAGCGGAGATGAGCCGTGTTTATTTAAAGTTGTATCAAACAATAAAACGTCTCATACCTAAAACAAATGTAGGAGTGTTTTTTCCTTTTTCCTATAGGGATGAAAAAGCTAATAAAAAACATGAGTGGATATTAGAAAAGAACGTTCCAATCGATTTTTTTGGCTATGAAACGAACCAAAATGAAATAATAGATTTTGAAAACTTAGAGGATGAGAGGTTTGCGCTAGCGGAAAACTATATAATCGAAAAAACCGGTAAGTTTAAAAACTATATAAGAAAAAATCATAAAGAAAAGCCACTACACCTTGTCAGCTGGAATACGTTGACAGGTAATACTCGCTATACAAACGGTACATTTTTTCGCGGAGCGCTAGTTTTTAAAAGTGCTCTTGAGGTTGCAAAGGAAGTTGAATCAATTGGCTTTTGGATTAATACAGAACTGCATGAAAATCGAGTGAAAAACAGAGGAATTAGTATGGAAGGAATGGAGCTTTATCACTATTTTAGTGGAAAGCGCCCAGCGTTTTTTGCCCTACAATTTTTGCGGAGACTCCAAGGCGAAATAATTGTAAAAGGTAACGAATATGTCATGACGGAAAATGAATGGGGTTATCAGCTCGTATTAATGAACTATACGAATGTGAATCCTTATTATTCGACGGAAGAAACATTGTTAAAGAAGTTAAATAAAGATATTCACGTCACGATATCAAATCTTGAACCAGGTGAGTATCAAATTAGAAAACATATTTTTGATAAGGAGCACGGAGCACTTTATAATCAATGGCGAAATTTAAATAGTAAATATGGTATTGATGAAGAAGTGATTCAATATATCGTCGAAACTAGTCAACCATCCTTGGTAATCTTTGATAAGTCCTTCGACAAAGAGTGGTCGTTTTATTCCTATTTAACTTTTAACGCAATCCATTTTTTTGAAATACGTAAAATAATCACGTAAGCAGTACTATTATGAAGGAATCAATGTGTCGAGCATTGGTTCTATTTATATTGGTAAAAAAATAGCCGTCATTTTTTTACCTATTTAATTTGGTGATAAAGAAGTGGGTGTGAGTTTGTGAAAAACTGAGCAAGTAATAACTTATACGTTTTCATTATCTCTTTTAAAATAAAAGTATGTTAATAAGCTGCTTATTAAATAAAAATTCAAGTAATCATTACTCTAAGAAACAATATTCTTATTTTTAAAGGAGGATCATCATGGAAGCTACCAACTATAAAGGTACGAATAAGATGATTGCAGGTATTGTATTTGGTGTTATTACATTTTGGTTATTTGCTCAAGCGATGGTAAATATCGTACCCGCGGTCCAAGCCGATTTAGGTATTGAACTAGGGGCATTAAATATAGCGATAAGTTTAACTTCTCTCTTTTCCGGTATGTTCATTGTTGTTGCAGGTGGATTAGCTGATAGAATGGGAAGAAAGAAAATTACGTATATTGGTCTTATTTTAAGTGTAATCGGTTCATTATGTTTAGTACTTGCACAAGGGGCAACATTACTAATTATTGGTCGTATACTGCAAGGTTTATCTGCTGCCTGTATCATGCCCGCTACTATTGCTTTAATGAAAGCATATTTTGAAGGTGCTGAAAGACAACGTGCACTTAGTTTTTGGTCTATCGGTTCTTGGGGAGGTTCTGGTATTACTTCTTTTGCCGGTGGTGCAATTGCAACATATATGGGATGGAAATGGATATTCATTTTCTCTATCATTTTCGCACTTTTAGCGATGTGGCTAATTAAAGAGGTACCAGAAAGCAAAGCAAAAACAACAGGTAAATTTAAGTTCGATTTCGGTGGATTAGGGATATTTATCGTTACGATGTTAGCGATTAACATATTAATAACACAAGGTGCTGACTTAGGTTGGACAAGTTTACCAACAATATTATTAGGAGTAGCATCCGTTCTTGGAGTTATCATATTTGTTAAATACGAAGCAAAAAGGAAAAATGCTCTTATTGATTTTGAATTATTTAAAAACAAACCATATACGGGAGCAACCATTTCAAACTTTTTATTAAATGCTGTAGCAGGGAC
Source organism: Sutcliffiella cohnii (assembly GCF_002250055.1). Classification (NCBI taxonomy): domain Bacteria; kingdom Bacillati; phylum Bacillota; class Bacilli; order Caryophanales; family Bacillaceae; genus Sutcliffiella; species Sutcliffiella cohnii. Next base: position 945,428 of record NZ_CP018866.1, read on the forward strand.
ATTAATCGTTGCTAATACGTATGTACAAGTAGGTCGCGGTTTTACTGCATTTCAATCTGGTTTACTTTCTATCGGTTATTTAATAGCGGTTTTAGGTATGATTCGTGTTGGTGAAAAGATCATGCAAAATACAGGTGCCAAAAAACCGATGATTTGGGGTTCAGCTATTACGTTAGTCGGTGTTGCTTTAATGGGATTAACATTTTTACCAGGATTCCTTTACACAGCAATGGTTTTCATCGGATTTATCCTTTTCGGTTTAGGTTTAGGAATGTATGCAACTCCATCAACTGATACTGCTGTTTCGGCAGCACCAGACGATAAGGTCGGAGAAGCTTCAGGTATTTATAAAATGGCAAGTTCATTAGGTAATGCATTTGGTATTGCCATTTCTGCAACGGTTTATAGTACTGTAGCAGCAGTAAGTACAGTTCATGTATCCGCAACAGTCGGAATTATCACGAACGTTATTTTCGCAGCTGTTTCATTATTATCGATCATTATTCTTGTTCCAAACGCTTCTAGAAAAGAAAAAAGAGTAGAAAAATTAGCTGGATAGATAAGTAAAAAAAGTAGGAGGTAATCCATTTTACCTCCTACAAAGTAATGAAAGGGGACCTTTTTATGAGAGAACAATTGATGACGATGTTAGAAGAACGAAAAAATGAAATGATTGATATTCGTCGTTATTTACATGAAAATCCTGAACTTTCCTTTCAAGAGGAAAAAACAGCAGCATATATAGCAAGTTTTTATAGTGGAAAAGATGTTGAGATCGTTACAAATGCAGGTAATGGGGAGGGTATAGTTGTTACGATTAAAGGTGAAAAACCTGGTAAAACTGTTGCATTAAGAGCTGACTTTGATGCGCTTCCGATAAAAGAGGAATTGGATGTTCCTTTTAAGTCAAAAAATGATGGTGTTATGCATGCTTGTGGTCATGATGCTCATACAGCTTATCTACTCGTTTTAGCGGACTGTCTAATTCAATTAAAGGACAAGCTACATGGAACGGTAAAAATCATACATCAACATGCAGAAGAAGTTCCACCTGGAGGAGCAAAAAGCATTGTAGAAGAGGGACATTTAGATGATGTAGATGCAATTTTTGGCATCCATGTATTACCGCTCGCACCTGCAGGGACTGTTGGCTATCGTAGTGGCTACTCCTTTAATGGTCGATCCTATTTTAAACTAAACTTACAGGCAAGTGGTGGACATGGCTCATCGCCACATAAGGCAAATGACGCGATTGTTGCAGGTGCTTATTTCGTAACAGCAGTGCAAACTATTGTTAGCCGTAGAGTTGACCCAATGAATGCGGGCGTTGTAACAATTGGATCGTTTGATGGTAAAGGAAGCTTTAATGTGATTAAAGACAGTATTGAAATAGAAGGGGATATTCGCTATTCCAACAATGAAACGAGAGAAATTATTGAGAAAGAAATTCATCGTATTGTGAAAGGAATAGAAGAACTTTTTGGAGTTAATTGTGAACTAACGTATGAACGAGACTATCCACCGCTATATAATGATCCAACATTGACAACCTTTGTTTCGGAAACTTTGAAAGAGGTGGCAGATGCAGATATTAAAGAAATAACAGAATTCCCTATGATGTCTCCATCAGAAGATTTTGCGTACTATTTAGAGAAGGTTCCAGGCTGTTATTTTTATATCGGTTGTACACCAAAAGGAGTAACTACACCATATTTCAATCATCATCCTAAGTTTGATATCGATGAAGAAGCTATTCTCGTTGCCGCAAAATCAGTAGGTTATGTTGTTTTAGAGTACATGAATAGCTAAAGTCATATTAGGTAAAAAGCTCACGATAATGTGAGCTTTTTCTACTTGAAAGTGCTCATTAAAAGTTATAGAAAAAGTATAAAGAAAACATCATGCATAAAAACAATATACAAGCCCCGCTAAACATCGTAGTTAATCTAATTGGTGCCGCTAATTCGGAAGGAGGTCGCATATTACGGACATCATGTTCCATTTCTTTTAATGCTTGTTTTGTTGCAAAAATTCTCCTGAATCCATATGTAATTCCATCAAAGAAGCCTTTTTGAGTAATAAAAACAAACAACGATACAAAAATCATTACACTTGATACAGCAAAAGAAGTATTAATAAAAGTGAGCAAATTGATTGTTCGGTAGTAGACAAGGCTAATAAGTAATGTGAGTGCTAAAAAAATGAGAAAGTATATCGTACTTTGTCGCAAATGCTTAACGAGCATTAGTATAAAACTCCTTACTTTTGTAACGTTCGTAAAACAAACAACATAGTGTGTTTCCTAAACGTAACATCTTTAAAATTGTTATAAAAAGTATTGTACAAAAACGTATATAAAAATACAAATGATACACTATAAGGTTAGAATTACTTATTGTAACATCTTTGTAACATTAGGCTAGGGTGAGGGGTGTTTAGTAATTTAGCACACTAAAATATATAGGTCTAAAGAACTATTTTATTTCCTATGAAGGTAGTCATAACAGTACTTTGTTACTTTTGTGTAAAAAAAATGTATGCAAAATGTTTAGAAAACTTGTATAATAAAATTCGTTACCTCAAACAGCGACACAAATCGACATAATTTTAGAAGGGGGATAAACAAAATGAAAAAGTCTAAATTTTTGATGTTCTTAACTTTTTCTCTTGTACTTAGTTTATTTTTAACAGCATGTGGTGCTGGCGGAAATAACAATGCACAAAATGGTGGGACAGGTACTGATCAACAAGCAGGTGAAGGAGAGCCTACTGGACCACAAGTACTTAACGTTTTAGAAAGTGCGGAAATCCCAACAATGGATTCTGTACTTGGAACAGATGCAGTTGCTTTTAACGTTATGAACAACGTATTCGAAGGATTATATCGTCTTGATGAAAACGATGAAATCGTAGAAGGTATTGCAACTACTCATGAAGTAAATGAAGAAGGAACAGTTTATACATTCACTCTTCGTGAAGATGCTGTTTGGTCTAACGGGACACCTGTTACTGCAAACGATTTCGTTTTTGCATGGCAACGTGCTGTAAACCCTGAAACAGGATCTGAATACGGTCCATATATGATGACAGGTAAAATCCAAAATGCTACTGAAGTTGCAAACGGAGACCTTCCGATTGAAGAACTTGGTGTTAAAGCATTAGATGATTACACTCTAGAGGTAACATTAGAGCAACCGGTCGCATACTTTTATCACTTATGACATTCCCAACATTCTACCCTCAAAATCAAGAGTTCGTAGAAGAACAAGGTGACAGATACGCATTAGAACCAGAACATTTAATTTATAACGGTCCATTCGTACTTGATAGCTGGGAGCATGAAGTTGGTTGGACAATGAAGAAAAATGCTGACTACTGGGATGCTGAAACGGTAGTATTAGATGAAATTAACGTAAAAGTTGTTAAAGAAGTATCTACTGGTGTTAACCTTTACACAACTGGTAACATTGATATTTCACCAGGATTATCTTCTGAGTTCGTTACTCAATTCCAAAATGATCCTAACTTAACACAAGAATTAGAACCAGTTATTTTCTGGTTAAAGCTTAACCAAACTAGAAATGAAGCTTTAGCAAACGAAAACATTCGTCGTGCTATTGCAATGGCTGTAAATAAAGAAAACTTAACGAACATTATTTTAAATAATGGATCTATCCCGGCTGATTATTTCATCCCAACTGGATTCGTAACTCACCCAGAAACTGGGGAAGACTTCCGTGATGAATACGGTAACTTTAACTCATTCAATGTAGAAGAAGCACAACAATTATGGCAACAAGGTTTAGATGAATTAGGTGTAGATTCTGTAACGTTAGAAATTCTTGGTGGCGATACTGAGTCTGCGAAAAGAATGCAAGAGTATTTCCAAAACCAATTCGAAACTAACCTACCAGGTTTAACTATTCGTCTTAAAGAAGTACCGTTCGCACAACGCTTACAACTTGATGAGCAATTAGATTATGACATGCAAGTTGCAGGTTGGGGTCCAGACTATTTAGATGCAATCTCATTTGCTAACCTTTGGGTTACAGATGGTGGAAATAACAAGATGGGATATTCTAACGAAGAATATGACCAATTAATTAACGATGTAATGACAACTCATGCAAATGACCCAGCTGCTCGTTTTGAAGCAATGCAAGAAGCTGAGCGTATTGCATTAGAAGAGGATGCAGCAATTGTACCTCTTTACCAACGTGGTACAACTAGATTATGGCAACCATACGTGAAAAACGTATACCAACATAACTTTGGTCCAGATTTCACTTACAAGTGGACTTATATCACTGGTAAAAACTAAGGAATAAGTTATATCAGAATAATTAATTTTCTTTCGAAAGTGGAGAAAAGAGAGTATATTAGTACATATACTCTCTTTTTCCCTTATATTGAAATTTTCGCATTTTAAAGAAAATTTTCATACTTTTACAATACATCTAACAGGAGGTGCGGTTAATGGCAAAGTACATTTTAAAGCGATTACTGTATATGTTCATTACTTTATTCTTAATCGCTTCATTTACATTTTTCTTAATGAAATTGATGCCTGGTACTCCTTTTACGATGCAAGAAAAACTAACCGATGCGCAAAAAGTAATACTGCAAGAAAAGTATGGGTTGAATGACCCTGTCCCTGTGCAGTATGCAAAATATATGGGCAGTTTATTAAAGGGTGACTTAGGTATATCCTTTCAATACGATAATAGATCTGTTACAGAAATTATCGGTCAACGAATCGGTCCGTCAGCACAATTAGGTTTTCAAGCGTTAGTAGTTGGAACTATAGTAGGTATATTTTTAGGGGTGGTAGCAGCACTCAATCAAAATACTTGGATTGATTACTCATCCACGATCCTATCTGTAATTGGAAAATCTATTCCATCCTTCGTATTTGCAGGGCTATTACAGTATTATTTGGCAGTACAGTTAAGGTTGTTCCCTGTCGCCTTTTGGAATGGATGGGAGTATACGATATTACCAACGATTGCATTAGCAATGTTCCCAATTGCGATTGCATCCCGTTTTATGAGAACAGAAATGATTGAAGTATTAGGGTCAGATTATATTACATTAGCAAGAGCAAAAGGAGCTTCTTCCTTTGATATTGCTTATAAACATGCCCTTCGTAATGCACTAATCCCGGTTGTTACGGTATTAGGACCTTTATCAGTAAGCTTAATGACAGGTACTCTAGTAATTGAAAAAATCTTTGCTATTCCTGGTTTAGGAGAGCAGTTCGTAATTTCCATTCAAACATTAGATTATCCTGTAATTATGGGGACTACGCTATTCTTTGCGGCATTGTTTATTTTCGTAATTTTATTAGTTGACCTTCTTTATGGAGTTATCGACCCGCGTATTCGCTTAGCTGGAGGTAAGAAATAATGAAAAACAACTATGAAAACTTAAATAAAGATTTATTTCAACCGGCAGCTATTGATCCTAATAGTAGTGAAAAAATAACTAAACCGAGTTTAAATTATTGGCAAACAGCTTGGATTCGCCTAAAGAAAAATAAGGCTGCAATCTTTGGTGTATTCATTATAATTGTTATCGGATTTTTGGCACTTTTTGGGCCATTTATGAATGAATATACCTTTAAAGAACAGGACTTAACTAGATCAAATCTACCTCCGAAAATTCCAGTTATTGAGAATTTAGGAATACTAGACGGAACGAAAAACGGTGTAGATATGTACGAAGCAAGAGGGGTAGAGGATTATTTCTGGTTTGGAACAGATGCACTAGGCCGTGACCTTTGGACTCGTGTATGGACTGGTACTAGAATCTCTATCTATATCGCGTTACTTGCAGCAGTAATTGATATGATTGTTGGTGTTGCTTACGGTGGTATTTCCGCATTTTATGGTGGACGAGTAGATAACGTGATGCAACGTATTATTGAAGTTCTAGTAGGAATACCGAACCTTGTTATCGTTATTTTGATGATCCTAGTAATGGAACCAGGTATTATAGCGATAACCATAGCCTTAACCATCACCGGTTGGGTTGGTATGGCCCGGGTTGTTCGTGGCCAAATATTAAAGCTAAAAGGTCAAGAGTTCGTATTAGCGTCTAAAACGTTAGGATCTACGAATAATAGAATTATTTCTAAACATTTACTACCTAACGTAGTAGGAGTAATTATTATCAATACTATGTTTACCATCCCAAGTGCGATTTTCTTTGAAGCTTTCTTAAGCTTTATCGGTTTAGGGTTACAAGCACCAATGGCTTCTTTAGGTACTCTAATTGATGATGGATTTAAATCGTTGCAGATTTTCCCTCATATTATGATCTTCCCTGCAATCATTATCAGTTTATTAATGATCGCATTTAACTTAGTAGCTGATGGTATGCGAGATGCACTAGACCCTAAAATGAAAGATTAGTCATAAAGGTAGGTGAACAATAATGGAAAAAATACTTGAAGTAAATAACTTACACGTTTCTTTTGATACGTACGGTGGTGAAGTAAAGGCAATCCGTGGTGTATCCTTTGATTTGAAAAAAGGAGAAACGTTAGCAATTGTTGGTGAATCAGGTTCGGGTAAATCTGTTACAACAAAAACAATTATGCGCTTATTACCAGAAAATAATTCTCGTATTAAAGAAGGAGAAATATTATTTGATGGTAAAGATATAGCAAAATTAACAGAATCTCAAATGCAAAAAATCCGTGGTAAAGATATTTCGATGATTTTCCAAGACCCAATGACATCGTTAAATCCAACGATGATTGTAGGAAAACAAATTATGGAAGGTATCATTAAACACCAAGGACTTAGCAAAGGTGCGGCAAAAGAAAAAGCAATTGATTTATTAAGACTTGTTGGTATTCCAATGCCGGAAGAGCGTTTCAAACAGTATCCTCATCAATTTTCTGGTGGTATGAGGCAGAGGGTTGTAATTGCGATCGCTCTTGCGTGTAATCCAAAAATATTAATTGCAGATGAACCAACAACAGCGTTGGACGTAACAATTCAAGCTCAAATTCTTGATTTGATGAAGGATTTACAAAAGAAAATTGATACTTCTATCGTATTTATCACCCATGATCTTGGGGTAGTTGCGAACGTAGCAGATCGAGTTGCAGTAATGTATGCTGGCCAAATTATTGAAATGGGAACTGTTGATGAAATATTCTATGACCCACGTCACCCATACACTTGGGGGCTTTTAAGTTCCATGCCAGATTTAGATTTGAAAGAAGCGGCACTTTATGCGATACCGGGTACACCACCAGATCTATTAGATCCACCAAAAGGTGATGCATTTGCTCCGCGTAATGAGTTTGCACTGCAAATTGATCATGAAATGGAACCGCCAATGTTTAAAGTGTCTGATACACACTACGTTAAAACTTGGTTATTACATGAAAATGCTCCAGACGTACAACCACCACTAGCGGTTAAAAAACGTCAGCGCAATATGCCAAACAATTATGACAAGCCTGTTATGGTAAAGGACGGTGTTGAATAAATGGCTACGCAAGAAAAACTAGTAGAAATAAAAAACTTAAAGCAATATTTCAACGTCGGAAAACCTAACATGGTTAAAGCAGTAGACGGTTTAAATTTTGATATTTACCGTGGTGAAACGTTAGGTTTAGTAGGTGAGTCCGGTTGTGGTAAATCTACAACAGGACGCACGATCATCCGTCTTTACGATGCTACTGACGGTGAAGTATTGTTTGAAGGTGAAAACGTACACGGTAAAAAATCTAAAAAAGATTTACTAAAATTTAACCGTAAAATGCAAATGATTTTCCAAGATCCTTATGCATCCCTTAACCCAAGAATGACGGTTGCTGATATTATTGCAGAAGGATTAGATATTCACGGTTTGGTAAGTAATAAAAAAGAAAGATTAGCAAGAGTTCATGAATTGTTAGAAACGGTTGGTTTAAACAAAGAACATGCTAACCGATACCCACATGAGTTTAGTGGTGGACAAAGACAACGTATCGGAATTGCACGCGCGTTAGCAGTTAAGCCGGAATTTATCATTGCTGATGAGCCTATTTCAGCACTAGATGTTTCTATTCAAGCGCAAGTTGTTAATCTATTAAAAGAACTTCAACGTGAAAAAGGATTAACTTTCTTATTTATTGCCCATGACCTTTCCATGGTTAAGTACATTAGTGATCGTATTGGAGTTATGTATTTCGGTAAAATTGTAGAGCTTACAACGAGTGAGGAGTTATACAATAATCCGATTCACCCTTACACAAAATCACTATTGTCTGCAATACCTCAACCAGATCCTGATACAGAACGCCAACGTAAACGTATTGCATATGATCCGAAAATGCACAATTATTCAAAAGACGAGGAATTAAAATTACGTGAAATTAAACCTGGTCATCTTGTACTATGTTCGGAAAAAGAATACGCAGAATATAAAAAACAATATGGCAACTAATTATTGTAACGATCTCATTATTCGAGGTCGTTTTTTTTTATTTATAGTAATATTTAAAATATTATTAATATCTAATATATTTTACAATAGAATAATAAAAAATACTATTATAAATTTTCAATAAAAAGTAAAAGTAATACCTTTAATTGGACTTCGTTTTTTTTGAAGAATTTTGTTGAAATACATAAAATAATATCGAGTATCCTTTATAATAGAGGTAGCAGCAAAGTAAATGGGGGATAAAAATGGAAAAAAAATTATCGATCGTCGTCTCTATCGTATTGCTCCTAACACTCTTTCCAATAAAAAACGCAGCAGATGAAGTGAAAAGGATAACAACACATCAGTTAAAACCAATTATGACTCAACTACGTGAAATACCGAATGATATGGAAAGATTTGCATTTGATTCTGGTCATGTTTTTGAATATCCAGATGCTGTTAGAGGAATATATGTTACTGGTCATTCAGCTGGTGGAAGTAGATTTGAAAGCCTATTGGATTTAATGGACACAACAGATTTAAACGCGATGGTTATTGATATAAAAGATGACCATGGCTATTTAACTTACTTACCTGATGAAGGTTCACCTTTTTCTAATATTGCACAACCATATATTAAAGACCCACATCAAATGATAGCTACGTTAGAGGAAAAGCAAATTTATCCAATCGGTCGTATTGTTGTTTTTAAAGATAGTGTAATTGCAGAAATGAAACCTGAATGGTCGTTCTTAGATGGAGATAAAGTATGGCTAAATCGAAGAGGAGAAGCTTTCGTAAATCCATTTTTGAAAGAAGTGTGGGATTATAATATTGACATTGCAATTGAAGCAGCAAAATTAGGATTTCAAGAAATACAATTCGATTACGTTCGTTTTCCAGAAGGTTTTGAGAAGCGAGATGAAGATTTAAAATATAGTCTTGGCGATTATGAAGACATGGAATTAGACAATGTTCAAAAGAGAGTGGAAGCAGTTACAAACTTCGTTGAATATGCAAAAGAAAGATTAGAGCCATATAACGTTCAAGTAAGTGTAGATATATTTGGTTATACAGCAACGTTACCTGAAGCTCCTGGCATTGGCCAAAACTTCAGTAAAATTTCCGAGCATGTAGACGTCATTTCATCAATGATATATCCAAGTCATTGGACCGCCTATTTCGGAATTCCGAAACCAGACCTAGAGCCATATAAGCTTGTTGCTGAATATGCGAAGCTTGAAAATGCAAAGCTAGATCAATTAGAAAACCGACCAATATCAAGACCGTGGATTCAAGACTTTACAGCGACATGGTTAGGTGCGGGGAATTATATTCCGTACGGAAAAGCTGAAGTAGAAGCACAAATTCGCGCATTAAATGATAATGGAATTCATGAATTTCTATTATGGAATGCTGGAAATAGGTATACGTCAGGTGTTAACTATAAACCGAATAATGACTAGGGGCTGACCAAAAAGTCACAAAACAGTGGAGAAACGAATTGTTTTTCCACTGTTTTGTTTGTAAGGATTTCATTCAGAAAGTAGGTTTTCATGGTATAAAGAATAAACACAATTTGTAGTAATAACTAATGAAATTTTGAAATCCTAATAAGGGACACGAACAAAAGAAGTCCTAAAAGTCAGTTTCTACTGACTTTTAGGACAGCCCCGTTAATTATTGTTTTTTCCCCCAACATTTTTCCAACCTGTTTGGATACTTATTGATTTATCAGCAACGACTGTTTTCTTTTTTCCGCCAAAAAGTCTTTCCCCAATACCGTTTGTAAGAACACCCATCACAGCAGTTATCGCAATAATTAACACCATCACAATTGTAAAATCGATAAAGTAATCAAGCATAATTCCATCCCCTTTTTATGTAAAAATCTTTTTAATAACTATTTTTAGGAATTAAAATCTTTACCTCTTATCTTTATTGTATTGCATGTTTACCGGAAAAGAAAGGGGGGATATTAACATTTATAAGCACGAATCTGTTTTACGTTCACATATATATAAGGTAGAAAGGAGTTTAACTAACCTGTGAATTGGTATGAAAAACTAAACCAATATTTTCCAATAGAGGAAATGAAGTCGAAGGAACATATGGAATTATTATTAAAAGAGCAAGGGGAAGTTTATCATAAAGATGAAGGAGAACATCACGTATTAATGTATGCGGAGTTCGAACAGTTTATTTTTATTGACTATTTATTCGTGTCCAGCAACGCAAGAGGACAAGGGTTAGGTAGAAAACTTATTGAAAAACTAAAAAATAAAAATAAACCAATTATTTTAGAGGTGGAACCAATTGATTATGAAGATTCTGATTCGGAAAAAAGGTTGCGTTTTTACAAACGTGAAGGATTTCAGCATGCGTCCTCTATCGGGTATAGACGTCGTAGTTTAGCAACGAACGAAGTGAATCAAATGGAAATATTGTATTGGTCTCCAACAAACGAAGATGAGGAAACGATATACAATGGTATGAAAAAGATGTATGAACAAATTCATACGTACAAAGATAAGCAACTGTATGGTGAATCATATGAAGCTGTTGAAAAGGTATTAACATATAATGAAAATAATGAGGACGATATGCTACGGCAAATATAAACGAGGGATGTCCTAAAAGTCAGTAGAGACTGACTTTTAGAACTTTTTACATCTAACACATTAAAATAGAATAGGTTTAAATATTGCACGTATGTTAGTTATTAATACAAAGACAGTGGGAAAACGAATCGTTTCCCACTGTCTAAATGTTTTGGAGAGCCTTAACTTCTTCATTCTTGATTGAATTCCTCGTACTGTTTAATAAGCTCTTTCACGATGATGGTGTATCCTTCATCTGTAGGGTGGATGTCGTCCTCTTTTATATGCGTATACGTAGTTTCCTTATTAAAAAAAGGTTGCAAAGGGTTAATTAGAAACGTGTTATCTTTCTTACTATGTTTTTCTAGCTGCTCATTAAAGGCCTCCGCATATCTAACTCCAGGTTCACGTAACGGATGATTCTCTGGATATGGGTTATATAGGCCGATTAAATATATTTGAGCCTCTTTATTTAAGTCACGTAAAAAAGCATATAATGCATTATACGTTTGTTCTAACAAGAGCGCTCGCTGTTTTAATTCACGTTCTTCAACATTTGGTAGGGCTCTAATTGTTTGTAAAAAATCATTACCCCCAATAGAAAGTGTAATAATATCTGCCCCTTTTAGTCGGTTTTGCAAGCCTATATCTGTTTGTAGGTATGTGAGTAGCCCTATGCTTGATATTCCAGGTATCCCGTAATTTTCAACTGTTACTTCGTTAGCTTCTCTTAAATAGGAAACAAACTGTGGAACAAAACCGTTAATTCTTAAATAATTATGTTCTGTTGAGCCGTAACCTGCAGTTAATGAATCACCGATGGCAATGTACGAAATGTTTCTTGGTGATTCAGCGTTGGCTGCAGGATAAATGATAAAACAGGCAAAGAGAAGGATGAAAACAAATAAGCCTTTTTTGATCATTGTATTTTCCCCTCCAATACAAATTAGGCTGTTATTTGATCTTTAGCATTTCTTCTTTTTTCTCGCCATTGATCAAATAGGTAATAAACGACTGGGATGAAAATTAAAGTAATCACCGTTGCAAAGCTTAAACCAAATACGATAACAATTGCCATTGGTTGTTGAATCTCCATTCCCTCTCCAATTCCAATCGTTAAAGGAATTAAACCTAAAATAGTTGTTAGTGCAGTCATGAAGATTGGTCGTATTCTCGTAGGACCTGCTTCTAAAATTGCTTCTGTCGTTGAAAGACCTTGCTTTTTTAATATGTTGACATAATCTACGAATACAATCGCATTATTAACGACGATTCCGGTTAATATGAGCATCCCGACGAGTGAGCCAACTCCAATAGGTTGATTCGTTAAGAGTAACCCAGTAATTATACCTATTGCCGTTAGCGGAATAGAAAACATTATGATCAAAGGGTAGAAATAAGATTCAAATTGGCCGGCCATCACCATGTACACTAAAACGATTGCTAGAAGTAGAGCTCCTCCCAGCTTAAAGAAAGCATCGTTCATTTGCTCGTCTTGACCACCGAACGAGATTTTGTATTGGTTTGTTGGTAAATATATCCTATCTCTTAATTCCTTTTCAATATCGTCTACAATACTGCCTAAATCACGATCTACAATATGGGCATTTACCGTTATTTCCCGTAAACGATTTGTTCTCGTAATTTGCGTTGGCCCTTGTCCGCGACTAATGCTAGCAACAGCTTGTAACGGAATCGTTTCACCGAGTGGTGTTGTAATAAGTAAATTTTCAAGCTGTTCAATAGATTGAGTATATGTATCTTCTAATGCAAGTCGAATATTTAACTCTTCACCGTCTCGAGCAAGTTGAGAGGCAACAATACCTCTAGTAGCGTTCGAAACAGCCATTGCTACTTGAGCGCTACCTATCCCGTATTGACTAGCTTTTGTGCGATCAAGCTGAACAACTATCTCAGGGTTCCCTTCTGTATAGTTAGAAGTAGGTTCTCTTACACCGTCTACCTCTGAAATTATAGAAATGACATCATCTGCTATACCTTTTAAAGTGTTTAATTCTGGTCCTGTAATGCTTAATGAAATAGGATGAGATGAAAAGCCGGAATCGCTAGATGAAATTGAAATATCCGCGCCAGGAATGTTTTTTAAACGTTGCCTAATGTCATCTGCTATTTGCATATCTGTTCTATTCCGTTCATTTACAGGTTTTAATAAAATACTATAATTTGCTCGGTTCGTTTGCGTACCTGCTCGAACGGAAAAGTTATCAGCTCCGCCAACTGTAATAAACGTAGAATCTATTTCATCTAACATTTGTAATTGTTCATTAATATCTTCCATAACAGCGTAAGTTGCTTCTAAAGCGCTTCCTTCTGGCAACCTAGCCGACATAGAAATAAAACTTTGGTCCTGTTGAGGTAAAAATTCTTTTCCTAAGAACGGAATGCCTATTAGTGAAATAGAAAACAGAAATAAAACGAGCGAAACCGTCTTTTTTGGGTGTTTAAGTGCTGATTGTAATACACGTCTGTACCATTGAGTAAAAGTAGAAAACCTTTCTTCGAAATTCGATTGCTTTTTATTCACCTTTAAAAGAAGGGAAGAAAATAAAGGTACAATAATTAAAGCTGTAAATAAAGATGCTAGTAATGAAAAAGAAATAACTAAAGCGAGTGGTTTAAACAATTGAGCTGCTAAGCCGTCAACAAATACAATCGGTAAAAAGACGATTACGGTCGTCAAAGTAGAAGCAACGATAGCAGGTCCAACTTCCCCAGCCCCTTTAATTGCGGCATCCTTTAAAGACAATCCACTTTGGCGTAGGCGATAAATGTTCTCTAAAATAACAATCGCGTTATCGACCATCATACCAATACCTAATGCTAATCCACCAAGCGTTAATAAATTGAGAGTTTGACCTGTGAAATACATAAAGATAAAAGTAGTAACGATAGATATAGGAATCGAGAAGGCGATAATTAATGTGCTTCGTACATTTCTTAAAAAGAGAAAAAGTACTAGTGCTGCAAGTATACTACCAACAATCATATTTGTTGCTACTGCTCGAATGGATTGTTCAATAAAATCACTCTGGTTAAAGATTGATTTTATTTGTACCCCTTCTGGTAATATTTTTTTCATTTCTTCTATTTGTTTTTCGATATCATTTGCTACAGTAACTGTGTTAGAGCCTGATTGTTTTAAAATAGAAATACCTACAGCAGGCTCCCCGTTTAAGTAACTAAGTTGAGTCGTTGGCTCTAATGTTTCTATTATTTCACCAAGCTCATCAAGTGTAATTACTCCGTTTTTAGTTGGAATTGGAAGACTTTTAACGTCAAAAATATTTTCATATTGTCCAGTTATTCTTATTGGTAAATTTTGATTTTGGTCCTGTAGGGCCCCTCCAGGTAAATTTAAATTTTCAGAGGCGATAATTTGTTGAAGTTGATCTAACGTTACTCCATAAGAATTTAATTTATTTGGATCTAACGTAATTCGTATTTCGTTCGCAGCCCCACCTTCAACAGAAATGGATGCAATCCCATCAACATTATTTAAAACAGGGACAATTTCTTGCTCAGCCAATTGTTTTGCTTTTGTCATTTCACCAGTCGGATCGGTAACAGCTAATTGAACAATCGGTAAATCACTAGGATTAAACCGTAGAACTCTCGGTGTATTCGCACCAGCTGGTAAAAAGTCACGAACCGAATCGATTCTTTCTCGCATGTCGAGTGAAGCAAAATCCATATCTGTACCCCATTCAAAGGCGACTAGTACAAGTGAACCTCCAGACCGAGAAATGGAAGTAACAGATTCTACGTTAGGTAAAGTTCCCATCGCATTTTCAATAGGGCTTGAAACTAAGTTTTCAATTTCCTCTGGACCTGCCCCTTCGTACGTTGTCGTAACAGCCACGATAGGGAATGTTAATTCAGGAAATAAATCCACAGGCATTCCTCTCATACTTACTCCACCTAATATAAGCATGAGAACAATAACCATAGACATTGCTATTGGTCTTAAAACGGATAACTTTGCTATATTCATGAATCTTGTCCACTTTCTTGAATTAAAATTTCAGAACCATCTTTCAATCGTTCCTTCCCAGAGGTTACGACTATGTCACCTTCGGATAAACCTTCCATAACTTGAATAACTTTATCATCTCTGAAACCAACTGTTATTTGTCTTCGAACCGCCTTATTATTTTCAATTACAAAAACATATGGTTCATTTTCTTCATACAGGACTGCTTCGATGGGCACTACAGTTTGGGCCTCTAATTCATCAATATCTACAATTGCAGTAGTTCGCATTCCACCTAATATTTTCCCTTCTGTATTACTTACAGGTACTGTAACGGTAAACATATTTGTTTGTTGGTTAACAGTAGGTGATACGACATCAATGGACGATTCGTACGAGTCAGATACACCTTGAAAAGTTAAGGTTACATTTTGCCCAGGTAATAAACTACTAACTTGATAACTATTCACAGCAAAGGTTGCATTAATTGTATCAAGTTGAATAACGGTAGCGATCGGTAATTGTGGCGTCGCAATTCCATCTTCTATAACATTTAATTCTGATATAATGCCATCAATTGGACTTGTGATGCGTGTTAGTTCTTCTAATTGCTCCGCTTGTCTCAAACTTTGGCGTGCTTGTTTTAATTGCATTTCTAATTCTGCTGTATTAAAGGTTGGTATTTGTTGAACTTGACTAGCTACAGACGAAAGTTGTGCTTGTTTTATCATTACTTCTATTGAACTTTGAATTAAATCTAGTGAGGTGACTGCTCCAGTCTCAACACCGTCTAACAGGCTTTGAGATTTTTGTAGAGATTGGTTTAATTCCTCTTGGAGTTTGGGTATTTCAGAAAGAAGAGTATCATTACTCGCCATATTTTCCACTTCTTTCATTTTAGATAATGCATTTTCTAGTTCATTTATCGCTTCTCTTGTTTGAGCGACTTGTTCTTTTGCAGTTGAAGAATCTAACGTAACGATTAGGTCGTCCTTTTTAACACGATCTCCAATTCGAACGTGAACTTTCTCAACCGTCAGAGGGGAAGTAGTTAATAGGGGCATTTGTACACTAGGTACTGCAACACCAGATAACTCAATGGAATTCGTAATGTTTTGAACGGAAACAGTTTCTACTGTTACAGGAATTTCGTTGCCTTCCGTATTTTGACTTGTTATTTCTTTTTGAGTACAAGCTACTAACAAGAAAGGGAGTAAAAATAATAATAGAAATTTTTTAAACAAAAAATATCACCTCTTACTTATGTTGTCTAAATATAAAACTATCATGTATAAGTGCAGCGTACAATTTAAGATTTAACAGGATATAAAGGGAGTGTTGGAAATGTTAACATTTTGTGAACATTCGTTAAAACGTTCAAAAAAATGAAACTTTTATATTCGATTTTTCGTTATATAATGTATAAAGAGTAGTCATTAATAATCATTATCAATGGCTAAATATTAAAGGAGTGAGGAAAAAAAGTACATACAGGAAGTGTAAAGTGTATAAATAGAAGAAATTAGACTATATTTTTTAACATTTTTCATGTATAATTGATAATAGAAATTACTAAATTAAAGTTATTTCAAATAAGAATAATTATTATAGATTAGCATTGTCCATATTCGTTAAAAGGAGAGGAAAAGTTCATGGTAACGTTATATACATCTCCAAGTTGTACATCTTGTCGTAAAGCAAAAGCGTGGTTAGAGGAGCACGATATTCCATTTAAAGAAAGAAACATTTTTTCGGAACCACTATCTCTACAAGAGATTAAAGAAATTTTACGAATGACAGAAGAAGGTACAGATGAAATCATTTCAACAAGATCAAAGGTATTCCAAAAACTGAATATAAATGTGGAATCGATGCCTTTACAGGAGCTGTACTCTGTTGTTCAAGAGCACCCTGGGTTATTAAGAAGACCAATTATTATTGATGAAAAAAGATTACAAGTTGGATACAACGAAGATGAAATTCGTAGATTTTTACCACGTAAAGTTAGAAGTTATCAATTACGAGAAGCACAACGCTTAGTAAATATGTAATTAAAAAGAGGTCAATCATAGATTGACCTCTTCGTTATTGTGTGCCCGGCATGGGTGTAGGCTCTAGGGTGCAAGTCCCGAACGGCGAAGGCAGTAGTAGCCGTAGCTCAAGACAAGGATATGCGGGGTGACCTTCATATCTGAAGGAAGTCGGCGGCAAACTTCTGCTCCGAGGAACACGAATCTCATATAAGGCTAGGTGATACTGGATGAGTCTGCAATACAAGACAAAGTCCATACTGCCGAAGGTGTCACAGAGTAAATGAGGCGGAGACATGGAAGGAAAGTCTACACTCTTACCCGGGGAGAACCTGTCGATACGCCGTACTCATACGGTAAGCTTATCTGTGAGGATAGGTTGAACGACAGGCGTCAGCAGAAGCCATAGTACTTATTCGCTTAAGAGGATAAGGAAGGGCTGAACTGGTTATGGAAAATAGGAACTAGGCGTATCTTCCATTCAATGAAACAGAAAACAAGGTACCTGTTTATCGGAGGAAATGGTGAATCCATGGGGGACGATGAATAGGGTGGAGATTGGAAAGAACACAATCAGAAAACCTATTTACGATGGAGGTTATATCAATGTTAATGGAACAAATCCTGTCACGGGAAAACCTACTTAACGCAATTAAGAGAGTAGAAAGGAACAAGGGAAAGCATGGAGTGGATGAAATGCCAGTTACTGCTCTTCGCGGACATATTATGCTCAATTGGAATGATCTACGCAAATCCCTTTCCGAGGGAACCTATATCCCTTCCCCTGTCCGTCGAGTCGAAATCCCGAAATCAGATGGCAAAGGGAAGAGGAAACTAGGAATCCCAACCGTGACAGACCGTTTCATTCAACAGGCAATTACCCAAGTGCTTACCAAAATATACGACCCTGGATTCTCTGAATGTAGCTTTGGTTTTCGCCCAAACAGGCGAACGCATCAAGCAGTCAAGCTGGCTCAAAGCTACATAGAAGAAGGATATAGATGGGTAGTGGACATCGACCTCGAGAAGTTCTTTGACAAGGTCAATCATGATAGATTAATGAGTAAGTTAGCTACGAGGATTAAAGACAGAACTTTACAAAGAATAATTAGACGCTTTCTAACCTCAGGCGTTATGGAAGGCGGACTTGTCAGTCCAAACCTTGAAGGCACACCGCAAGGCGGACCACTAAGCCCATTACTTTCAAATATTGTTTTGGATGAGCTAGATAAAGAGTTGGAACGCAAAGGGCACCGTTTTGTCCGATACGCCGATGATTGTAATATCTACGTGAAATCTAAAAGAGCCGGTGAAAGGGTTATGAAAGCTATGACTCAATTTATCGAAGGGAAACTTAAGTTAAAGGTTAACAGAGAGAAAAGTGCTGTAGACCGACCTTGGAAAAGAAAATTCCTCGGATTCAGCTTTACAAATAACCGAAAACCGAAGGTGAGAATATCACCTCAATCAATAAAACGGTTTAAAGATAAAATAAGGAAACTTACAAGCAGACGTAGATCAATAGCTATGGAAGATAGACTTTTTAAACTTAACGAATATCTCGTTGGATGGGTTAACTACTACCATTTAGCTGACACTCGTTCTGTAATCGTTAAACTTGAAGGATGGCTTAACCGAAGATTAAGAATGATTCGCTGGAAGGAATGGAAACTCCCGCGTACAAAGGTCAAGAGACTCATCGAACTGGGTATACCGAAATGGAAAGCACACGAATGGGGCAATACGAGGAAGGCTTATTGGAGAATATCCAAAAGTCCTATACTACACAAAACACTAGGGAAAGCATATTGGCTTTCCCTTGGATTGAAAAGTATTACTGCGAGATATGATTTACAACGTTCGACATAACTGGAACCGCCGTATACGGAACCGTACGTACGGTGGTGTGAGAGGGATAAATGGAGGTTAGTCGCCTCCCCCTATCTCAATTTTTAATTATAGATAATAGGAATAGGAAAGACTGGAAATTTTATTGAATAGTCGTTCTTCTCGTAAACTTTTGGATATAGGATAAGCCTGTTACGAATAAGATAACGGCAAACGGAAATATATTAAGCCAATTCGAAGAAGGAATCGCATGTTGAATCATCGGCTCCGAGATCATCATCTTACCAGCTGTGTATGCTAAAATAGCGGCTCCGATGTATATAACAATAGGATATTTCTCCATGATTAAAAGGATAATTTTACTTCCCCAAATAATGATCGGAATGGAGAATAGAAGTCCAATAACTACAAGAATAAACTGTCCATGTGCTGCTCCTGCTACTGCCATAACATTATCAAATCCCA
This sequence comes from Sutcliffiella cohnii, assembly GCF_002250055.1. Taxonomy (NCBI): domain Bacteria; kingdom Bacillati; phylum Bacillota; class Bacilli; order Caryophanales; family Bacillaceae; genus Sutcliffiella; species Sutcliffiella cohnii. The sequence goes on from NZ_CP018866.1 coordinate 964,789, forward strand.
TAACGAGATCTGCTACAATTATTGTTTTAATAGCAGTGAATAAAGAAGCGCTACCGCGTACATTAACTTGCTCTTCTTCTTTCTTTAACAATCCGTAAGCTATGTAAGCAAGTAAAACACCGCCAACAAATTGTAGAAAAGGGACTGTTAATAAGTAGACAGCGAGAATAGTTAATACAATACGACAAACGATAGCTAATACTGTTCCAATAATGATCGCTTTATTACGAAGTTTCTCTGGTAGTTCACGACATGCTAACGCAATTAAAATAGCATTGTCACCACCAAGTATAATATCTATCCCAATTATAATAAGAATGGAAGTAATTAATTCTATGTCCACGATATCTCTCCTTCTTGTCCCATTAATATTAAATATAATGGGGAAGCGAGGATAATATGCTTGTTTTTTTCAAACGAACTTGATAGTCTTATGGAAAGTAAATGGATATTGCTTTTATTTTGTTTGAAAGCTCCAGTTTGATTGGACATAAGCGAGCCGCCTCCGCTTTTCAGATTGTCTAGCTCCGGGCGTTAGCGGCTATCAAACTTCCCTTTCCTTCTGTACGATAAGTCAACATCAGCTCACTGACGTTCGCTGTGTTTCCTTTATCTCCGGCAGGAAAGGTCCAGTTTGTACGCCGCTACCAAACGCCCTCCGCTTTTCGGATTGTCTAGCTCCGGCGGCTAGGTCCGGCTCAAACTTCACTTTTCCTCCGTACGATAAGTCAACATCAACTCGCCTCCTGGCTCGTTGTGTTTCCTTTATCTCCTGCGGAAAAGCTCCAGTTTGATTGGACCTGAGCGAGCCGCCTCCGCTTTTCGTATAGGCAGGAGTCGTTTTTTTGAAATTTAGCATTTTTTATTTCCATTCCAACAATAAATGTCATAGAATAAGAGTACAAGGTATTTTATTGATGCATAGACTATATGTTTATGCTAGTTAGTAAATGGAAACAGTATTACAATAGGTCAGTTTTTATGGAGGTTTCCCTTCCAAAGGAACGAAAAAAAGGAAAATGAGACGTGAATGGATTAATGTTCATCTCTAATTGCTTCCAAAATAAATATTGGTAGGAAGCGTGTATCATTTACCTATCATTGAAGGGAGTTGTTATGAAAAATGGAAATCGAAAGAATTAACGAAAATACAGTTAAATTTTATATTTCGTATGGTGATATAGAGGAAAGAGGCTTTTCTAGGGAAGAAATTTGGTACAATCGTGAGCGTAGTGAAGAATTGTTTTGGGAAATGATGGATGAGGCTCATGATGAAGAAGATTTTGCTGTGGAGGGCCCACTTTGGATACAAGTGCAAGCTTTAGATAAAGGATTAGAAGTAATTGTTACACTTGCGCAATTATCAAGAGATGGAAAGACTTTCGAAGTTCCAATTTCAGAAGATAAAAAGATGGATTTCCCAGTTGATGAGCGTATTGAATCAATGTTAGATCATCATTTTAACCCTACTAAAGAAGATGATGAACTAGGAAATGAAGATGAAGATTTACTACAGTTTATGATTAAGTTTAAAGACTTTGAAGATTTCATTTCTGTCAGTCATCGGTTAAAAAACTTAGATAACATGGAAAATAGTCTATACTCCTTTGAAGGAAAATATTATTTATACGTAGATTTTGCAAGCGAGCATTATACGGATGATCAAATAGATAATGTACTAAGTGTCTTACTTGAGTACGGTGAAGAAACACAAGTAACGATTCACCGTCTAGCTGAGTATGGTACGATAATTAATAAAGGAAATGCTATGGAAGAAATTTCAAAGCACTTTTCACTATAATCGTGTACCGATTTCATTGAAATGGAATCGGTTTTTTTAAGCCTTAAAACGTTATACTCGTTTTAGGTGACATCGGAGGTGGGATACTTGAAAAATACGTTTAGAGTCACTTTGTTTTTGTTAGCGGTTATTTCTATTTTATATGTTTTTAAGGACTATCTTGGTGGATGGGTACTTGGGATACTCTCCGTTTTGTTTCCCTTGTCAGTTCTATTCATTGCTTTTCTCATATTTTTTGAAAATCGACATCCAACTAGAACGTTAACATGGTTAGTCGTATTAGGGAGCTTCCCTGTATTAGGGTTTATATTTTATATTTTGTTTGGCAGGAATGTCCGAAAGCAAAGACTCTTTCAAAAGAAGGCGTTATTGGATAAACATACAGCAGAACATATAGAAGGCCATCGAAGCTATTCAGAAGAAGAAATGAAGCTGCTCGGTAATGAATATCGTTCGCTTTTTCAACTTTCCAAGAATCTTGGAAGAAGCCCAATTTCATTTGCGACAGAAACGAGGGTTTTAACGGATGGAGACGAGACGTTTTCAAAAATAATAGAAGAACTAGAAAAAGCCAACCACCATATTCATTTAGAATATTACATCGTTCGCCATGATGATTTAGGAAACAAAATTAAAAATATCCTTATTAAGAAAGCAAAAGAAGGGGTCATCGTCCGCTTTTTATACGATGCAGTTGGTAGTTTTAAGCTATCAAACAAATATATTAATGATTTAAAAGAAGCCGGAGTGCAAATTGTTCCTTTTTCACCTGTTCGCTTTCCAGTGTTTAATAATAAAATTAATTTCCGAAACCATCGAAAAATAATCGTTATTGATGGAAACATCGGCTTCGTAGGTGGCTTAAATATTGGGGATGAATATTTAGGTAAAGATAAATATTTCGGATATTGGCGAGACACTCATCTTTATGTAAAAGGTAAGGCGGTTCGTTCACTACAACTTATTTTTTTACAAGACTGGTATTATATGACCGAACAATCTTTGCTTTCACCAGAGTATTTATCTCCTAAATTACAAGAAAATATTAATCATGGCGGAGTTCAAATGATTGCAGGTGGACCTGACCAAGAATGGGAAGTTATCAAAAACTTATTTTTTGCGATGATTACGTCAGCGAGGAAAACGATTTGGATTGCTTCACCATATTTCATTCCAGACGACGATATTTTTTCTGCTTTAAAAGTTGCTGCATTAAGTGGTGTAGATGTAAGGTTATTAATGCCAAGCCGTCCTGATAAAAAGATTGTTTTTTACGCTTCTCGTTCTTATTTTCCTGAACTAATGGAAGCAGGCGTGAAAGTTTTTGAATACGAAAAAGGCTTTTTGCATAGTAAAGTCATTATTGTAGATGAAGAAGTTGCGTCAATTGGTACTGCAAACATGGATATGCGTAGCTTTCATTTGAATTTTGAAGTTAATGCTTTTTTGTATAATACGAAAAGCTTACACAAACTTGTGGAAGACTATGAAGATGATATAAAGAACTCTAAACCGATTGTTAAAGAAGTATTTGCAAATCGACCTTTCTATCAAAGAATAATGGAGTCGTTATGCCGTTTAACGAGCCCACTCTTATAAAACCTAGAGATATTTCTAGGTTTTTTATTTTTTTAAAAGGATATATAAAAAATTTGTCGAAGTAAAGAGTGTCAGTTTCTATTTCCTAGCTAATCAAAGGAGATAGATGGAAAATGTTTATAGCAAAAAGAGAAGATGGCTCGTACTATTCATTATTAGATGGTAAGCCAATTCCCAATAGTGGTCCATATTTTTGCCCAGCATGTGATGGAAAACTTCAAATGAAAGTCGGACAAAAAAGACGTCCTCATTTTGCTCATTACCGTGCAGATTGCAACGCCTCAACAGAGCGAGAATCCCTGTACCATTTAGAAGGAAAAAGGCAACTCTATTATTTACTAAAAAAATATGGAAACACAACGATGGAACATTACGTGATAGAAACGAGGCAACGTATAGATGTGCTGCTAGAAACGAAAAACAGACGTTATGCCGTTGAATTTCAATGTTCTACTATTCCAGCAACATTAATGGTAGAAAGAACGAAAAGTTATTTCTCACAAAACTTGTTTCCTCTTTGGATTTTAAGTAAGAAAAGATTTCAAAATACCCTTCATCAAACAATTTCTTCGTTTGAGTGGCTATATTTAAATTATCCTACCCATTCTACCACTCCATTTTTTATAAGCTTTTGTCCTTACGATAAAAAATTCACATACATTATTCCTTACTTCCCTTATAGTCAACAAAAGGCGTTTATCCTATCATTTTCAACGGAAAATTTATACGTTCACAGCTTTCCAAGTATGAAACTTCCATTTTATTGGCGTAAGCGCTGGGTTGAATATAAACGAAAATGGCGGTACGAATACTGTCTGTATAACGGAATGATAGCGCTAAAAAAATATAGCTATCAACATTATGGCGTTTCGTTAACACAGCTCCCTGCAGAGATCGGTCTTCCTGTTCCATCACAATTTTTCATGCAAACACCTTTAATAGAATGGCAAGCATGGCTCTTTTACGATTGTATATTTACTGTACCTACCGGCTCTATTATTCACCTTCCTTCTGTTGTACAAATGTTTGAAAGGAGAGTAAAAGAAGGAAAAATTAAAATAAGAACGTTACCACTCGTAGAAAGAGTCGATTATACAAACGCTGTTCGCCAATATGTTGAAGCGTTAGTTGCCATTGGATTACTAAGTAAAAAAATGGAAAACATTTATGTGAAAAGAAGGTCGATTAATTCTAACGCTAATATGGAAGAGTTAATGAAACAAGACGAAAGATTTATAAAAGCAATTTCGTTAGTATGACTATTCTTTAAAAGGAAAAATTAAAAAGGAGAAAAACGGAGAGTGTCGAATAATATTGAATGGAGAAAAAATCAAAATATTTCTTATAATGGAGATTTTCTCATATAATAGAAGGATGCCATTATAATTTAGGAGGTTTCAAAATGTCAGAACAAAAAACAGTGAATAAGTTACCTGAGCGTCACGAAATAACTGTTGAAGATACATGGAGATTAGAAGATATTTTTCCGACTGATCAAGATTGGGAAAATGAATTCCTTGAAGTGAAAAATATGATTCCGAAAATTAGTGAATTTGCTGGAACGCTATCTACTTCTGCCAATAAACTATATGAAGTATTACAATATCAAGACGAAATTTCTAGTCGTTTAGGTAAATTATATACATATGCTCATATGCGTTATGATCAAGACACCACTAATGCTTTTTACCAAGGATTAAATGACCGAGCTGCGAACCTTTACACTCAAGTAGCGAGTGCTTTATCATTTGTTGTGCCAGAAATTTTATCAATGGATGAAGAGCAGCTAAAGAATTTTGTTCAAGACAATTCAGACTTACAACTTTATGAGCATGCCTTAGACGAAATTAATCGCCAGCGTCCACATATTCTCTCAGCAAAAGAAGAATCGTTATTAGCGCAAGCATCAGAAGTAATGGGCAATTCTTCTAATACGTTCGGAATGTTAAATAATGCTGATTTAACGTTCCCATCCATTAAAGATGAGAATGGGGAAGAAGTAGAAATTACGCATGGTCGTTATATTCGCTTTTTAGAAAGTGAAGATCGTCGTGTTCGTGAAGATGCGTTTAAAGGTGTTTATGAAACGTATGGTAAATATAAAAATACATTCGCAAGCACGCTTTCGGGGACTGTCAAGAAGGATAATTTCCAAGCAAAAGTACGTAACTATGATTCAGCTCGCCATGCTGCGTTAAGTAACAACAATATACCTGAAACTGTTTATGATAATTTAGTGAATACAATTAATGATAACCTACACCTTTTACACCGTTATGTTGATCTACGTAAAAAAGTGTTAGGTGTAGATGAACTACACATGTATGATTTATATACTCCTTTAATAAAAGATGTGAAAATGAAAGTTCCATATGGTGAAGCGAAAGACTATTTGTTAAAAGGTTTAGCTCCACTCGGGGAAGATTATTTAAACATCGTTCAAGAAGGCTTTAACAATCGTTGGGTAGATGTTCAAGAAAATAAAGGAAAACGTTCAGGTGCTTATTCTTCTGGTACGTACGGAACAAATCCTTACATCTTAATGAACTGGCAAGATAATATTAACAACTTATTTACGTTAGCTCACGAGTTCGGACACTCTGTTCATAGCTACTATACTCGGAAAACTCAGCCGTATCCGTATGGAAATTATTCAATTTTCGTAGCGGAGGTTGCTTCTACTTGTAACGAGGCTTTATTAAATGATTATTTATTAAAAACAATCGATGATGAACAGAAAAAGCTTTACTTATTAAATCATTATTTAGAAGGATTCCGTGGTACAGTATTCCGACAAACGATGTTTGCTGAATTCGAACACCAAATTCACCAATTAGCTCAAAACGGTGAAGCGTTAACTGCTGACTTATTTACGGAAAAATACTATGAACTTAATAAGAAATATTTCGGAGAGAACATTCATATTGATGAAGAAATTGGTCTAGAGTGGGCAAGAATACCACATTTCTATTACAATTACTACGTATATCAGTATGCAACTGGTTATAGTGCAGCAACAGCATTAAGCAAGCAAATATTGGAAGAAGGTCAACCAGCAGTAGACCGTTATATTGAATTTTTAAGTGCTGGAAGCTCCGACTATCCAATCGAAGTACTGAAAAAAGCAGGAGTAGATATGACACAATCTTCACCAATCGAAGAAGCATGTAAAGTTTTCGAGCAAAAGCTTACAGAAATGGAAAAGCTACTATCGTAATACTAAAAAGCAAGGTGCATATTGTACCTTGCTTTTGTATTTGTAAAAAATATATTGTCATTCGATGCTGATAGTACAACAACAAGTTGCAAAGCTACTTTTCTGTAATCTTAGTATATACCCAAGGGATTCCAAAAAAGATAATGATTCCGGATAAAAATGAACTGAAAATAAATGGACTTATTACATTTGTTATAAAAAGTAATACAAGTGCTACAATGAAAAATACTCTCCAATACAGAATAAAGTGTTTCAAAATTATCACCCTAACTAGTAACTAATAGCTAATATATAGACGTGTCAATATTAGCTAATTATTTCTATCTTATTTAAACCCTCTAAACCGATGCTGATTGTTTAATAACGACACAAAAATTAATAAGGATAAAAATAAAAGAACCGATGTAAACAAAAGCGGAAAGACGCGCATTAAACCAAATATATTTAAAATAAAAGCAAAGATAATAAACCCAATAGATAAAATAAAGGTCCACTTGTTCATAAATACTCATCCTTCCCCGTAATGGACTATCTGTCTTGTACTAATGTATGCGAAAGATTATATATAATTTACTAGAAAATTCAAAACGGAAATGTTACAAAGTTGTGAAACAATACAAAGGGGACTTGCCAAAAGTCGACAAAATCTGATATATTATAGATGTGAAACGATTCACATACAAACATATACCCCTTTGTTTGACCGTGAAAAATTTCTCCCATCCCCTTTGTTGTCTATTAAAGACAAGGAAAACGCCCTGGCAATTATGCCGGGGCGTTTTCTTTTGTATGGAATAGACGGGAGGAGGCGTCAATAAATGTCGCAAGTGCGTCAATAAATGTCGCAAGTGCGTCAATAAATGTCGCAAGTGCGTCAATAAATGTCGCAAGTGCGTCAATAAATGTCGCGAGTGCGTCAATAAATGTCGCAAGTGCGTCAATAAATGTCGCGAGTGCAGCAAAAAATCTCACAAGTGCGTCAATAATGATCCAAAAGTTAGGAAGTGAGATATTAAAAGTGAAGCTTTAGTAAAGCAAATGCGATTATGATGAAACTTTTAATAGTAATATCCGTATCTTAGTAGATCTCTTATTCATATTGATCCTTAGGGGTTGAAGGTCTCCTATAGTTATCGGATACAAAAGGGAGAGACTACTTTTACACAGCGAGGTGGAAACTTATAATTTCATGGCTAATTGACACATTCTTTACAAAATCGTATCCCGTTTTTACTACTAATGATGTTAAGAAAATGTATAAAGCACAACAACTGCTTCGAGATGCAGGAATTAAAAAATATAAAATTAGTATGGAGAAGACAGATATAAGATTTGCAGCCTCCATCCCACCGGTTCAAACGTTAAAAGTATGTAAAAGTGACCTTATAAAAGCAAAAGAGGTAGTGCGACAATTAAAAAGTAAACAAAAAAGGTCAGTGTAACTAGCGTACACCGACCTTTCATTATTCTAAATACTTCCAGAATGTACCATACTTTACTGGTACTTGTTCTACTTTTTGCTTTAGGACTAACTTTTTCATTTCTCGTTCAACTTCTTGCTCAGTTAAATTGTAGACTACTGCTAATTCCTTCGTCGCGACAAATTCGAACCTTTTTAAAAACTGCTCAATAGATGGTGGTATATCTGGCTTTAATGTCTCGTTAATCATATCCTGTAGTATTTCTACATATATTTCATATGAGTGACAACCAGAAACTTTAATACCTTCCGCTTCAATATTTTCATTAAAGAAAACGAGAGAAGGAATTTCTTGCACTTCCATTTCGGATGTGATCTTTAAGTCGCATTGTAAAGCTTTAGCTGCATACTCTTCTTTCAAATCTCTTTCGAACTCTTCCACATCTAACTGAACGGAGATAGCACATTCTTTCAAGACGTCGATGTTAGAGATGTCTTGTTTTTGTAAAAACAACACCTCTTGAAGCTTTCGTAAAAACTTACTACCAGATCTTCGTCCTTGTAATTCCGCAGCTTTAATAGCAACGGAAGCAGCAAATGGTGTGGAAATCGGTTGTTCTAGCCAAAGGGAACCATCACAGGACATTCCAGAACGATTTGCAGTACGCTCCCAAGTCTTTGCCATCGTTTCAGGAGCGTTTTTCTTACCTAGATTAAGTGTAGCAAGCTTCCCGCTTAACACATGCTTTATGGTGAAATAACGGCCATATTCAATTTGGAGTTTCTTTAAAATCGGTTCTAAACCCCAACATTCTGGACATAACGGATCAATAAATAAGTAAATCTCTATTGGTTTATTTGTTGTATGCTTGATTGTATTTAAATAAAAAAAGTGTTTATCTTGTTCAATCACTGGAATCTTCCTCTTCATCATCTGGAGTGTTGACCATATGTTGTGCTGTTAGTACAAGCCTATGGAAAAATTCCGTTCGCAAAGGACTATCTAATTCGATTTCATCCATTGCTTTTTGCATACAACTTAACCATGCTTTTGCCCGTTTAGGTGTTATTTCAAAAGGCATGTGACGCGCCCGTAACATTGGGTGACCATGTTCTTCAGTATATAAATTAGGTCCGCCTAAATATTGGGTAAGAAATTGTTTTTGCTTTCTGGCAGTCTCAGTTAGATCATCAGGAAAAATGGGTGATAAATCTGGATGCTGGCTAACACGTGCATAAAAAGCATCGACTAAACGATTAATAACATCCTCCCCACCAATTGCTTCAAAAGGTGATTTGATTGGATTCACCATAATAAGAACTCCTCTTCTCAATAGTTAAGCGAATATATGTTTTAGGACTATTAATACGCTTTTTTATTATCTACAATGGATAACAAATATTTCATTTAATTGTATATTATTTTATCAATGTGGTTGTTATATCTCAAATAATTAGATTCGAAAAACTAAGGAAACTATTAGGAGAAGAGTTGGAATCACTAATAATTACCAAATATTATTTTATAGAAGAGAAAATAGACTTAAAAAAAGCCCTAAATTTGTCTTAGGGCTTTTAAAGTTATGCGTAATAGCTTTCTGTTACTTTCGCAATGTATCGTTCTGTTTCTCGAAATGGTGGGATACCATTGTATTTATCTACATTGCCTGGTCCTGCATTATATGCAGCTAGTGCTAACGTCGTATTTCCGTTATACTTTTGGAGCATTTGACTTAAATATTTCGTTCCACCTAATATATTTTCTCGCGGATCAAATGGATTCAAAACACCTAAGCCACGGGCTGTTGAAGGCATTAATTGCATTAGTCCCATCGCACCAGCATGACTTTTCGCATTAGGGTTAAAATTCGATTCGTGTTGGATAACTGATCTAATCAGTTTCGCATCGACATTATATTTTTCGGAGGCTTCTTTAATAATGTCGTCATAGTTTGTTTTCGTTAACAAAGTTGTGTTCGTGTTTAAAGGATCCAAAGATTTTTGTAAAAGTGGTAATAACGATTCTGTTGTAGCGCTATTTAATGGATGGGTAAATAAGCTATTTCCAACATTTTGTGAAGGGGGAGTCCCTACCGTTTGCTGAAAGATGCTAGAAAATGTTGTTAAGTTATTGTTGCTTTTGTTTGTTCCATTCATATTTTGTAACGCTTGAATTTCTAAAAGAGTTCGATACTGATTAACTCTCATGTTTATAGTCACCTTCTAACGCTTTTTTTTGCTCGTAAAATCGTACAATTTTATTTTTTGTTGGACGGATTGGTATTTCGTATTTGTGTAATAACCTTTCAAAAACTATTTTTCCTTCCTTAAAGGAGGAAGCCTCGTATTCTAATTCATAATCCGTAACACCTAAATAGTTAGATTCGTCTAACACGAGGAGGCCATTTTCATAAGAGAATTGCACTCGTTTTGTCGTAAGGGAGCCGAAATATTGTACAGTAGTAGGATCAATATTTAAGCTTGTCTTCAAAACAGAGGAGATACCACCATCCAATAGTCTTCCTTCATCGAGTATTCGGTTCATATCTGACTGAAGAATCGTTTCATGAGTTTCTAACAGTCCTTCTCCTGCAGGTTGCTTCAACGTTAATTGGTACGCCTTATTTTTTTCGCGTATACGTAAAGCACAACCGTTTTGCTTTAAGTGGAAGTCAGGTGTATCTAAATAATGGTTAATTTGTATTACACCTTCATCGGCAGTATGTTGAAATGCTTTTAATAGACGGGAATACTCGTCTTTCGTTATGATATTTTTGAATTCAATCTCTATTTCTTGATGCATAACATTTCCTCATTTCGCTTTGTCTATTTCTATTATCGGCATAAATGATTCTAATTTCAATGGAAAAAGATTGAGGAAAAATTTATGGAAAGGAATAAACTATGATAAAATATAGGAGGAAATCGCTTGGAAGGAGATGCACATGCAAAAAAGAATAGAAATTAAAGAAACGTTAGTTAATTCACAGCAATTGCAATTACTTGCTGACGAAGTGGCTTTCTCTCTTGAGGAAGTGCAAGCGAGCAATCAAATGTTAGTAGATTCTGACCAACTTTCATTTATTTATAAGCTAGAAACAGCAACAGAATTTGTTTATGTGAGCATTTCACATTCTTTTTGGTCTGCGATAAAAAATGCGGTGGAAGAAAAGAAAGCAATTGTATTAGTAGTAGGAAAAATAGCATTATTATTAACCCAGTTTGCAGAAGAGTTACAATACTTAGTAGAAAATATTAAAGATAACGCAAACTACGGGGAAGACATGGAGAAGAAAGTTACCGAAGTATTTTTCGCCTAATAAAGAAGTTTATGCTTACAAAGCAGATATAGAGAGTTAAAAGGGGTATGCCGTATGATTCAACAATGGGATTTATTTTTAGCGCCGTATAAGCAGGCGATTGATGAATTAAAGGTGAAATTGAAAGGTGCTCGTTCACAGTTTGAAATGCATTCAGAGCATACACCGATTGAATTCGTAACAGGACGTGTAAAGCCAATTGCTAGCATTTTAGATAAAGCAACACGTAAAGGTATTCCGCTAGAGCGGTTAGAAGAAGAAATGCAGGACATTGCAGGAATACGTATGATGTGTCAGTTCGTTGATGACATCCATCGTGTTGTTGATTTGTTGAGGAAGCGGAATGATTTTAAAATTATTGAAGAAAGAGACTACGTAACTCGAAAGAAAGAAAGCGGGTATCGGTCTTATCATATGGTTATAGAATATCCAGTTCAAACGATTAAGGGAGAAAAGATTATTCTAGTCGAAATTCAAATACGTACGTTAGCAATGAATTTTTGGGCTACCATTGAGCATTCTTTAAACTATAAATATAGTGGTCAGTTTCCACAAGAAATACATGAACGTCTCGTTCGAGCAGCGGAAGCCGCTTATCTTTTAGACGAAGAAATGTCCCAAATCCGTGGGGAAATACAAGAAGCACAAGCAATATTCTCAAGAAAAAAAGAAATGGATACATAATGGGGAGGTGAGCAGATGAGGTTTGCGATTACGTCCAAAGGTGATGCAGTGTCGAATACGTTAATGTTAAAAATGAAAACATATTTGCAAGACTTTGAGCTCATTTATGATGAGGATCGTCCAGATATCGTCGTTTCCGTTGGTGGAGACGGGACATTACTATATGCTTTTCATCGCTACAAAAGTAGATTAGATAAGACTGCTTTTATCGGAGTGCATACTGGACATTTAGGCTTTTATGCCGATTGGGTACCAGAGGAGATAGAAAAGCTCGTCATCGCCATTGCTAAAACACCATATCAGACTATTGAATACCCTCTTCTAGAGGTGATTATCCGTTACATAGATGGTGGCAAAGAAACGAGATATTTAGCGCTTAATGAATGTACAGTGAAAAGTGTAGAAGGAACGTTAGTAATGGACGTTGAAATTAAAGGCCAGCCTTTTGAAACGTTCCGTGGAGATGGTCTCTGTATTTCCACACCTTCTGGAAGTACTGCTTACAATAAAGCGTTAGGTGGGGCAATATTGCATCCGTCATTACCAGCCATACAAATTGCAGAAATGGCCTCTATTAATAATCGTGTTTTTCGTACAATCGGTTCACCGTTAGTTTTACCAGATCATCATACATGCTTACTTAAACCCGTAAACGATGTAGATTATCAAATAACAATCGATCATTTAACATTACTTCATAAAGATGTAAAGTCGATTCAATGCCGAGTGGCTAAAGAGAAAATAAGGTTTGCTCGATTTCGTCCGTTTCCATTTTGGAAAAGAGTTCGTGATTCCTTTATTTCTGGTTAAACGAAGCAATCAGCACTTGTCTGGTTGCTTTTTATTAATATTTTAAAGAGGGTAAAACATGTTCACACTTCACTTTATTGTAAAAAAACAAGACGAAGGGAAACTACTCCGGGAATTTTTAAGAGAAAAGCATATTTCTAAATCAGCTCTAGCAGATATTAAGTTTGCTGGCGGATCCATTCTTGTAAATGGCAACCGAGTAACAGTTAGGTATATGCTTCGAATTGGTGATGATATAGAAGTCACTTTTCCAGAAGAAATAAGTAGTGAGGGGTTAAAAGCTGAACAGTTGCCGCTCGATATTGTTTACGAAGATGATTATGTTCTCGTCTTAAATAAAGCACCATACATGAATTCAATCCCATCAAGAGAACACCCAACAGGTTCTGTTGCGAATGCACTCCTATATTATTATAAAAAAAATGGGTTGCATAGTGCTGTCCATATCGTAACAAGATTAGATCGAGACACATCGGGCCTAATGCTCATTGCGAAAAACCGTTACATTCACCATTTATTTTCTTTGCAACAGAAAGATCACTCTATACAACGATCCTACATTGCAATCGTTCATGGCAGGCTAAAGAAACGAAATGGAATAGTTAATGAGCCGATTGGAAGAAAAGAGACGAGTATTATTGAAAGGGAAGTGCGACAAGATGGGCAACACGCAATTACCCATTATGAAGTGATGGAAGAGTATTCACAATCCAGTTTATTAAAATTAAAATTAGAAACTGGTCGAACACACCAAATTCGAGTACATTTGTCATACGTCGGAAATCCACTACTGGGAGATGACTTATATGGCGGAAAAAGAGACCTAATAAAGCGACAAGCACTTCACAGTTGCGAATTAACATTTTTTCATCCGGTTTTAGAGCAAGAGTTACACTTTCAGTCAAAACTTCCGGCAGATATGCAACAACTATTAAATATGGAGGAGTAGGATAATAATCCTACTCCTTATCAAGGTCCCGAAATTTCTCTTCTACTAGCGGCATAGACGATGGAACAGACACGGTTTCCATCTCAGGATAACGAACGGCTGACAAAGAACCACCGAACACTGCTCCTGTATCAATATTAACCGTATTGTTGACAAACCTCGGTTGCTTAACAGGAGTATGACCATAAACAATCCATGCGTCCCCATCGTATTGTTTCGCCCAATCACGGCGAACAGGCATACCGTTTGCTTCAAACTCACCAGTAATATCTCCATATAGAACGAACGTTTTTACCTTTTTGGAATGCTTCCCAATATAATCTTTCTTAATTCCTGCGTGGGCAATAATTAGTTTTCCGCCGTTTAAAACATGATACAATGGTGCATTTTCATAAAGCTTTACAAATAAATGGTTATACTTCTTTTGGTCTTTTCTATTAAGTGCTTCGAATTCTGCTACAGTTGTTTCTAAACCGTGCGTTATTTGTACTTTATTTCCTAAAAAATATCGATACAATTTATTACAATGGTTTCCGGGTACGTAATAACCTTTCCCGCTTGATACTACATTTGCTACAAATTCTATTACTTTTAAGGAGTGAGGTCCTCGGTCCGTTAGATCCCCTACAAAACCAAGCCTTCTCTCTTCAGGGTGTCTAACCCTACTTTCTTCATCAATCGTGTAGCCTAATTTTTCTAATAAAATTTTTAATTCATCATAGCAACCGTGTATATCACCAATAATATCTATTTTCATTTTTTCTCCTCCATTAATCAAACATATATTGTTTCGATTTGCCGTAAACATTTAACACAATCCCAATTGCGGCCATGTATGTAACTAATGAGCTTCCCCCGTAGCTTACAAATGGAAGTGGGAGTCCTGTAATAGGCAGGAGGCCAATCGTCATTCCGATATTTTGAAACACCTGAAAACCTATCATTCCGACAATACCTGCGCATAGAAAACTTCCAAACGTGTCGTTACATTGTAAGGCAATGGATACAATACGAAAAATTAATATGAAAAACAATGAAATAATAATGCTACCGCCAAGAAAACCAAACTGCTCTGCCGCCATAGCGAAAATAAAATCGGTATGTGACTCAGGAAGAGCTACCTCTACATGACCAAAACCTGTTCCGTATAACGTTCCAGAACCAACAGCTTTTAAAGATTGCAGAAGCTGGTATCCATAAGCATCAGAATGACCATGTGGGTCTAGCCACCCATAAAAACGACCTAATTGATACTCATGAAACCCATATTGGTAAAAAAAGTTTGGGAATTTTAAATATAAAAAAATAAAACTAGAAATGATTAGTAGGATTGACGTCATTAATCCTAGCAATAAACGCCACCTAATACCTGAAATTAATATATACGTGATGAAGATGGAAGTATAAATCATCGTCATTCCGAGGTCAGGTTGCCTAACTAAAAATAAAACAGGACATAAAAATAGAAAAGTTAATTTAAATATAAGCATCCATTCTTTTTTTAAAATGGCATCAAAGTGTAATTCGTCTTCTTCTAAGCTTTCACGAAACTGTGTTAATACGATACTAGAAGCAAATATATAAAAAAGCTTCATAAATTCTGACGGTTGCACATTTCCGATGCCAGGAATGGAATACCAACTCGTAGCCCCGTTAATCGTTAATACTTGAGGCGAGATTGATATATCTAACCCAATTAATAAAATCATTCCAATCGCATATAAATAATAACCGAAATGTCGATAACGCTCATAATCAAAAAAGAGACATAAAACAGTACCAGTACTTCCAATAATATACCAAAACGTTTGTTTTTGAACAAAATGAACAGACTGTAATTTAGCTGGTAATGACGGCTGAATGGCAGATAATATAATGAGACTAATAAGTGCTAATAAAAAAATAATCATTAAAACGGTGTAATCAATCTTATATTCCGTCGTCATATTCTCTTCCATCGTTATTCCTCCTTTAGTGTAGATATAAATTCAAGTGAAATACGAACCATGGCGCATGAAAATAGGGATTTATATTTGGGTGCTATAAGTTTTTTCCTTTCAAGGTCTAGAACCGAAAGTGGAACGGAGCGGAAGGTGCGAGACTCCAGCGGGAGTAGCGTGAGACTTGAGACCCCGCACGTAGCGAAGCGAAGGAGGAGGCTCAAGCCACGCCCGCGGAAAGCGAGTACCTGCAGCGCAGTGAAACGGACTAAATCTTAACCACTAGCCCTTTTTAAGGATAAAATAATAGAAATCCGTACCAAACTTTTTGTATTATTATTTTATAAAATATAATGCACCATCCCCTCATCCGCAGGTATGTTTTCTTTACCGTCATGTTTGGGGATGGTATAATCTTTAACTATGTGTAAAAAGCAATTTTGAAAGGATCGGGGGGAAAGCTTTGTTTGAATTTCCTATTACCGAACCAGTTTTATTATTTGCGATTGCAATGATCATTTTCTTTATTTTTCCCTACTTTATGAAATTATTACGAATTCCTGGTCTTATCGGGCCAATATTAGCAGGTGTAATAATTGGACCAAATGGGCTAGGGGTATTAGAACGAACGCAAACGATAGAATTATTAGGTACGGTAGGCTTATTATTTATTATTTTTATCGCTGGATTAGAAATGGATTTAGACGGATTTAAAAAATACCGAAATAGAAGTATTGTTTACGGCTTATTATCCTTTTGGATACCGTTAATTTTAGGAACGTTAGTAAGCTTAATGCTCGGATACAATTTAGCTGCTTCTGTATTAATCGGGTCTATTTTAGGTTCCCATACGCTTTTAGGCTATCCAATTGCTAGCCGATTAGGTATAGGAAAAAATAAAGCTGTCACTACAGCAGTAGGTGGAAGTCTTTTAACGGATACGTTTGCTTTATTAATACTTGCAGTAATTACGGGAGCAGCAGCTGGTCAGTTAGATATTTATTTTGGAGTTAAATTGACCATTTCTATCATTATTTTTGTTGCCGTTATTTTCCTCGGAACTCCATTCATATCACGTTGGTTTTTCCGCAATGTAACGACGGAAGGACCTGTAGAATTTACATATGTAATGGTCCTTTTATTTACAGCTGGTTCGTTAGCGGTGGTTGCTGGTCTTCAACCAATTATCGGTGCCTTTTTGGTTGGGTTAGCACTAAATCGTTTCATCTTCGAACAAGGTGCGTTAATGAACAGAATTCGATTTACAGCCAATGCGATTTTTATTCCATTTTTCCTACTTTCTGTCGGGATGTTAATGGATTTAAGAGTGCTTGTAAGCAATCCGAAAGCTTGGGTGTTAACGGGTTTGATCGTTTTAGGTTTATTAATTGGAAAATATAGTGCAGCCCTCTTAACGAGTAAGTTATACGGTTATTCCAAAGAAGAGAACTTAGTAATCTTTGGTTTAACAACGCCTCAAGCGGCAGCAACTTTAGCAGCTACACTAGTAGGATTTAATGTCGGTTTACTTGATCAAGTAACGGTTAACGGTGTTATTATTATGATTTTAATTACTTGTATTATTGGCCCATACATTGTTGAAAAGTATGGCCGTAAATTAGCACTATTAGAAGAGCAACAGCCAATGAAAAGTAATGAAGCGCCAGAGCGTATTTTAATACCAGTTGCAAATCCGCAAACGATGAGTGGGTTGTTAGATTTAGCTTTTGTCATTAGGCAAACACGATCCGTCGATAATCCGCTTTATGCGTTAAGTGTAGTTCAACGTGATATGTGGTCAGCTGAAGCAGAAGTCGCTAAAGCTGAAAAAATGTTAAGTGCAGCCGTTACGTACGCTAGTGGGGCAGATGTACCGCTCCGAGTCACAACACGTGTTGATCGAAACGTTGCTATCGGTATTAACCGAGCAATTGCAGAAGAGAGAATTACGACACTTGTTGCAGGATGGAATGGAGAGCGTTCTGGTCCACAGAGGATATTTGGCGGCGTTATTGACCAAGTATTAGATCAAACGAATATATCGGTACTCATTACGAAATTAGGACATAAATTAAATACGACGAAACGAATCGTTCTTGTGATACCGAGCGGAATGGACCATAAATCTGGTTATTGGGATGCGTTAAAAAAAGTGAAAGTAATAGCTAGTAACTTAGGTGCAACGATTCAATGTTATGTATTAAAAGACTTTCCTGATACGTACAAAGCTCATATGAAGGAAATAAAGCCAAACCCTCCAACAATTGTGGAATGGGTACAAGATTGGGTAACTCTATACGAACAAAAACTTCAAACATTGCAAAAAGACGATATCGTTATCGTATTAAGTGCAAGAAAAGGGACGGTTGGGTGGCATCCACAGCTAGAGCGCATACCGAAACGCCTAGCTTCGATGAATCCGGAAAGCTTTATTATTTTCTATCCAGCTGAAGGACAATCAGACCTACGTGGGTCAAGAGGAACTGAAGTGCCACGTGAAGTATTGTTTACGAATGATTACGATTAATTAAAAGTCTTAAGGCCATATTAACTGATTTCAGTTAATATGGCTTTTTATCGTTTAGCGTACAATGTCAAATACTTTTTTTAAGTTTTTGCGTAACTCAAACACACCTACCGAAATTTACTTTTTTTTCAAGTAGCGATTAACCAAGTTAGTATGAAACAGACGTCATTTTCTTGATTCAGAAATGGGTATACACTCGCTTCTTGGTCTGCATTGATGCATTCTGGCATAGAGTACAAAGTTTATTTTAACGTACTGATTCGCATTTACAGGACGAGTGGGATAAAGCTAAACGTCGAGGTCAGAGCCTCAGGAAACTGGATGCGATCTCCACTCGAACCAAAAGAATGACGCCTATTTATATTTGTTTTTAAGCAGCTATTGGTAGTGTGAGCTTTTTAATTACTTCTTCTTTGTAATTATAAGTGGGGTTATTCCACTGAAATGGTTGCTGATTTTTAAGCATTGCAAATGCAATTTTAAGGAATTTGTTTCCCATAGCGATGTAGGCTTGTCTCGTCTTTTTTCCGTTTTCTTTTAAGCGTTTATAAAAAGGTCTTAGAGCCTCATTATGAGTGGATAGAGTTTTCCCTGCATTGAAAACGGCTCTTCTTAGGTTTGCGTTCCCTTGTTTAGAAATTTGTCCGTAATAACCCTTTTCAGGTCCAGATTGCTTAATAGTTGGATTTGTTCCTGCCTTTTTAATAAGTTGACTAGCACTGGTGTAGTGCGAAAGATCGCCCATTTCACAATAAACTTCGGCAGCTGTAACAAGCCCAATACCTGGAACAGTTAGGAGAAGCAAGCCGTCTGTATCAATGAAAATTCGCTCAATTTCTTGTTCATAGGCTTTAATGTTCTCAGTATGCCATTGATAGTCCTTAAGCTTTTGTTTTAAGATAAAGAGCTCGCTAGAAAGTTCTTCGATGGGTTTCGAAACACTTTCACTCGCAGCGAAAAGTAGTTTTTCAATAGTGGTATTACGCAACTTTAAGTTGTACTCCTTGGATAATTTGCGTAAGCCAAGTTCTCCTAATTCTAGTAGTTGAGAAGCGTGCGGAAAGTTAACTAGTAGATGTAAACTTGCTTTCCCCCAAAAATCACTAAAGATGTTTTTTGTTTTCACTTTACCATCCACTAAAACGCTATATCCCTGGTATTCACGCCAGATATGATCATGAATAGCACGAATTTCAACCTTGATACGAGAACGTTTGTTAACTTCATTTCTTCTAGCACGTGTAAGATGTTGGAGTTGTTTATAATGCCCTGTAGGCAGTTTAGCATTAGTCGCTTTATTACCAATTAAAGCCTCGGCAATTAAATACAAATCTATGTCATCAGTTTTCGTATAAGTAAGATGTTGTTTTCGTTCTTCGTGCGTAGAAGCAGGATTAATAATGTGAACAGAATATCCTGCATCTGTTAAGATTCGAACAATATCTTCATAATAATGACCCGTCGCTTCTATACCTACAAAAACCTTTTCTGCTTGACAAAACTTTTGAGCAGTCTCTATCTTATCAAAAAGATACCTAAATCCACCCTGACTAACCATAAAGGAAAATGGGGTTTGGATGACTTCTCCAAAATAATTTAGAATCATGGACTTCTGTAAAACCTTTGAAACATCGATAGAAACAATCAATACTTTCTCTAAATCAGCACCTCTAAGTTCTTTTGCGAATTGACTTCTTCTTAATCCTTGTTTACCATTAAGTAGTCTCATTGACTATGACCTCCTTTGGATGGGTGGGTGATTGAGTAAACTTGGTTAAGTACTTCAATCGTAGCATAGTCATGGGACTTTTTTGTGTCCGAAAATATTATTTCATACACCAGAAACTATAAGCGTGTATATTTTGTGGATAACTACTAACTTTACTTACGTTACGTCTAGCTCCTTTGGAAAAGGCCCTCGAGACATAAGTCAGTCACTTCCGGTGGACAAAGAGTTTCCACCGGCAGCGCCGCACCTTTCTTGTCGGGCCAGACTGAGCCGCCTCCGCTTTTGTGTCGGCGCTTAGGACCTATCAAACTTCCTGTTCCGTCCCTTACGATAAGTCAACAACAGCCTACCAAACGTTCATTGTGTTTCCTTTTATTTCCTATCCGGAACAGTCCAGTTTGTACGGGCCTGTTCAAAGCGCCTGCGCTTTTGTTATTTAAAAATAATTAGAAATGTGCATAGTAAATATAACTATATCGCTATTTTTATATAACTATTAACTGCTCGTTTGCATATATTAAAAGGAGCTTTATCACTTAAATAAATAGAGAAGGAGAGATATGATGAAAGTTCTGATTCACGGTTTTTATGGTGCAGGTAATGCAGGTGATGATGCAATCCTTCATTCTATTATAAATACGTTGAAAGATCTTGATAAAGAGGTAGAAGTAACGGTAACAACTAGGTCAAATAATATTTCAGCGTATTATGACCAAGAAAATACCACTAGTATTCTTGGAAGCGACATAAAGGGAATAACATCTAAATTAAAAGATTGCAACCTATTAATTGTAGGTGGTGGTGGGCTTTTTCAAGATTATAATTCATTCAGTCCTGAAAATATATTTATTAATCAACAGGGAGCATTGAATTATTATTCTTACCCCATTATTTTAGCAAAGATGTTAAACGTTAAAACAATGCTTTATGCTGTTGGTATTGGTCCTTTATATCAAGAAGACTCTAAACAAACTATGAGATGGATTGCAGAAATAGCCGATAATATAACTGTACGTGATACCTATTCCTATGAGCTATTACGAAAACTAGGGGTTACTAAACATGTTTTAGCAGCCGATCCAGCAATAAAGTTACCATCAAAACTTAGTACAGTTGCTAAAAAGTTAACGAAAAACTCACCTAATGAGTTGAATATTGGTTTGAATATGCGTAATTGGTCTTATGCTGAAGAGGAACTAATAAAAATACAAGGCAATCTTTTAAACTATTTAAATAGTATAGCTAATAAATATGCCATTAAATACTACATCATGCCTTTTAACAAACTTCCTTCAGAAGTGAAGAAAGCAAAAGAACTTGCGGAATTGTTAAATGGAAATGCAGAAGTAATAACATACGATAATTCTCCAGAAAGATATAAATATGTATGTGGCAAACTAGATTTAATGATTGCAATGAGGTTACATGCTAGTATTTTTGCAATCTATGAAGGTGTACCTAGTATTGGTATCTCATATGATGGAAAAGTGGGGCAATTTTTTAATGAACTACAATTGAATGATTATTGTTTTGAATTTAATAATCCTAACTACGATAAGCTTTATGAAAAAATAGAAGATTGTTTAAAAAGGCCAACATTTCATAAAAAGATTCAGCAAAATAAACGAAAAGGTTTAATTGAGAGGGAAGATAATAATAGAAAGAGTCTAATAGAAATTTGCGAGTTGAATTCTAATGATAAATAAACGTTTGAAAATCGTATTTATTGGAAGATATACAGAAGGTCAAACTGGAATTGTAAGAAGTATTTATATGGGCTTGTTGGAAAATGGTTACGATGTACACGAAATTAATATTTCTTCTCGTCCTAATATTGTGAAGAACCCATACAAAAAATATGGTGGACATGGGCCGGTATATGTGGATTGGAGATTCATTAAAGAGGAAGTAGAGACCTTTAAGCCGGATATTATATTATTTTGTGCCGGTGGCTTGACCTTTTCCAAGGAGGTAATGGAAGAGGTTAAAAGAAAGTGTACCGTTATAGGTCTAACTTTAAGCGACCCAGATGTTTTTCCAACGGTAAGTAAATATGCAGACTTATTCGATTATCACACAACCAATTCAAAAAAATCATACAAGGACTATAAGGATTTAGGACATCGTAATATTCATTATCTCCCTTTTGGTATCGATTCTCGATTTTTTGAACCACGTTTATCGGAACAAAAATACCGTTCAGATGTTTCTATCATCGGCCATTATCGACCAAACCGGTTAGAAATAGCCAGTCCCTTGTTAGGAGAGAGTTTCAATGTGAAGATTTTTGGGAGAGATTGGCCAATTCAGTCAGAAGGGCCAGTTTATGGCGATGAATGGTTTAAAGCTATGTACTCTACGAAAATAATTGTTAATTTTCCAAAAACAGGGGCTGGCTATACTAACGTAAAAGTTGGTATTTTCGAAGCGGCAGCAACAGGAAGATTAATAATGACCGAATATTTTGATGAAATGAAAGATTTTTTTGATTATGATAAAGAAATTGTTGGTTATAAGGATAGGGATGATCTAATTAAGAAAATATATTATTATTTAGAGAATCCTGCCAAAGCTAATATAATAGCTCAAGCTGGACGTATGAAATGTATGCAAGAACATACATGGAAGAAAAGGTTAAGTTCATTTTTAGATTCTATTGAAATAAAAGAAAGTTGTTTTTAAAAGACTTAAAACTATTAGATTTGCAATCATGATAGAGTCGCAATTAACGCGACTCTATTATTTTATTAATAATAATGTGTAAATATGTAATTTATAAAATGAGCATTATTTTTATGTAAGTAGTCCACGCTCAAATCTATCATTCAACATATTATATCGTGAACTTGATAGAAAGGAGGGATGTTTTAATAGTTAATAAAATATAGAAAGGAGGGTTATAAGTGAAATATTATAGAGAACTGGGAACTAACCGTCTATTAGCTGAAAACTTAGCTGGTACTACGGACTTAACGAACCGAAAGTCTGCGGTAAGGGGGCAACCTTCTGTTGTAAATGTAAATAATATCTATATAACACTAGATGCAGATTCTTTTGCCAAAGCAAACCAAGGTCAAGCACAAGGACAAAGTTAATGAAAAAAACAATGTAAACTCTGATAATGGTCAAGAAAATGAAAGATTCAACTATATTGTAGTCCAATCAAAATATTCTATTACGAATAAAATAATAGTGAGTTTCATATAACAAGGAGGGAAATAAATGAGTAAGAACTGGAGCTTAAATGGTAACGTAGCTGGGATTAGTGATCAATTTAATAGGGGAAAAAGAGATAGAGGTGATACTAATCCATCTGTAGTCAATGTAAATGATATAAATATTAGAATTGACGCAGATTCTACAGCAAGAGCAAATCAAGGTCAAGTCCAAGCACAAGACTAAAAAAATATTAAAATTATTAGCCAAGCAAAGTAATAAAATGAGTTAATCATCTAAAAGGAAGTCCAATCAAAATCTATTAATTCGAATAATATAATAATGAGTTTACTAGAAAAAGGAGGAAAAAAAATTGGGTAACAAATGGAATTTAACTGGTAATGTAGCTGGAGTAAGTGATCAGTATCAAAAAGGTAGCGTAGCTGGAGCTAGGGGGCGATATGGAGGAGATGTAGCTGGTGCTAGCGACCAATATTGTTGGAGTAAGAAACGTAGATCCGATTCAGATGCATCTGTAGTAAATGTGAATAACATTAATATTAGAATCGATGCTGATTCATTCGCACGAGCAAACCAAGGGCAATCTCAAGCTCAATTTGATTTTTAAATATTAAAAGAGGGCTTAAGGGAAGGCCGCTGACTTTAATAAGCGGCGGTCTTCTTTAATTAAAAAATTAGGAGGGAAAAATATGACACTAATTGTCCTAGATCCAGGACATGGCGGTAATGACCCCGGAGCTGTCAATAATAACTATCAAGAAAAAAATTTCACTTTAACCATTTCTAAAAAAGTTAGTAGCATCTTAAAAGCTAATTATAATGTTACGGTATTGATGACGAGAGATAGCGACCAAACCCTTTCATTACAGGCAAGAACAAACATTGCTAATTCAAATAATGCAGACTATTTTTGTTCCATTCATATAAATGCCGGTGGGGGAACAGGATTTGAAAG
Source organism: Sutcliffiella cohnii (assembly GCF_002250055.1). Taxonomy (NCBI): domain Bacteria; kingdom Bacillati; phylum Bacillota; class Bacilli; order Caryophanales; family Bacillaceae; genus Sutcliffiella; species Sutcliffiella cohnii. The sequence continues at coordinate 988,917 of NZ_CP018866.1, forward strand.
TTTTCGATATAACGGACCTATTTTACCTCAAACAAAAGCGCTACATGAATCGATGCACCGAAATATAGTTAGTTCATTAAATACGAAATACAACATAAGAGACCGCGGAATAAAAACAGCAAATTTCCATGTATTAAGGGAAACAAAAATGCCAGCTGTTTTGCTAGAAATCTTATTTATTGACAATGAGGCAGATCTAAGACTTTTGAGGAAGGACTCATTTATAGACGATGTAGCAAAAGCCATAGCGGATGCATTAGCAAAAGGCCTCAATTTACAAAAAAAAATAACTAATCAACTATTCAGGGTAATAGCAGGCTCATTTTCTAAAAGGGAAAATGCTGAAGCTCGTGTGAATCTGTTAAAGGAAAAAGGAAAAAATGCAATATTAACGTCTATAACTCGTAATGGAAACACTTTATATCGAGTACAAGCAGGAGCTTTTCATCAGAGAACTAATGCGGAAAAATTAATAAATGATTTAAAGCAACTAGGAATAGATTCCTTTATCTATGTTGGAAGCGTAAGTACACCACCTCAACCATCTAATCCTCAACCTTCACCGAATACAAACGATTATTCTATTTTGGGCGAATACCTTGTAAACCCAGCCTATCTCGATCAATTTGTAAAAAAGGTAAATAAAAATGCACCTTCGTTAGGAACGCTATATGTAAATATTGGGAATGAATATGGAGTTCGAGGTGATGTTGCTTTTGCACAAGCAATTCATGAGACGAATTATTTCCGATTTACAGGTGTGGTTAAAGCGGACCAAAACAATTTCGCAGGTATTGGTGCTACTGGAGGCGGAGTAAGTGGTGCAAGTTTTAAAACTGAGAGAGAAGGAGTCCGAGCACATATTCAACATTTATTCGCCTATGCATCTAAAGATAAGTTGCCACCTAACGATAAATTAGTAGATCCTAGATTTAATTATGTTACAAGAGGTAGTGCAACACAATGGATAGATTTAAATGGAAAATGGGCTGTTCCTGGAACCAACTACGGGCAACAAATTTTGTCTATTTATAAAAGGATATTAGAAGAAGAAGTGCTGACCGAATGGGTAAAGTTAGAAAAAAAGAAAGAACTATTAAAAAATGAATTGAAAGATTATTAACTAGCTAGACTATTTCGTTTAACGGAATAGTTTTTTCTTTCTGTTATGAGGAGTAATAGAAAGAAATTCGGAAGAGCTTGCAGCATAAATATAAATAAAGCAGAAATAAATGGAGGGGTATTAATGAAGAATCAGGAGTCATCTGGGCGTCAACAGCGTCACCCACGAATGTATCTACATGCTGAAACTGTAAATAGTAAGCAAAAAAACATGCAAAATATATACACAGAAAATCTTCAACAAAGAAATAAACATTACAAACACAAAAACTTTAATAAACTTACAATAATAGAAAAGGTAAAGTTTTTTATAAGTGAAGATCAAAATAAAAAAATGTGTGAAATTAAATTAAAAGATGAAATTGTTATCGGAAAAATAGTGAGCAACCATGAGGAAAGAGTGGAAATACAACAGCCTAATAAAAACACAACAATCTATGTAAACATAAGAGATATACAGGAGTTAATAGTAATTGGTATATAAAGGGAAAGGAATACCTAATTAGGTATTCCTTTCCCTTTAATTTGCTTTTAGTACTTCCGTTTTTAACTTTTGAATTTTTTCGTCGCTTAGCTTTTCTACACTTTTAATTTTGGTTCCTAATGTAATCATTTTATTAGGACCGATTTTCAAAAAGTCTTCAATTTTAGTTTGAATTTGTTGCTGTGGTGCTTCGTAATCACTATAAAACTCACTAATATTGAATTCACTTAAAAGACTAGTAACTTTACTTAATTTGCTGAAACAAAAGGTTGGAATAGAATTTCTAATTGCAACTAAGGAAGGGTGTAATTTAAATGAAATTAAGAAATCTAACGATTGTATAAAGCTGTAAGTTACATCTAGATATTTGTATTCAATGACAGAAATACGAGCATTAGGATTAATCTTTAGTATTCTTTCCATTAATGTATTGCAAACAGAAAGATCAGAGTATTTATTTTTATTATCTACTACCGAAATGATTGAAATGCGATAATTCTTCTTTTTAGATATAGTTGCTAAAATATTTGTCATTTTAGTTAAAGGGAAATCCTTGTAGGCGAAAGGACAGAAACCAACATTTGTCTCGAGTGGATTTTTTACAATAGGGAAGCTAGGCTGTTTGTAACTAAATGCAATATCTGGTACTTGTTCAATAATACCGCTGTGTAGTTTCATGTTAGTAGCTAGTTTTTTAGAATTAGCATCTCTGACATATAACCCTTCAGATTGTGAAATGATATTTCTATATTTGTTTACTTCTTCCTTTGGCCAAGTGTGTTCGGGATAAAAGTCAACGATGCCGACTCCATAAACCCAGTTTTTTACTTGTAACAATTCATTAGGAAAGTAGGAAGGATTAAAGGAGTAAGGAATAATCAAGTCTCCTCCACCAACGATAACCCGATCACAATCAAATCTATTAATTGGGTAAATTAAAGGAAAAACTTTGTGAGAATGAAATACTTGTTTAAACGTCTCTAAAAATAGCTCATCACCAAAGTTGCCAAAACCATAATAGCCTCTAATGCCAATTTTCATATTATTTAACCCACCTTTTCTTATCTCATTGTTTGTTTATTTTCGTTCTGTAATAATATCCATAATGTTAGAACTTACTCCTGGTTCGCCGTAAGGACTTTTCCAGTTAGTACTTTTTAATAAACTATCATGGATGGCTTTCATTATATTTTCTACTTGATAGCCTGCAATAATATTTGCACCACACTTTACCGTCTCTGGTCTTTCAGTGTTCTCGCGCAAAGTAACACAAGGTGTATTAACGATACACGATTCTTCTTGAAGACCACCACTATCTGTCACGACAACCTTTGCATGCTTTTGTAGTTGGATTGTTTCATAGAAATTTGGGGGAGGGTCTAAAATGAGTAATTTATCTATACTTAGTTGTTGTAACATGTTGTTCTCCTGAATTATTTTTTTTGTTCGAGGATGTAATGAGAGTACGACTTGATAGTTTTCTAACAATGTCATTTGTTTGATAGCTCTTATTATAGATTGCAACTTCATTAAATCATTCGTATTTTCTTGACGATGTACAGTTATAAAAAAATAGCCCTTATGTTTCAAAATGAACTTTGTTAATACATCGTAATGATTAATGTGATTTAACCAGTCAATTGAATCCACAATCGTTTGACCAACAAGGTGTATACCAGAGGAGATGTTTTCCTTTTTTAAATTATTTATTGCATCTGCAGTAGGGCTTAATAAATAAGACGAAAGATGATCGACAATTATTCTATTTATTTCTTCCGGCATAGATTTATCTTTGCTTCTTAAACCAGCCTCTACATGAGCAACTGGTATGTTCATTTTGGCAGCAGTAAGTCCTCCTGCTAGTGTCGTATTTGTGTCACCATGTACTACAATTTTATCAACATTCTCTTTTAAAATTATTTTCTCCAGCTGCATCATCATGTTTGCTGTCATCATACTATGAGAACCCGAACCTACTTGTAAGTTGTAATCAGGTTTTGCGAGTTCGAAAATATCTAATACCATTCCATCCATATAATAGTCATAATGTTGGCCTGAGTGGATAAAGAGGTGCTTGTTATCTCTTTTTTTCATTTCCTTAATAAGAGGTGCCATCTTTATGAGTTCGGGCCTTGTACCTACAACAATTGCAATTTTCATTAAAGCCGCTCCTTTCAACTGATTACTTAGAAATCTCCCGTATTAAATGAATAGCTTGGTTCACTCTGTGCGACCAAGTATTATTAAGCGCGAATTGTTTTCTTTCAAGAGAGTTCCCGGGGTTTTGTAATCTATTTCTTACTTTATTTATAAAGTCAACATGGTTATTAGCCACATCAACATAAGGTTGAGCTAAATAGCATTCTGGTAGGTTAGTAGATACAACAGGGTGTCCTGTTGCCAAATATTCGTACATTTTTACAGGGTTGGTAGCGAGGGTAATCGGATTAATTCGAAAGGGAATAATACAAAGTGAGTAATTTTTCAAGAAGTTTGGAAGTTCGGAGTGAGGTTTATGACCTAAAAATTTGATGTTGGGAATATGGTGAAGGTTAAACTTTTTTCCAAATTCGATACCGATAATTTCTATTTCTACGTAATTTAAAGTCCTAGCTAACCTCGAAATTAGCTCCTCATCAATCCAAGGCGCCCAAGCTCCTATATAACCAATTTTTTTCTTTGGAATAATTATATCTTTTGAGTTCTCGTGTAGCATCATTTCTTGGTCATATGCATTTCTAATTAATTCTGTTCGTTTGGTCGGGTAATTGTTTTGTAATTTCTTTTTCAACCTTTCTGCTGTGCAAACAATGGCATCCGCAATCTTTACCATTTCCGGTTCATATTTTATCCAGTCAGCAAATTCATCTACACAGTCGTATATAATCCAATTTGGCTCATATTTTTTTAGTGTGCTAGCAAGCTTTGCCCAAGAGCACCATATACCAACCTTCTTATTTTTTCGAGCTTTAGGTAATATTTCTTTCAGCCATTGATCATGATTGTGAACGATAAACAAATTTGGTGATATTTCCTCTATATCTTTCTCGGTCTGTGTTTGATTACAATAAAATACTTTATATCCACTGTCAGCAAATTTTTTCATAAGTTGTTGTGGTCTTTGTTTCATAAATGTCCAATTAATAGTGGGAGGGTAAATAATGATATCCAAAATTAGTCGCTCCTTTTTCTATTTTTATACTATTCTTTATCCCAACTGACATACTCTATATTATGAGAAAAAAACTGGTAGGTGTGGACGAATGTTAGTATTTATATTAAGTCATGAAAAAACTAAAACATTTCAGCAAATTAAACTTAGTATTGAGGGTTTGAACCTGCAATTGAAAATTAACATGTTACCATTTAATAAATTGAGGGAATATCGAGATACTTCTCATAATAATTTTGTTTTTTTAGTTAATGTACACCAGCCCTTTCATATTAATGATTTCAAAAATTGCTATGAAAATATCAATAGATTGAGAGATGAAGAGTGTGGAATCGTAGTAGGGGATAAAGGTAACAACTTTAACATTATTTGTATTAGAAATAAGAAACTGGTTGAATACTGTAATCGTAGTAATAACATAGCTTTTCAGAGGTACGTTCTAATGGATATATACTTATATTTATATCAAAACTGTAAGTTGAAATTTAGAACGCTGAACCGTGTTCGAAGCAACCAACGCTACTTATCGTTGGATCGCCAATTAATTATGGAAGAGAAACATATTAGTCCAATTATTCAATATAGGCATATAAATATAAAGAAAAAGATGACCGAACAAATATCTATAGTAATGTGTACTTATAATAATGCTGATTATTTAGATTGGTCTATATATAGTGTACTATCACAAACTGTCGGTAATTGGGAATTAGTAATTATTAATGATGGGTCCTCTGATCAAACTAAGGAAATATTAGATCGATATAACGGTTATCCAAGTATAAGGATAATACACTCCATGCAGAATAGAGGAAAAGCATCCTGTTTAAATCAAGCATTACAGCTAATAACAGGTGGATGGATAATAGAACTAGATGCAGATGATTGGTTAGCAGAAAATTGTTTGGAGATTATTGATCCTATTTTAGGGAATGCTAATAAGGGAACAGATGCATTATTTTATGGGAATTATGTAGAATGGAAAGAGAGAACAAGGGATCAAAAGTTATTTTACTCAAAAGAAATAAATGGACCAGACGTCTTTCATTCCGAAGAATATTTGAATAAACCTTTCGCACTTGCGCCAAGAATTTATAATGTAGAACTGTTAAAACAAGTTGGAGGGTGGAACGTTAACGATCCCTCACAAGGAAAAATGTTCGAGGACGTGTATATGATATGTTCGTTGCAAAAAAAATTCAAAGTTATAAAGATAAATAGATTGCTTTACCATCGCAGACTAAGGGTTAAAAGTGTGACAAATCAATCCGCTATACCATTTACAAAGTGGAGGAACTGGTTAAGGAAGCATTTAAATCTTTAAATTATAAAAAAAGCGGCAGATATTATTTCCGCCGCTTCTTTTTCAATTAGGCAGTTGCAAGACTTAATACGCGAACCGCTTCTACGTTTTCGTAAAAAATAGTTAGTGTTTCTGCTGGATCAACGTATGAGCCGTTTCGTACTGCAAGTAGGAATGAGTTGTCTCCAACTGATAATAATGTGCCTTCTAGAAACTGGTTTGGTAAATAAACTTCAATTTGCCTACCGATATAACTACTTAGTAATTCTGCCACCTTTTATTTCCTCCTTTCTAAATTAGACTGCAAGTACACTAGTAAATGGAATGATAAATACATCACCCGTTGCTGAAATAATTTCTACTGAATCAACTCCAACTCGTGTAACAACCCCAGAAACCGGTCCTATCGTAGCAGTAATAGAAACAGTTGACCCTAAATTGTTTAAGAAATATTGACGCAGTGTAGCCCCTGGTGCAGGTGGTGTAGGACCTGGAATAATTGGTCCAATTGCTTGTTCTAATCGAGCAAGACGTGCTGCATATCCACGCATATCCATTTCTGCTAGTAAAACTCTTCTTCTGAATTTTCTATTAACTGTATCAGGATCACAACCACGTAAACTTGCTACAGTAGAACAACAACCTTTCACATGATGTCGACTATGCAATAGTAAAACCTCCTATAAAATATTGTTGCTATTAAAAGTAATATATATAGCAACTACCATAATATATTCAAATCATTTTGAAATGATAGGGCTTTTGATAGAGTGTAAGAGCCTTTTTAGTGAACAAGTATCAAAAATTAGGTTATTGTTTTATGTAATAATTGCTTAGGAGTGAATTTACACTATGTGTTAGGGGTGATTTTTCAATACTAAATATGCTACAAATAGAAAAAGACGTTCCATTGAAAATGAGGAACGTACTAATAACTCTAGTATTTATAACTATTATTCCCACTGCTTCCAAGGTGCATTTCCACTATACCACAGGGAAGTTAATGCCTTTTTATCTTTAAGGGTATCCATAGGGTGCCAAAAACCATGATGCTTATATGCCATCAATTCTCCGTCTTCACTTAAGTTCATAAGAGGTTCTTTTTCAAGTATAGTTTGATCGTTAGACAAATATTGAAATATTTCAGGTTCGAAAACAAAAAATCCACCGTTAATCCAATTATTATCCCCTTTAGGCTTTTCAAAGAATTTTGTTATTATATTTTCTTTGCCAATGGAAAGAGAGCCAAACCTACCCTCCGGTTGAACTGCTGTTAACGTAGCAATTTTATTATGGCTTTTATGGAAACTTATTAGTTCCTGTATATTTAAATCGGATACACCATCACCATATGTCACCATGAAAGGTTCATTATTTAAATATGATTCAATCCTTTTCAAGCGTCCGCCCGTAAGCGTATTAGACCCTGTATCTACTAAAGTAATTTTCCAATTTTCTTTTACTTTATTTAAATAGCTAATATCATTTGTTTCTAGATTAACAGTTACATTTGAATTATTTAAAAAGTAATCCGTAAAATACTGTTTAATTAAATGACCTTTGTATCCTAAACATACAATAAAATCGCTATAGCCAAAATGGGAATAAATCTTCATAATATGCCATAATATTGGTTTGTCACCGATTTCGACTAAAGGTTTAGGTTTTTTTATAGTTTCCTCACTTAGCCTGGTCCCATACCCCCCAGCTAAAAGAACAACCTTCAATGTAGACATCTCCTTTATAATCGCTTACAATAGGTTATTCACTTAAATGATTTACTGTTCTCTTAAGCCACGCCTATATTTAATAAGATTCCTTTATTTGAAACTCCACGGTATTTTTTCAACATCCACTTTTCCAAGATTTTCTATTTCGGTTAAATATTCATTTTGTAAAGCTACAATAATTGGTTTGCTTGAACCAAATCTATTAAAATACTCTGCTAATCCATCTTTTATTAGTCCAGAAAAGTGAATGAAACGCAAAGGTTCTTCATTCACCAATATTTGTCCATTATTGTTCATTGAAAACAACCTTTCAGGAAAGTTCCAAATAGCAACATTATAGCCAGGGTGTTTTAATATATACGTGTTAAAGAAGCAAGGTACAGCATCAATCCACTTTTGATCAGCGTATAACCCTTTTTTCATATCAACGTAACAATAGTTTGTTAACCTAACTTTTAGGAATTCAATATATTCGAAGCTTTCTTCTGAATTAGTAAATGCGAAAAAACCAAGATTATATACTCCGTAATGAAACAGAAGGAGCTCAAATTCTGAAATTTTATTCTTCGGTGCAGGAGTTAAAATATGAGGTGTCAAAACTAGATTAAAATTATCTAGTATCGAGTCAACTTCTGTAAATGGGCTATATACTTTTGTGTCGGGATCAAGATAAATATATTTTTTTTCATTAGGAAAGGTGTTTAATAAATACTCAAAAAAATGACCTCTTACTGAAATAGCTGTTTCATATCTATTGTATTTTTTTATTAGATTATTCCATTCGGGGATGTTTAGCTCTTCAACTAAAACAATTTTATCAAAAATGTTTTGACTCCAAAGTATTGGATGTATACTCTTTTCAACTAGGCACAATACAATTCTACTATTAGGATGATGTTTCTTGGCCGATTTTGCCATATTTATTGCTAAATGTAAGTGGTCCGAACAAGAAATAGTACCGAAAAGCATAATATAAATCCTCCTTTCAAATATTAATAAATGTTATGGAGTTAATTAGATTTTTATTGTAGTAATTAAAGTATTCAGTAATTGAATATTCGTTGTTGGTATTTACAAAGATTAGTAAATCAACATGTCTTTTTTCTAAAATTTCTTTTGCAGAAGTAAGATAGTGATTATTTTGTGGAATAATTTTGATTTTTAAATTATTATTTTTATGAAGCAGACTTCTTTTTAACATCTTGCAGGAATTTGTTGGTCCAATTATCGCTATATGTTTATAAAGACTAGATAAAGAGTTTAATTCTTGTATAGATGTATGGTCTGTCCGCTGAGAATTGAAAACTTCATTAATAACCCTTCGGTAAAATAGATTTCTTCCTAATTTTATTGGGCTATCATAACTCCATGGAATATTTTCGAATTCACTCTTTCCCATCATGTTTAATAAGTTAATATACTCATGTTTCAATTCAAAAAATGCATTATTTCCACTCTTGATATATTTCTTTTCTCTCTCTTCAGCATGAGTTCCTAAACCAGAAAAATGGTAAAAAACAAGTGGGACATTATCAACGATATAACTACCCGTATCGTCTTTTGTTATTTCACGCTCAGGTAAATTCCACTGTGCAACGTTATATCCTTTATGCTTCAAAATATATAAATTAAAAAATGCAGGGGCTAAATTTACCCACTTTTGATCTACAAAAACACCATATTCAACATCATTATAGCAAGCATAATCTAATCTATCTGTGTACCAGTTAATAAATTTAGTAGATTCACCATCTCTTCTAAATGCAAAGAAGCCCATGTTAAATACTCCATAAGTAAGATGAGTTAACTCGATATCATCTATAGTCTCAATAGATTTCATTGGTGAATTTACTTGTGGTGTTAGAATAATGGGGTGTGTATCTAGTGCATCTTTTACTTCATTAAAGGGCTGCAAAACATAAATATCTGGGTCTAAAAATATAAAGTTATTTTCTTCATAAAAATGATTTAATAAATACGTAAAGAAATATCCTTTTATAGCTGTGCTAGCTTCATAATTAGAGTATTTCGATATAAACGCTTCAAAGTTTGGTATTCCGATATCCTTTGCTAAAAAAATATGATCAATTAAACCATATTTATGGAGAGATTCAGGAACTTCTTTTTCAAGAAGACAAAGAGCGATTTTGACATCAGGCATTTGCTCTTTTGAGGATTTGGCTAAAACCAATGCTTTGTACAGATAATCAGCACAGGTTACAGTACAAATAATCATTAAAGTCACATCCCATCCTAGTTTATTTACTTAATGGTATGCATTTTAAAAATTTTAGGAACCAATCAATTAGATTTCGGGCTAACAACTCACATTTATTTAGCGGATACATAAACTAATAGCGCCTTTGAAATATTTGACATAAGGTGGGAAAAAAATGAATGTTAAAAGTAATCCTAAATTCAATGGTGTGTTCGAAATTGTTACTCAACCAATAATGGATAATAGAGGTTGTTTTTACCGTTGCTATGACGAGCAGTTGTTGGAAAAATATAGAATAAAAAACCGGTGGGTTCAGGAAAATCATGCCTATACAAAAAAAGAAGGAGTAATTAGGGGATTTCACTTTCAATTCCCACCATATTCTGAGGCCAAGATGGTTCGCGTAATAAGCGGTGAAATATACGATGTGTTTATAGATTTAAGAAAAGACTCCCCTACTTTTGGAAAATGGGGAGGAGTAAAACTATCTAAATCGAATCAAAAAATATTGTTAATACCTAAAGGTTTTGCACATGCATATTGCACGTTGAAGCCTAATACCGAAGTAGTTTATAAAGTAGACGCACCATATAATCCAGAAAGTGAAGGTGGAATAAGGTGGGACGACCGATTTTTAAAAGTTGATTGGCCAATTAAGAATCCTATTTTATCTGAAAAGGATAAAAAGCTAGATACTTTTCAAAGTTTCGTTGAAAAGCATAATTATTTAAATGTCTAATTTAGAAGAAGATAGGAAGTAGATAAATATGAAGAAGCTATTAATTACTGGTGGGAGCGGATTTATAGGAAAGCACGTTATTAATATCTTCCAGCAAAAAGGGTATGAAATTCATGTAATCACTACTAGAAATTTAAAGGATGATCAAATATCGTGGCATAGGGTAAATTTGTTAGACAAAACACAACTTGAAAAAGTAATGAAAATTATACAACCAACTCATTTAATTCATTTAGCTTGGGTAGTTACTCCGGGAATTTATAAATCTTCAATAGAAAATTTAAGATGGTTGGAAGCAAGTCTTCACTTATTAAGAATGTTTAAAAAGTATGGAGGGAAAAAGGTAATTATAAGTGGATCTTGTTCGGAATATAAGTCGACAGCGGGATATTGTAAAGAGGAAGTTACTTTGTTGGAGCCAAACAATTTATATGCTAAAACGAAGTGTGCTTTACGAATACTAGCAGAAGAGTATTGCAAACAAGAGGATATTGAATTTGTTTGGGGGAGAGTATTTTATGTTTACGGACCAGGTGAGCATGAGAAAAGACTAGTTCCATATGTAATCTGTTCTTTGTTAAAAGAAAAGGTTGCTAAATGCTCTAGTGGTATGCAATTGTTAGATTATTTATATGTTGAGGACGTAGCAGAAGCGTTTAGTCACATTTTAGAAAAGGATGTAAGCGGAGAAGTAAATATCGGATCTGGAAAACCAATATTATTGAAAGATCTTATATATAAGATCGGGAATATGATAAACAAAACAGAGCTTATCTCATTACAAGATTACAAGGATGATGTACCGTTCACGGAAATGTATGTAGCAGATAACGAAAAAATAAAAAAAAATACTGGCTGGGAACCAAAAACTAGTTTAGAGAAAGGATTGCATAAATCTATTGAATGGTGGGCTAAAAAGGAGGGAATAAGTTATGATAGAACGTAATGAAGAATGGAGCAAAATATTACAAGAGGACTTAGAATATATTCATTACAACTTAGATCATAAGGAGAAATTTAATAATTCGCATATACTTATAACAGGATGTGCAGGTTTTCTCGGATTTTATTTTGTACATTATCTGTTAAAGTATCAAGAGAAACTAGGAATTAAAAAAGTTATCGGTTTAGACAATTTTTTATTAGGTAAACCGAAATGGTTGGAAAAACTAGAAAATCAATATAAAGATTTGTTTCAACTAGTGCAATTTGATATTTCAAAAGATAAAATTGAAGAAATAAAATTGGCGGAAGATATTAATTTTGTAATTCACATGGCATCAATAGCATCACCTGTGTTTTATCGGAAATACCCAGTTGAAACAATTGATGCTAATATATGGGGGTTAAGAAATTTATTAGATTTCTATAAAGACTCACAGCAAGTAAAGGGAATTTTGTTTTTTTCTAGCAGTGAAATTTACGGGGATCCTAGTGAGGAAAGTATCCCCACAAAGGAAGAATATAGAGGTAATGTTAGTTGTATAGGACCTAGAGCTTGTTATGATGAAGCGAAAAGATTTGGTGAAACATTATGCTATGTGTATGCTGAATCGTTTAATATGCCAATCACAATTGTAAGGCCATTTAACAATTACGGACCTGGAATGAAAATGAATGATAGAAGGGTTCCAGCTGATTTTGCGAAATCAATAGTTAATAAGAGAAATATTGCAATATATTCCTCTGGGAACCCGACTCGAACATTCTGCTATGTTTCAGATGCTATTCTAGGGTATTTAAAGGCTCTGCTATATGGTAAATTCGATTACTTTAACATAGGTATTGATAATCCAGAAATATCAGTGAAAGAATTAGCTGATATTTACGTTAAACATGGAAGAAAGCTCTTTAATGTTGAATATAAAATAGAATATGTTGAAACAAAAGAAAAAGATTATTTAACACATAATCCAAATAGAAGATGTCCCAATATAGAAAAGGCGAAAAAATTATTAAGCTACAAACCTAACATTGATGTAAATGATGGTGTACTTCGCTTTTTAAAGTTTATGAAAGAGGGTTGGCATATAGAATGATAACAGTCATCGGGTTAGGTTTTGTTGGCTTAACTACAGCGTTAGGTTTTGCAGAAAAGGGATTTACTGTTTATGGGATAGATATAGATGAGAAAAAGGTAAATCAATTGATAGAAGGCGAATTGCCTTTTCATGAGCCACACCTAGCAGAAAAGTTAAAATATCATTTAAATAATAATTTTTTTATTACCGACGATTTACAACATGCATCGTCTACTAGTGAGTTAATTATTTATTGTGTTGGGACTCCAAATGACAAAAATGGAAAAGTTGACCTTTCCTATATCTTTCATTCACTTGAACAAACATTATCTTTACAAGAACTTAAAGATAAATATCGTTTGTTATTAATAAAGTCCACAGTACCACCTTCTACACTAGAAACAAAAATTAAGCCTTTTGTCGAATCTTTTAATGTAAAGATAGGCAAGGAAATTGGGATTGCGAGTAATCCCGAGTTCTTACGTGAGGGCAATGCATGGGATGATTTTATCAATCCTGACAGAATTGTTATCGGAATAGATGAAGAAGATAAAAAAGGATTTACTCTTATTAATAAGTATTATAAACCATTTCATTCCCCTATTTTTTCTGTGACACCTAATACAGCAGAATTTATAAAGTACCTCTCAAACACATTATTATCTACATTAATTAGTTTCTCTAATGAACAATCAATGCTAGCTCATACTCTAGGAAATATTGAAATTGCTAAAGCATTTGAAGTATTACAATTAGATAAAAGATGGTTTACTACCGATAAATCAAAACCAGTTAATATGGCAAAGTATGTATATCCAGGGTGTGGTTTTGGGGGGTATTGTCTTCCGAAGGATACGCAAGCTTTGTTGACATTGAATAAGGAGTTACAATTGACTCCTTCCATTTTAGAAGGTGTTGTATTAACTAATCAAAAAATTAAGACGTTTTTATTGGAGAAAATTAAAAAAGAAGTGGATAAAGAAGAGGTAATAGGTATATTGGGCTTAGCGTTTAAACCGAATTCTGATGATGTTAGAGAATCACCTTCAAAAGAATTTATCGAAAAACTCTATGATGAAGGATATCGAAATATTATTGCTTATGACCCATTGGCTATTAATAATTTTAAGTCGAATTTTAATTACAACATAAAATATGCGAAATCATTGCATGATACGATAGAAAAGTCGTCAACTTTAATAGTTCTGTGTCAATGGGAAGAGTTTATTTTACAAAAAGATAGATTGAAAGAGAAAAAACTATTCGATTTTCGATATTGTTTAGGATATTGAGATCAAACAATAAAAGGCCACAAATATTTTTGAGGCCTTTTTACTTTATGATATATTTTATTAATTTTGTTAATAGAGGATAATCATTTAAAGCGTTTAAAGCTTTATACTGTTTTAATAGTTCATTACGATTATAATGTTTTAGTTCCAAACTAACTTGTTTGTTTAACGATCCTTTCTTTAGAGAGGTATTTTTCATGTGTATTTTTGGAGCTATAATTAAGGATTCATATAAATACTCAAGTATTATATTAAATTCAGTTTTGTAAATGTACGTTAGAGTTATATATTCTCTGAGAATATTATTTAACAGTATTAAATCAAAACGTTGAAAAAAGCCTAAAGAGAGAATAGCTGTATCAATTTCTTTATGAATCGTTTGTAGTTTAATTAAGTTTTGAATAGTCTCCAAGCTTCGTTCCTGCTCATTAAAAGGATGTTCTTGATGATAAACTTTAATTTCGGGTGCTTCTACGAATATCGCCCCTTTTTTATACATTCGATATGCCCACTCGCTATCTTCACTGCCCCATCCCTTAAAGCACTCATCAAAATAACCAGCCTTCTCTATTAAATCCTTTCTTATTGATATACAACGAGTAACGCATATAACCCAAGGTAAGAGGAACTGCTTTAAATTAAATCCATAATTTTTATATACCTCAGTAAAGTATGGTGAATTATAGGAATAACTATTAAAGTTGTTAGAAATAATTTCATCCCTAGTTATTAATTCAGTAATACTTTGGGTTTCTTTTGACAGAATATCATGGCTTACATACTTTTGTTTCTGTTCGTAAAATTTCCTCATCTGGTTTTCATTAAAGTCCGGATGATAGACAGTAAAAATTTCTTGTTGAGAAAAATTAGTAGACACAATAATGTTTTTGTTAATTAAATGATAACTAACATGTTTCGAAATAAAATCTTTCTCTACAAGCATTTCCCCATTTAGAAAAATAATGATAGATCCCTCTGCATGTTCAAGGCCTTTATTTTTGGCACCAGCTCTTTCTAGATTTTCTTTACATCGAATATATTTGAATTGGAAGGTGCTTTTAAAATCCTTTAGTTTGTACGTATTATCAGTTGAACCGTTATCAATTAGTATTACTTCTACTTTTGATAAATCGAAAGTTTGATTGGATAAAGACTCTAGAGTAAAAAGTGTTTGATAATATATGTTATACGAACTAATAATTATACTTACATCTGGCAATAGAGTATTCACCTCTTCGAAAGTAATTATTATTTAGAGTAATAAAACTAAAAAGTAATTCATTCATTATATTGTATGAATAAATATTGTTTTTGTTTTTAAAATTATATTAATGAGGAGAAAAGGATGATTTCAATAATTTGTTGTACAAATAGAAGTGTTAATATGGAAAATATATTTCAGAATTATAAAAGACAACAATCCCCTGGTAAAATGGAGTTAATAATTGTACTGAATCGTAACTCATTAGTAGTTGGTGAATATAAAAGGAAAGCAAATCAGCATGATGATGTAACGATAGTTCAACTCGATGAGCAATTAACTTTAGGAGAATGCTTAAACAAAGCAGTAAAGTTTGCTAAGTATGACTACATTGCAAAATTTGATGATGATGATTACTACGGCCCTAATTATATACAGGAAGCACTAGAAGCGTTAAAAGGCCAAAATGTACCTTTAGTGGGAAAGTCGAGTATTTATATATTTTTTGAAGGAAAAAGAGAATTAAGGCTATATAATAGTGGTAAAGAAAATACAGCTGTTTCAAGTATTAGTGAAAGAACAAATTTTTTAGCAGGTTCTACTTTTGTAATGGAAAAAGAGTTATTAAGTAAAGTGCCGTTTAGGCATTTAAATGTTGGTGAGGATTATTATTTCCAATACGACATTTTAAACCAACATTATACTTTATATTCAACATCTGCCAATAATTATGTTTATTGTAGAAGTAAAGATAAAAATAATCATACTTCTACAGTAAATGATTCTGATTTATATAAGAGAAGTATTCCTATATATAAAGGCTTAGACTGTTTATCTTATTTAAATATACTATAAAAAAGACTGTCGCTAATAAATGCGACAGTCACTATATTTACTAACGTCTAGTTCTAGGAATCTCTTGAGAAATGCTCTCAATATCATCGCAACCAATAATTGTTTGAGTTGCCGGTTGCATTGGTGGTGTCATTGGTGCAGGAATAAGGAATGTTACACAACCAGTACGTGGGTCAAAATGTTCTACTACACCAGTGATCATGTCACCAGATTTTGTTACTGCTGTTACAGTCTCACCTACGAAGTCACAGATAATGGAACAAATACAATCACGTTTTTTCTTTTTCTTGAAACCGCATCTTTCTGCATATAAGTCTTCGAAATCTATATTTCGCTCAAAGTGTACAAAGCCCATTAAGAAAGCCTCCTTTTTTAGTTTTGGAATAGATTCCTATATTAGACTATTCAATTACCACAAACATGTAAGGGCGAATAACTCAATATATTTGCCCTTTTTCCTATTTTTAATGATTACCTGAAAAACCTTTAAATGTTATTAATAACTAATAATAATTTGATTATTCGAGGGAGTGCCTTTTCGGAATTCATTTGAGTAAGTGAATCCTTGTATAACGTTTTTCTTAATATTCGATTCTTTATGAATTCGAAGTTCAAACTGTGGAAATATTAATTGCTCGCCAGGTTCAAGGGTGGAATCATTAATGGGTCTAATCCAATATTCCCCATCTTTTCTTATTTTCATTTTCCAGTCCTTTACTGCATATGTCCAGTTAGTCGCAGCTTTACTATTTAGCATATCTTCGTCTTGATCCAACTCCGGATTCATGGTGATTTTTCCACTGAAGTTACAATTATTATGAGGAGCTAGTTTTATACAAATTATAATGTCCTGTATTTTAGTTGAACCAGTATTTTTAATAACATAATCACCAATAATGACGATATCCTGATCGACCTCGTATGTTGAAAGGATGGTGGAATAATTAAAAAAAGAGTCTAATGCAAAATCATTATTCTCCTTTTGTTGGGGAGGTGGTTGTATTTCCCTCGTAATGATTTCACTCATAATGGTTTCAACTTTTTTTTGTTCTTCCTCTAATGCAACTTCTTTTTCTAAAAGAGCGTTTTTATATTTTTGTATTTGTTTTTTATACTCAAGTAATTTATTATTTTCGACCTCTATCAATTTTTTCTGAAGGTATTGATTTCTAATTTGTTCTTTCTTTATCAAATTCTCTAACTCAACAATGGCGTTGCTAAGTCTAGAAATTTCAGAACGATAATGAATGTCCTTTTGCTTAAGCATAAGTAGCTCTTGGTTATGTTTATCTAGCTTATTCACGGTAAGCTCCCTCCTTTCTAAGCATTATATGTATCTAGAACTATTTTTACACAATTAAAAAAGCTTGTAGACTAATAATCAATAAGTCTACAAGCTGAAAGGCTGTGGTTCAACAGCCTTTATTTTGAGTCTTAATGTGTACTGGGAAAAATTTCTGGACATTGTGGCGGAAATTTTTCAACTGGACATAGTACTGCTTCTAGAATTTCTTCTCTTGGGCGACAAATTCTTGCTTCAATTTCTAATTTCACATTTGCTTCCATTTGAACTTCTAAACATAATACGATGGAAACATCTAATTGATTAAATTCATCTGTGCAAATTAAGCTTGCGTCACACTCAAAGAATGAAATATGGCAGCTTAATTTCGTACCTTCTGGAGCACAAAGTATAAATGTTTGTGCAGTTGCCCATTGGATAGGACATGTACGACATACCACATTTCCTACCGCATCAACTAGTTCCACTACAACATGGCCTTTAACTAAAACTTTTACTTTTTGTAGAGTTATCTCATCACCGTTTGGAAGAGTGACATCTACATCATGTCGACCTCCAGGTTGTTTAATTTCTTGACATAACAACGCTTTATGGTCAACTTTTGGGTCAATTCGATTACCATGGGCATCAGATAAAAAGCAATTTACTGATAACGTATCGACATCGATATCATTTTCTGCTAATAAATCACAAAAATTACCTGTACCTCTTAGCTTACAAACAAATGCCTCATCGAGTTCGCCGTTATTAAGACTAATTAAAGGGACATCCACTTGACGTGTAACCCAGTCATATACTTTTTTAGTCCTAATACAAACTGTTTCTTTCCCTTTATGACTCACTTGAATTCCTCCTATTGTTTATTTCCCATTCAGCACCTGGGACTACTGTATATTATGTAGACTCTATAGGTATGTGTGCTGTGACATAAGCGGATTTTTTGCATATATAAAAAAAGAGTACGTAATTTTGGAAGGAGAATGGAATATGAAAAATTCAAACGATCCTGTTGTATTAAAACAACATATTATACATTTGCAATCAGAATTGCACCGATATAAGCAAGAGATGGTGAAACTTAAACAACTAAGCGAAATAGAAAAATTGCAGCAATTGTTAGAGGAACTTACACGGTTAAAAGATGAAATAAAGGAGAAAGAAACGAAAATAAATGTATTACAAGACGATTTGCACAAAGTAGAATCTGTAAAGGAGAAAGCCATTATTGAAATAAATACTGAAAAGCATGCTCTGCAAACAGAGAATCAAGAATTAAAACAAGTGCTGAAGGATTATACAGAAAGAATAGATAACTTAAAGCAATTAGTATCCATAAAGGAAGAAGCAATTATTGATCTAGGTGAGGAAAATCATGTATTACAGACGGAAAAAGAAAGATTGGTAAAGGATTATAACGAGAGAATAGACATTTTACTTAAAGAAAAAAGTTCATTATTAAAAGAACATGAGAGTAAAAAAGAGGAAAAAGTTGAAGTGAATAAGAACAATGAGTGGTTTTATCAAAATGTATCGAATATAAATCGAAAAAATAAACGGTAATATATAGTGATTTCGTGGAAAGCAATTTTTAAAATTATCACATAAACTACAGTAAAATGAAGAAAAGGTGTGAATTCAATATGAAAAAGTATTATTACCAACCGAATAACGTAATTGGCGATAAAAAAAGAGCAAATGGAACGTATTCCGTAAAAAAAGTAGCTAAGAAACAAACTTCTGATTGTGGTTGTAGAAAAGTAAGAAGGGTATAAATGTTGTTGAAATGATGCTGTCGATCGTCGACAGCTTTTATTTTGTAATATATGTAAGTTTTTTAAAAAATGGAGGGGAATTTTTTATGAATGTAGTAAATACGTTTTTTTTGCTTCTTTTAGCTTTAGCATCATTCAGACTTACTCGCTTAATAGTTTTTGATAGAATTACTTCTTTTTTGCGTAAACCCTTCCTAGACCAAGTCGAAGAATTAAATGAAAAAGGTGAAGTAGAGGAATACATTATTATCAAAGGAAAGGGGATAAGTGCTTGGTTTGGAGAATTATTAAGTTGTTATTGGTGTACAGGGATATGGGTTTCAACATTACTGTATGTTCTGCTCATCATGTTTCCCATAGTGGGAGAGCCAGTTCTATTCATTCTAGGTGTTGCTGGTTTAGCTGGAATACTCGAAGCTGTTTTACAAAGAATTTTAAGATAGTAGAAAAGCCAAGCTCCGAATACATTATGGAGACTCTTGGCTTTTTGCTCTTTACTATGTAAAAAATTTCAGAAAGGAAAAATTAGCGGATAAATTATACATATATTTTGCAGAAAAACTAATATTAAAAATAGTTAACAAAAAGAAGGGTGAAGTTTAATGAGTGTGTCTTTTAAAAAATTTATACTTATCAGTTTAGGGTTAAGTATATTCCTAGCAGCCTGTGGAGTAGAAGGGCAGCAAGGAAAGCAGGAGGGATCAAATATAACTGGAACCCCTCAAAGTATGAATACGGGTAATGAGGCAGAGGAAATTAAACAAAAACAAGAAAGAGCAGAGCGGGTTGCAAAGTCATTTCCAGAAGTTAAGTCTGCCAATGCCATTTCATCGGATGGCCAGTTACTAATCGCGATTCAAGTAAAGCAAATGCAAAAGTTTTTTACAGAATCCATTGAGAAAAAAGTGAAAAAAGCATTAAAGAAAGAATTTGAAGGGGAAAAGGAAAAAATTATCGTATCCCATGATTTAAAAATATGGTTGGAGGTAAACAAGCTGAAAAAGGCAATAAAGGATGAAAATCTATCAACAAAGGAAGTAGAAAAACGTTTTAAAAAACTAGACAAGCTTCGTCAGGATAAAGCGTAGAAAGGAATAGTTGGATGGCAAATAATAAGAAAAATGTGACACCAGAACAAGCAAAATACCAACAATTTGAACAGCAACGAGAAACAAAGCGGCCAGTAGTTAAAAATTGCTTAAAAGCCTTTTTCTTTGGGGGGGTGTTTTGTCTAGTTGGACAAGCAATTCAGCTTAGTTACATCTATTTTTTTAATTTTTCGGAGCAAACTGCCGGTAATCCTACCGTTGCAACGATGATATTTATTGCGATGTTACTAACAGGATTTGGTGTGTATGACAGAATTGGGCAAGTAGCTGGAGCAGGAAGTGCAGTACCAGTAACGGGGTTCGGAAACGCAGTAATTTCAGCGTGTATTGAACACCGTACAGAAGGCTTTGTCCTTGGAGTTGGCTCGAATATGTTCAAACTAGCCGGTTCTGTACTTTTATTCGGTGTATTTTCAGCATTTGTAGTGGGCTTAATTAAAACGATATTAATGCAATGGGGCGGATTGTAATGCTCAAAGGAAAACAATCATGGGAATTTTCGAATAAACCGGTTATATTATCAACAGGGACAGTTGGTGGTCCATTTGAAGCAAATGGACTCTTAGCAAACGACTTTGATTTACTACATACAGACTTATGGCTGGAGCAAGATTCGTATGAAAAAGCACATAAGCTCTTGTTAGAGGAAGCTAGTCAACAAGCGTTACAAAAGGTGAATTTAAAAAAGGATGAAATTCAGTTTTTTCTTGCTGGAGATTTAATTAATCAAATGACACCAACAAATTTTGCTGCTGAAAAATTAGCGATTCCATACTTCGGGGTTTTTGGTGCATGCTCGACATCTATGGAAGGATTAGCGTTATCGAGCTTCTTAGTTAACTATGGGGGAGCGCATTATTGTTTAACAGGTGCATCCAGTCATAATGCCGCTGTTGAAAAGCAATTTCGCTATCCAACAGAGTATGGAGGGCAAAAGCCACCGACCGCGCAGTGGACTGTAACAGGTGCTGGTGTAGCGGTAGTAGCTAATAAAGGTGTTGGTCCAAAGGTTACTTCTGCAACAATTGGCAAAGTAATTAATATGGGATTAACAGACCCATTTAACATGGGGGGTGCGATGGCTCCGGCGGCAGTAGACACGATAAAAGCGCATCTCCATGATTTAAATAGAGAGCCTTCCTATTACGATTTAATCGTAACAGGAGACTTAGGTGAAATAGGTCGTACAGTTTCGCTTGATTTATTAAAGCAACAAGGAGTAAAGATTGAAGATAATCAATACCAAGATTGCGGATTAATGATATATAGAGACGATCAACCCGTTTTATCGGGTGCTAGTGGGGCTGGTTGTTCTGCAACTGTCGTTTATGGACATTTACTAAACCGTATGAAAAAAGGAGAAATAAAACGAATGTTAGTCGTTGCAACAGGGGCATTACTATCACCGCTATCTTTTCAACAAAGTGAAACGATTCCTTGTATTGCTCATGCGGTGTCAATTGAATACGAGGAGGGACAGCAATGATTGAATCGTTTTTCTGGGCATTTGTCGTAGGAGGGCTTATTTGTGTCGTTGGTCAAATTATGTTTGATGTGTTTAAGTTAACACCCGCCCATACGTTAAGTACACTAGTTGTCATAGGCGCTATTTTAGACGGTTTTGGTTTGTACGAACCTCTCATTTCGTTCGCTGGTGCCGGTGCAACTATTCCAATTACAAGTTTCGGTAATTCACTTGTGCATGGTGCCATTTCAGAAGGTGAAAAGCATGGTGTCGTAGGAGTGCTAACAGGAATGTTTGAAGTAACAAGTTCTGGTATATCGGCTGCTATTATTTTTGGGTTTATCGGAGCGTTACTGTTTAAGCCGAAAGGGTGAAGAATGTGCAAGAGAAACAATTGTTACAGACGGTGTCTTCTAACATGAAAATGGTTTATGAAAGCTTGCAGTATTTCGCATCGGTCGCAAAAGAAGAAACAGAAGCTAATACTTTCCATACAGCATATATAAAGCTTGAAAATTTACGAAAAGAGCTACAAGAACACCTTCAACAATATCCATCATAAAAGGAGAGTTGTTTTATGTCGCAATGGCTAGAGATTGTTATTCGTTCTGTGTCCATCATTATCGGACTCTTTTTAGTAACGAAGCTATTAGGCAAAAAACAGCTGTCTAGACTTTCATCATTTGAATATATAGCAGGCATCACGATTGGAGATATTGCAGGTACACTTTCAATGGACCATAATTTGGAAGTGAAACATGGGGTTACAAGTATATTAATATGGTTGCTATTCCCACTGCTAGCTTCAAAACTTGGTTTAAAAAGCAAAGTCTTCCGAGATTTCATGGAAGGAAATGCGACAGTGTTCATTCGAGACGGAAAAATATTAGAAGGCAATTTGCGCAAAGAAAAATATAGCATTGATGAGTTTTTAGAACAATTAAGAAAAAAGAATGTGTTTCAAGTTTCGGACGTTCAGTTTGCCACATTAGAATCTAATGGTGAGCTGAACGTTTTATTAAAGCGGGAAAAACAACCGATCGTTTACGGAGACTTATTTACTGATGCTCCCCATACACAAGAGCCTCAAACCGTTATAATGGACGGTCGAGTTTTAGATGAACCTTTAACACGGGCAGGTTTAAATCGTCGCTGGCTGTATTCTGAGTTAGAAAAAAGGGATGTTCTTCTTGCTAATGTGTTTTTAGCTCAAGTAGATACATATGGAAATGTAACGTTAGATTTGTTCGATGATCAAGTACATATTCGAAATAATAGAGAGCGAGAAATAGTTTTGACGGCACTAAAAAAATGCCATACGGATATGGAGTATTTAGCAATAGTTACGAAATATAAAGAATTTGAAAACTTTTATGAACATATTTCTAATGAGATAAGTAATGTGGAGAAACAAATCTCGAATTACTTATCCAGTAGTTAATAAGAACTTCTCCTCCTTTCATGGCATACTGTACTTGAAAGAGGTGAATAACATATGGGTAAGTATGATTTCGGTGAAGAACAATTGAAATTTATTTTTGATCGTTGGAAAATAAACGAACAATTAGCTGATACACAAAAGATTGAACGGGAAACAGATGAAAATGCTGAAGGAAATATCGAGAAAATAGAATGGCTAGAAGGAAGACTCCACAATTATATGGAAAAACTAGAAAATTGGGCAGAAGGAAAAGAAATGGAGTTAGAAAATATATTTAAACAAGAGGGCTGATTGAATATGCAGCCCTCTTAAAATTGCAATTAATTATGATATGGAGTATAACCTGTCTTTTTTATAAGTTCTTGCCCCTCCGTAGATATCATCCATTTTATAAATGGTTGAATATTAGGATTAGTATTTTGCTCAGTTGTTATTGCATAAAACTCACTTACAATTGGGTACGTTCCATTTTGAATATTTTCTAAAGTTGGCTCGATGCCGTCAATTGCCAAATGTTTAATTTTTCCGTTTTGCACCATTTCCTGTGAGAAAAAGCGGAATGAAAAACCTAGTGCGTTAGATCGATTTTCATAATCTGCAGTTAATTCGATAATGCCCCCCATACCTGACGCTATTTGCTCTGAAGGTGGGTTCATTAACCGTTTTGTACCCATTAATTTTTGTAATGCTTGTTGACTACCACTATCTTCAGGACGTTGAAAGGCAACGATTTCTTCATTTTCCCCGCCTAGTTCTTTCCAGTTCGTAATTTCACCAGCATAAATTTTCTGAATTTGTTCAAGCGATATATTATCAACAGGATTGTTTTTATGTACGAAAAATATAAACGCTTCTTTACCAATTGGAGTGTGTATTAATGTAATATCTTTTCGTGCTGCTTCCTTTAATACTCTTTCGGGTGCTTCCGGTGCAAAAATAATGTCTCTTGAACCTTTGAGTAATGCTGCCCAAGCGCCGCTCGTTTGCGTAGAAACAACTTCACCGCCATTAAAACGGTATTCTTTTTTGGGGTAAACTGCTTGAGCAAAAGAAGCATAAATAGGATAGAGTGCAGTTGAACCATCTAGTTTAGGTAAGTTATCGGTAAGTTGAAAAGATGCACCTTCATCTAAAACTGCTAATTTGTTGTTGTTTTTAAATGGTTCATAATCCTCCAGATTAACATCTTGTGTACTCATTATTTTTAAGCTGTTAACATAATAACCATGTCCCATATTAATTGCGAATAACAGTAGCAGTACACCAATATAGGAAATAAAAGAAATTTTAGTCCATCTTTTTTTAAATTGACCATATATTAACAAGTTTGCAAAAATAATAAGTCCAAGAAAAATCGCAATGACAAAAAGCCCATGTATTGTTTTTCCTGAAGAGAGTAGAGTAATAAACATTACAATGAAACCAACAAACCCAATAATAAAGCTTAGAATGAGTGCTCCAATAAATTTCATAAGTTCAGCCCCTAAAAATTTTAGAATAAGACGACTTAAACATTCGACAAAAAAGTATAAATCCCTTCGTATTGTAAAGAAAAAGTTGCTAGCTATGGAAAATATATTTATAAAGAAGTGTTAAATACAAATTAATTGGTGGATCTGATTTCAATTTCTGAAGCAGAGTTGAAGTGGAATGGAATAAATGTTAATATAACTCTTTTTTTCAAATAGGCTTAGTGAAAACATATAAATATCCGCATTCCTCCTAGGAGAAGAGCCCATACATCACTGGCATTTATACATATATTATTAAGGAAAAGTCACGAAGGAGGTGCTTGTAATGGGTTACTATGGAGGTTGCGGTTACCCTGGATACGGTTACGGTGTTGGTGGCGCTGGTTACGGCGGCGGAACATTCGTATTGATCGTAGTATTGTTTATCCTTTTAATTATCGTTGGTGCATCTAAATTATATTAATGTAAAAGGTAATGGAGAGGCTATTCCTGAAAACAGGGATAGCCTTCCTTATTTTATTAGGACATAACGCTTAAACTTATATATTATTCTGTTAATAAATCCTTCATTTCGTTCAGCTCTCCTTTATTTAGCTGTGAGAGAAGTAGTTGAGCTAATTTTTCCACTTCGATTTCATAATTAAATACTTTGATAGAATTTTGATCATACATTTTTGCGATGATAAGAAGGACGTATGATAATTTTTCAAAATCAAGATTTAATCCATTGAGAAAATTCAACATATTAGTAAATCCATTTGCGGTCGGTTCATCATTTTCTAATTGCAAATTATTTTCTGCTTTGGAGTTTGTGACATTATTGACTGGTTGAGTTAATTGGAGGTTCCAAGTACCATTACTAAAGTTAGGGTCATTATTTTGCTGGGATGGAACTACCGTAATAAGTTTGTCGACCTTTTCTCTTAAACTATTCAGTTCTTGTTCTAATTTCCGTTCGTTCTTTTTTAAATATTTTACTTGTTCCGTCAGCCACAAATATTGTCTATTCAATTGTTCTTCTAAAGAGTAAGTTAGCTGTCTTTTATAGGCCACTAGATACCTTCCTTTCTTATATGTTAGTTAAATAACTTCGGTTCAAAATATATTATGATTATTAATAATAAATGTATAGACAAAGCTGCTAGTTTAATAGTTTAAATTAGTAGAAATAATGACCCGATGATTAATCTATTAATTTCACCTAATTCTATTAAAATGCGCATTTTCTCTGAGCTACTTTAACTATTCAAACTATTAATTCCTACATAAAGTATTAATGTAAGGTGCGCATCTTAATTAGACTTCGAAGGGAGGAAGAAAAATGCCAGGCTTTCAAAATAGCTACGGCGGAGGATATACGTTAATTGTAGTGTTGTTTATTTTATTAGTAATTATTGGGGCTGTTTGGTACGGTGGACCTCGTTAATTTCCAAGCTAGTTTAAGGAAAAATTTTTAATAATCTTTAACTAAAGGGCTGTCCAAAAGTTCATTGAAAAATGACTTTTTGAGTCAGCCTTTTTCTAATAAATCATGGAAAAAGATAGTGTTCATTTTTTTACATTTAATGTTTTAGACAAAACAGTTGTAACCACCGCCTAGCCTAAATCATACAATGCCATATGAAAGGAAGGAGGACCATTTAAATGAATAACAACTTCTTTAAAGGAATTGAACAAAAAACAGGTGTAAATATGAAAGATGTATTTGAACTTGCTAACTCAATGCAAAATGCAAATTTTAAAGATGAAGCTACTGTAAGAGGGCTTGTGAAGCGTGTTGCTAAATTAGCAAATCGAAACGTCCCTCAAGAGCTTGAAGATAAAATTGTCAATACATTAATCAATGGTGACAAACCAGTAGATATGGGAACAATATCTAAAATGCTAAACGAAAAAAAGAAGTAAGAGCATTAGAAAAAAGCCACTGATCATAAGTTCAGTGGTTTTTCATCTTTTCTATAGAAAGTGATAATTGTCGTCTGTTAACTTCTTTCATTAAAATTTCGATAAAGCTTTCATCCAATTGCAGCTTCATTGCTTTATGTAGCGTTGTAAGCAGCATGTCATCCGATAAATGAAAAATCGAATACACTTCATATTGGGACTTTTTATTTTTCATATAAAAGCAGCACCTCACTTTCTCTTTATTTACCACGAAAAGAGAAAGTATAAACGTATTTTATATGATAATAATTTCCAATTAATAAATTAATTTGGCAGTATTTGTTTGATGAACCTCGATAAATACGCTTTTTTTCCACGTCTATTTTGTGGGACGGAAAGAAACAACTCTTCCTTTGCACGAGTCATCGCAACGTATAAAAGTCTTCGCTCTTCTTCTAATGAATGATAGTCACCGTTACGAACGTCCTCTAAAGCAAAGTCATGGGGAATACCACCGTCGACAACACTTAAAATATATACTTTCTTATATTCAAGTCCTTTTGCACGATGAATAGTGGAAAGGCGTATTGCATCTTTAAACTGTTTGCTTAGTTTTTTCATTTCCGTTGTTTTGGCAATCATATCATCAATATGTGCAAGGAAATCTTCAACTGTCGAAAACTTTTTAGCGACAACCTTCAAATCACGTACATCGTCAGATCCTTTTTCAACCATATTCCCTTCGTTGCCGCGCTTTTTAACATAATCGGAAAATCCCATGTCCTTCTCAATTATTTCAAGTGCAACCGTTGGAGTCACAGCTTGTAACGAGGAGAAAAGTGGGACGAGCTTTTTTAACTTTTTCGCTTGAAATGGTGCAATATTAGATATTTTCGATAATGCGACAGCTAAATCACAATCTTCTAGTATCGATATAGCTTTCGCATCTTGTAAACTAGACTGCTTTAAAAATAGAGCTGGCAAAATATCTGTTAACGCCTTTACATCATTTTTATCGTGACTGAGTCTTAAAAAAGCAATCATACTTTTCACAATGCGACGATTATAAAAACTATCATAGTCTTGGTCAATTGAAAATGGTAAGCCAGATTGTGTAAGTCGTTCGAAAATAGCACGGGCTGCACTATGAGTTCTGTATAGAATAGCAAAATCGTTAGGATTGTCTCCATTTTCTATTCGTTCTTTCATATCTTGCACGATCATTGTCGCTTCCTCTTCCTCATCGTGAGGAAAGAAAAGAAGGGGAGACTTTTTATTATCTACTTGCGCATTCATACTTTTTTGCTTTCTCTTTTTATTATGAGCGATTACTTTATTAGCAGAGGCAACAATCGCATGTGTGGATCGATAGTTTTCAGACAGTGTAACTACTTTTGTAGTTGGAAAATCTCGATCGAAATTTACGATATAGGACGGGTCGCTTCCTCTAAACGCATAGATGGATTGGTCATCGTCACCGACCACACATAAATTTTTACTTTTAGCTAATAATTTAATCGTTTCATATTGAACTTTATTAATATCTTGAAATTCATCTATTAAAAAATATTGAAAGCGTTGCTGATATTTTTGTAGTAGGTTTTCATCTCGAGTGAATAATTCGTAACAGCCAATCAGCATATCATCAAAGTCGAAGAACTCGTTTGTTTTTTTCCACTGTTCATATTCCTTATATAAATGAAGGTAGTCTTCCTCCGTTTTGTTAGAAGCTTTAATGTCGTTTGGAAATTGTAAATTGTTTTTCCAATAACTGATCATCTGGATTGCTTCGTCCCAAGGGAATTCCTTTTCGTCTAGGCCGAGACTGCGACCAGTTTGCTTTAAAAATTGCTCCTTTTGCCATTCCCATTTTAATAGCTTTTCATGGTTCCAGCGGCTTGGTTCATGGTGGCTTACGATTCGGTAAAAAATGCTATGAAATGTGCCAGCTACTACGCCATTCATGGAAGCACGGTTCGTATATAGTGATAACCGCTCTTTCATTTCTTGAGCTGCTTTCGCTGTAAACGTAACAAGCATAATCGAACGAGGGTCTATTTTCTGTTCTCCAATCATATAAGCGACTCTTGTAGTTAAAACTCTTGTCTTTCCACTACCAGCACCTGCTAAAACGAGCAACGGCCCGTCAACATGTTTTACTGCTTCACGCTGGGAAAAGTCTAGAACAATATTTTTTTTCAATAGTTGCTCCCAGAACGGACTTTCTGGCGCTGGAGTGTTCGTAATATTTTGTAAATATATTGGTAAATTGGAAATGTATTTAGGTGCTTTCCACGATGTTTGATCGATGGAGGGTTGAGTAGAAATAGAACGTGATTTCGGAATTCGAAACCCATTCTGTTCTAAATACGATGCGCTTTCTTCTATTTCGACTATCGGCGACTCCATAGTAGCCGCTTTTCGTTCACACTCTTCATGATTAATGGATTTGTCGACTGGGTAAAAATGAGGCTCTTCATAAATACCTAAATACATTTTTACTCGTGTTGAACAAATTGAACATGTTAGTTCATAACGTTGTCCAAGTTCATATATTTGCTGATACCGTTCTCTCGCAATTTTATTAAGAGAAATAGGTTGACTCTTCCAGATTGCTAGTTTCATATACGTAATTCCCCTTTAAAAGTCAATCTTTCTCATTCTAACACATAAACTATAGTGTGCGGTATAAGTTTGGAACAATCAATAATAGGGAAAATAATCAATAAGGAGGGGCTTAAGATGGGTTATGTCTTACCAATTAATCAAAATACGTACCATCAATATGCTAATCGAACAAATGCGGTTAACGAAAAAACGAATACAATGGTAGACCCAGTTAGAAAAGCTATTTTTTATAAAGTAAATCCACAATACAACTGGGAGGAATTACAAAAACAGCGTAGACAAAACAAAGATAAATGGTCTAAGGAAGCTCAAGCCGTTCCAACGAAAAAGAGAGTTAATTGTGAGATTATTGCTGATATAACAGGAAAAGGTCAGTTGTTTAATGAGACGATCTAGTAGAAGATACCCATGAAAAGGAACTTTCGTTGAAGTAGATGGAAACTAAAAAAATATTATCCCATCTAAGCAGCCCACGAATTTCAATCGCTTCAACATGAAAGTTCCTATATTAGTTACAATTTTTCCTCTGTAAATGGCAATATGTATAAAGATTTACCTTGTTGGTACTCCGCTAAAAGAATGTCAGATGGGTTATGAAAGCCCTGTTTTTTTATTTCTAGTAATAGCCACTGTACAGTTAAATGAAATTCTTCTAAGTTTTCATAAATTACGTCTCCATCTGAAATGAGTGTAACAGCAAGCTGAGGTTTTGAATAAGGAATAGAAAGGTCAGCATTAGTAGGGTTAGCGAATCCATGTTTCTTTAATACACTAACAGACCCATCTGTTTCTAAAACGGCATATTCTACTTCGCGAATAGAAAAAGCACCTTTTGCTCGTAATAAATGCTGTAATTGGTTTATGTCTAATTTACTCCTTTTTAATTCCTTCCTATTTATTTTCCCTTCATAAATTACAAGTGAAGGTCGTCCTTCAAGTATCTTTCTTGACCTTCGCCACTTTTGTGTAATTAGTTCTAATAAATAAATTAATATTCCCCATAAGGTTAAGGAGTAGAGGATTTTATCTACACCTACTTCCGGATCATAAAGTGCATTACCGACAAGTTCTCCTAGTACTAGTGCAGAGATAAAATCAAATGGTGTAATTTGAGTGATTTGAGTTTTCCCTAATAATTGCGTTACGATAAATAGTGAAATAAAACCAACAGATAACTCAACAGCTATTCGGATAAAGTCCATGTGTTTTCAATCCTTATCTTTTCTACAAATTTACGATTAGTTTGTGCAAAAGTTGGTTAAATATCACTAGCGTTGCAAAAAAAAGTTAAGAAAAAGTCAAACTCATAAAAATAGGTTTATTTTGAATATTATTCCAAAATATAACTATATTGAATATTCTGATTTCCATTTCTTGAGTATTAAAGAAAAAAGGAAAAGGGGACGTATTCGAAGGTAGCCTTTATCCATATTTTTACAGATGAGTTGGATCGTAAATTAAATCATCTAAGTGCTGAACATCTCCTTTTTCAAACTGTGCAAGGGTTTCCGTGAAAATTTGCTCATGTTTCAGTGGCCTCCGGCCGTAAGATGATCGATCAGGTGTCTTAAATAGTTCCTTTATAAATTCAAAGAAGCATCTTGACCAAAAGTCTTCGATATAATCAAGCATATCAAGAAGTGTTCCCTGATAACTAACCTTTTTCTTCATCAGTAAGGTTAAACAAAAAGTAATCATTGCTATGTAAATTTGGTTGAAAACAGCGTTTTCACTCTTTCCATAACATTTTTTGATGACCAAATGCTGCTTCATCCACTTGAAGAAAAGTTCAATTTGCCAGCGATTTCGATAAAGATTACTAATTTCTTGTGCTCATCTTCGCATCATTGATGATGATGGCTAGGGTATTTCCTTGACTATCTTTTGTTTCTATCAGCCTGACAGGATATTTCATTTTTCCTAGTTTTATGATTGCCTCACGTGAGATACCAGTCGACGGATCTACTGACAGTTCCTCGATAACGTGGATGATGGTGTTGTCCTTAATGCGCGTACAGAATCGAATATTATTACAACAGTATTCATCGAACTTTTTGAAATCAAAATAGCCACGGTCGAACACATGTAGTGCATCATGATCAATAACCATCAAGCCATCCAACTGGGTAACGTCTGCCGGTTTTGCAGGAGTAATGATGATTTTATCCGGCGAAGTTTCGCCATCATAAAATACAACTCTAGTATGTATTTCTAAAACGGGCCCAACGGTACTGGCTAAGGCAAAGTGAGATTGTTGTAGAATCAATAAGATGGATTTTCCCTAATAAATCGTCACCTTTATCTTTTCCAAATTCCCGATGGATTTGCTCAACTAAGTGATGCAAAATAGCCTTGAAAATCTCGGGCGGAAGGTCAGAGAGTTCACGGGATAATTGAGATTGTCTTAATGCATTTTAAGCCAAGTTCTTTTTGTAATTTCTTTTTGTTTTTTACCTTGAGACTAATTTTTTTTAAGCTGCCAAGCTTCATTAGCTGAGCATATATAAAAAGTTTCGTGAAGGTTAGACTATCAAGCTTTTTCGTATACTTATCAAGCTTCATCTGATCAATCATTTTCAAAATAACTTTTTCATCCATAGGGTGGATGTATTCCTTAAAAACTGTATTTATGGTTGTCCATAGCGACTCCTTATAATTGGGATTTGGACAGGACTACCTTTACCTTCCACCTAATTATAAGGTTTTTTTATACCCTTGCGGACTAAAAAATACAAATTATTACAAAAAAACCAATAAATATTTTTATTGATAAATACTTGACAAATTAGATTTTATTTAATGCAACGCTAGTGGTTAAATATAAAAGATAATGGTAAAAAGAAAAAGCTGTCCGACTAAAAGGACAGCTTTTTCTATGCTATTGATTTAATCATTGTTACGTGAGGGATGCCTGCGTCCATAAAAATGTCCGAAACTGTTGCATACCCAAGCTTCGAATAGAAACCTTCCGCATGTGTTTGGGCATTTAGTTTTAACTTTGTAAAACCTTCTTCTTTCGCATGTTGTTCAATTTGATCCATAATGATGCGACCAGCACCTTTACTTTTACGGTAGGTAGAAAGAACACAAATTCGTTCTACTTTTCCATAGCCATCTACTTCACGAAAGCGTCCTGCTCCTACTGGGGAATCCCCGTCGTATAAGACAAAATGAGTTGCTGTATTATCGTACTCATCTATCTCTTCTTCTAACGGAACGTTTTGTTCCTCGACAAAGACTGTTTTACGTACTTCAAATGCATCTTGTTTTTCTCGTTCTGATTGTACTATTTTTACGTGCAATTATATTAGCATTCCTTTCCTAAACGGAATGTTTCGTAAACAGTCCACATACCGTCTTCTAGTTGATATAAAAGGTGGAAGCGATCCACACTTTCTTCATGTGCTACATTTAACATTTTGATGGACCCTAACACGTCCGAATGCTCATCGTCTGATAGCTTTTGTCCAATTGTAATATGAGGAACAAAGTTATATTCACGATTGTCCGATAAAAATCCGTTACCCGCGTGTAATTTGTCATGTAATGATACTAATTCTTCGACAGGGTCTACTTTTAAATAAATGGTATTGTTTACAGGAGAAAAAGAGCTAACCTTACGAATATTTAACGTGAATGGGGACGAATCTTTCGCAATCGCATGTAATTCATCTGAAACTGATTTAACATCTTCATCTTTTAGTTCAAAAGCATTTTTCAACGTAATATGTGGCGGAATTAATGCATGATGAGGGTCGTACCTTTTACGATAAGAATTTGCAAGATCTTGTAATTTCTTTGATGGAAAAACGACAATACCGTATTTCATAATAAATTCCCTCCTAATTGGTTTTAATTTAAAAGCTTTGTATGGCAATACTGAATATTAATTTATTGATTGTAGCGGTAGGTATGAGATTCCTGCAAGAAAAAGGCAGTTCCTCACATAAGTTTTACTTATTGCCATAGCGAAAATGTAAATCAAATTTATTTAGTTAAATAAGTTCTAGTAGTATTATTTTAGCCTACAATCGGAAAAAATCATAGTGCTATATTCAGAACATTCTATATTAATACATCGAGCGTAGAGCAGTTTTTACATCCGGCTGCCAATATGTCCAAGTGTGATCACCATTGAATTGTTTGAAATGGTGAGGGAACTGCTTTTTTTCCATAAGCTCATGTAGTTTTAGGTTCGGTTCAACAAAATCTTTTGTTTTGCCGTCAGTTGTCGCGACTTCACGTTCTTCTGTTCCAACAACATGATAAACGGTAAGTAAATGTGGAGTTTCAAACTGTTCCACTTTTTGTAAAACGTCTTCGTTTACGAAAGGTGATTGAATGATCACTTTTCCAAACGTATTTGGGTAAGATAGTGCAGTCATCAATGATACCGTTCCAGCTAAAGAATCTCCAATTAAGCCGCGCCCCAGTCCCATTTGATAAGAAGGAAATTCCTTATCTAAGAAAGGTACTAATTCTTGGCCTAGAAATCGTATGTAACTACCGTTCTTCGAGCCATTTGGATGATATTTTTCACGACGTTCTTTAACGTCACGGTAAGGGATGCCTACGATAATCAAGTTTTGAATTTCTTTTCCTTCTAACAATTCATCGGCTATTCTTCCAATTCTTCCTAATGAAAAATAATCTTGCCCATCTTGAGCAATTAACAGGTGATATTTATATAAAGGAGAGAAGTTGGCTGGAGTGTAAATCATCAGCTTTACTTCTTCTTCAAGCTCCTTACTATATAGGGTACGCTCTAACATCGTTCCTTTTTTCTGTTCCATAAAAAAATTCCCCCTAGTGTGCACGAGTGTCGAGTCAATTTAAGATTGTTAGCGCTTTACACAATATAATACCATAATTTTTTTATAAAGAAAGTTTAGAGGGGCACGAATATTTACAGTCAATCTATTGACAGAAGAAGCATACTGTATATAATAAAACATATTATTCCGATTAACTTTATATGAATTATCAGAAAGTTGGTGTATCAATGTTTTTAACTATCAATGACATTTCGAAAGACTATATGAACCAACAAACGGTGCAAACTGTTTTATCTTCTATAAATGTAACGATTAAAGAAGGAGAATTCGTCTCCATACTCGGGCCGTCAGGTTGTGGTAAATCAACGTTACTATCGATTGTAGCTGGATTAACGAAGCCAACAACTGGAGAAATCCGATTGAAAGACTCGGTTATAAAGGGACCAGGAAAAGACCGCGGTATGGTCTTTCAACAAGCGGCTCTTTTTCCTTGGATGACGGTGGAAGAAAATGTGTTGTTTGCAATAAGAGACATAAAAGATAAGAAGGATCAATTAGAAAAGGCCCATCATTTTTTAAAGATGGTGCAGTTAAGCAGTAGTTTGCATTTACACCCGCATGAACTTTCAGGTGGAATGCAGCAAAGGGTATCGATTGCTAGAGCGTTAGCGATGAACCCTACCGTTTTATTAATGGATGAACCGTTTGGGGCTTTAGATGAACAAACGAGAATGCTCCTCCAAAAGGAGTTGGAGAAAATTTGGTTAGAAACGAAGAAAACGGTACTTTTTGTAACGCATAGTATTTATGAATCTATAAAACTTTCGGATCGAATATTAGTAATGGGAACGAGACCGGGAGAAATTATTGCCGATATTACAGTAGATATCGAACGTCCGAGATTACGTACGGATGAACAAGTTACTAGGCTGGAATCAGAAATTAGTAACCTACTTGAAAAAGAAATTGAAAAAGTAATGTATGAGGAGTTAGGGCGATGAAAACGTGGAGAAATAGAATCATCTTTTTTGTCGGCTTGTTTTTATTTTGGGAGGTAATCGTCCGTCTAATCGGTTGGCCACCAGTTGTAATGCCTAAGCCGACAGATGTTTTTCCTGCCATGTGGACAGGATTTACTGATATGACGCTTGTCTATGCATTGTTAGCTAGTTTTCAAAGGTTAGCAATCGGGCTTGGACTATCCCTCTTAATAGGGACAGGACTTGGAATTTGGCTAGCAAAATCGAAAACAGCTGATGACACAGTTGGCTCGTTAGTTTTAGCACTACAAAGTGTCCCGAGTATCGTTTGGTTGCCACTAGCGATCGTCTGGTTTGGTTATTCAGAAACCGCCATTATTTTTATCGTGACGTTAGGTGGCACGCTTGTTATGACGATTAATATGAGGATGGGAATTAAAAACGTTCCTCCACTCTATATAAAAGCCGCTTCCACAATGGGAGCCTCGGGTTTTGAAATGTTTTGGAAAATAATATTACCCGCCTCCATTCCTTATGCTGTTACAGGTGTAAGGCTTGCGTGGGCATTTGCATGGCGTGCTTTAATGGCTGCAGAACTATTAAGTATGGGGCCAGGTTTAGGATATTCGTTAAAATGGGCTTCTGAATTTGCGAAAATGGATATCGTCTTCGGAATTATTATCATTATTTGTGTGATTGGTACAGTTGTAGACTTTTTAATTTTCCAACGTATGGAGAAAAGTGTAGCTCGTCGTTGGGGCTTAGAGGAATCAAATTAGGAGGAATGAAGATGAAAAAAACGTTCGCTTTACTTGCTGTTTTACTATTATTAGTTAGTGGAATTTTAGCAGGATGTAGTGCAGGAGCTTCATCAGGGAAAGAAAAGGTAGTGATTGGATACTTCCCAAACATTGACCATACGCCAGCGATGGTTGCAAAAGAAAAAGCAATGTATGAAGAAGCACTTGGAGAAGGGTACGAAGTAGAATATCGCACTTTCCCTGATGGTGGAGCTTTTATGACAGCTTTAAAAACAGGAGAAATTGACGGTGGTTTAGTAGGCCCAGGACCTGCGATGAACAACTACGCAAGTGGTGCTGATGTAAAGGTTATTGCTGGAGCATCTTCTGGTGGAACAGTAATTATTGCAAGTAAGCAAAGTGGAATTACTTCCATTGAAGGTCTTGACGGAGCAACTTTTATTACACCTGGGATTGGTTGTACACATGACGTTCAAATGGAAACTTTCTTAAAAGATTTCGGCTTAACATCGTCTCGTATTGGTGGAACGATGAACCATGTTACAGGAAATCCAGCTCAATACGGGCAAATGTTTGAAGCGGGTCGTGTAGACGCAGCTGCTGTTCCAGAACCGTGGGCATCTGTTTTAGCTGTAGAGTATGGTGCGAATATCATTGTAAATAGTGATGAAATATCTTTTGGTGAAACGTTACCGAACACTATTTTCGTAACGAGTGGAAAATATATTGAAGAGAAGAATGAAGTAGTGCAAGCGTTAATGGATGCACATGCGAAATCTGTTCAATATATTGAAGAGAACCCTGAAGATGCAAAACTAATTGCGATTAATCAAATTAAAGAAGCGACAAACCAAGAATTATCAAAAGATATTATTGATAGTGCGTGGGAAAGAATTCGTTGGACTAGTGAAGTAGATGCAGAAGTAATTCAAGAGTTCGCGAACTCCTCGTTTGATTTAAAATTTCTAACGGAGAAACCAGACTTTACAAACTTTATCGATACTAGTTTCCAAAACTAGCAAAAACAAGAGGTGTCGAGCTATAATAAGTTCGACACCTTTATTCGCAAGGAGGAAATTATGATTAAAAGAATGTCCTTATTGTTTGTACTTTTCTTTTTATCAGCATGTGGTGCTGGAAATAGTGTGAACATAGATGAGTATTTTCCGATGAAATTAGAAGTAAAAGAATTAGACGCAATAAATCAAGATGAGCAGGCATTCCAAACGAAAGACCGTAAAGGAGACGTTTGGTTAGCTAATTTTATTTTTACAAATTGTGAGACGGTTTGTCCACCAATGACGGCGAACATGTCAAAAGTACAACAATACTTAGCAGAAAATGACGCAACGACTCCAATTGTTTCATTTAGTATTGACCCTGAATATGATAACCCAGCAGCACTGAAGGAATATGGAGAAAGAGTCGATGCAGACTTTTCTACTTGGGATTTCGTAACAGGTTATAATCAACGAGAAATTGAAAGCTTTGCTAACATTTCCTTTATGGTACCAGCTTACAAAATCGAAGGTGGTAACCAATATCAGCATAGTACAGCTATTTTCTTAATTGACCAACAAGGGTTCGTACGTGGTGAATATAGTGGAATTGATGTTGATTTTGAAAAAATTAAGGAAGATGTGGAAATATTAAAAGCAAATGGTGAATAATCTTTAACTAAGTGGGGGAGTGACCGTTGCTCTCCTGCTAAAGAGACGAAAGTGTTAATTTAATGGAAAGAGAAGAAGCCTATGACCATTCACTATGAATCAATGAAAAGTTTGTCTGAAGACCAATATAATGAAGTGGTACGATTGCTAAAAAACTGTGAGGAACATGACAAACTAGAAATAGCATCTAGTATTAACGTGTCGATGATTTCTAAAGCAGATGAACCACATTTATTTTTTATACTTGCTTATGATCGAGCGGAGTTAGTCGGCTTTGTTGGGCTATATACATTTGTTGATGTGACGAAAGTGGAGATTGCGGGAATGGTATCACCAGCCTATCGAAGAAAAGGTATTTTTTCCACTTTGCTTGAAAAAGCATTAACTGTTTGTGCAGAACGAAAAGTGGACGAAATACTATTCGTTTGTCCAGAAAAGTCACTGGAAGCGAAAGGGCTAATGAAAAAGCTTGGAGCTGTTTATTCCTTTTCGGAATATACGATGGAATATGATGAAGGTCGCAACAACAAGTATAATTTAGAATCTATTCTTTTAGAGAAGGCAACATCCAGTGACGTTCCGACAATCACACAATTGTTATTAGACGGCTTTGGCTTTGGTGGAGACCCGAAACAAGTCGAACCCCTGTTAACTAGAAACATTACGCAAGAAGGATATGAAGTTTATATCGTAAAAAATGATGAGAAAGTATTTGCTACTTTAACTATTTCCAATGAAGGTGCTTCTATGTACATAAGTGCTTTTACCGTTTCATTTGAAGAAAGAGGGAAAGGATACGGTAAAAAAATATTGCAAGCAGCGGTTGAGCTTATTCGAAAAAATGATCGATTAAAACCAATAAGACTTGATGTGGATGTAAGTAATGAAAATGCTTTAAGTTTATATGAAGGTGTAGGATTTCGCACGATAAGCGGTTATGATTATTACTTAAATATGTAGTTTTGAGGTCGCTTTTATGGCTACCTCAAATTTTCTTTGTATGCTGGTAGAGGATGATACGTTTCTATTAACTTATCTAATCGTTGTAATCTTTGAAAGGCTGTTTCTATATCCATTACATTATAATGATGGTTCCCACCTTTTTCCTCATCCATCTCATCAGCAAGCTTCACTACTTTTTGTAGTGGGCTTCTTTTTATTTGCGCCTCTGGTAAATAGGAATCGGTATGCAATAATATCGCAACACTTATTTGCTTCGCTCTTTGCGGTTCTTCCCCTAAGCGAATTAATAGTTTATGAGCACGCTCTGCACCTTTAATGGCGTGAATGTCGTTTTCGCGATATAACTCATAATCCCACTTGCCGTTACGATACCATTCATAATGACCAATATCATGTAAAAGAGCGGCCTTTGTCGCTAAATCAAGATCCACATTATATTTAAAGGCTAAATGAAACGCATGCTCCGTAACCTTTACTGCGTGCGCAATGCCAGATCGTTGTAAATATTTTTGTGTAATCGGGTGTAAAAATATTTCTGCTAATGTTACGTTCTTCATCTCTTTTTGCCTCCTTCTGTATTAAGTCCGAAAAGTGTTTCTTTACAGAATAGCATAGAGACAAGCGGGATGGCAATGGGTATATTAACTAATTTTCCTTATTTTTTTATGAGGAAATACTGATAACATGTTCTCTATTTTAAACGTTCGATTTGTGTTCCTTAAATAACAAAAGGCAGTTATATATGTTGCTTCTAATTTAATAATTTGAATAGTTCGTTGGGTAATCGTTCCATTATGTGCTTCATAAATGATGTCGACGAGCTTATTTTCTTCGTGAAGTCGCTGTAATAACCTTTGCACTGAAGTCACCTCCTATAATTATTATATGCGAACATACGTTTCTTATACAACGAAAAAGAAATAATTTTCAGCTGTTAAGTAGCGGTAATTATTGCTAAAATTGATGGAAAGGGGGAGTTGGGGTGAGTAGAGAGAATAGAATTGCAGAAATAATCGTCCGAATTGGCGTAGGAATCATTGCATTTGGCATTCTTTTCGGTATTGTAATTGGCGCATCTCATTATGAATTTGATTGGTTGATGGCGCTTTATTGGTGGGTAGTTAGCTTTGTCGTGGGGATTTTGTTCATCGGCTTTGCAGAAGTAATTGAGCTATTACATAAGATACATGAAAAAGTGGATCTCGCTATAGGAAATGAAAATGATAGTAACGTACCAGTTTTTAATGATACGAACCCTAAGTACCGACAAACTAAATGGTCATTATCCATGGAGGAAGAGGATAGCATTCGTAACATGTTTAGCGGCAAAGTAAAGGAAATAACAGTTACTCCATTTCAAGATATAGTTTACGTCGAATTAGAAAACAATGCATACAAAATTTTAGAAGTAGGATACTTTACTCCAAAAGAGGTACCATTTAACCTACTAACAGACGAGTTAAATGAATGGCTGAAGGAAAAGCATAAAAAATAAAATGCCACCTGTTATGGTGGCTATACTAATTGTAAATAGAGTTTTTTAAAAAAGGATTGCCAAGCCTACCTTCTATATACTATAATTTAATATATTCTTAAAATTAATTTATATTGCGATCTGATAGTTCAGTGGGAGAACACTACCTTGACAGGGTAGGGGTCGGGGGTTCGAATCCCTCTCAGATCATACAATCAAAATGCTGGAATCCTTGATTTATCGTGGGTTTCAGCTTTTTTATTTTTTTTTTCATAAGTATTATCTATCATCCATTACTCAAGATTGCTTTTTTTCTTGAATTTGTATTTACTAACGCTTCGTGACTTTTTAAATGCTTTGTGGAATACCTGCTACACCATTATCTTCATTTGGCATGAAAGAGCATAAATTTCTAAAGTAATCTTTGGATTACTGTGTCCTAATCGGGCTGCCACTTTTACAATGCAACACCCTC
This sequence comes from Sutcliffiella cohnii, assembly GCF_002250055.1. Classification (NCBI taxonomy): domain Bacteria; kingdom Bacillati; phylum Bacillota; class Bacilli; order Caryophanales; family Bacillaceae; genus Sutcliffiella; species Sutcliffiella cohnii. Next base: position 1,029,226 of record NZ_CP018866.1, read on the forward strand.
GGCAATGAGGATGGAGGCATGAGAGTGTCGTATGTCTTGAAATCGGATAGGTGTGACTTTAGCGTTTACATATTTTCCTCAATTCACGTAATACGTTTCGTAGGTCTTGTATCGTTCCGCTTTCGGTTAAAAATACAAGGAAAGTTCTTAATACTCTTTTGCGGAGTTCTCTTTCCATCCTTCTTGCGTTTTCCTATGAGAAAGCAGTCCTTCAATGAGAAAATCTGGTATGGGAACATGACATATGGACTTTTTTTAGGACTAGAGAATATACAACCTAATCTAGTAACACGAGAAACTGAACGGTTTACCCATATAACTTTTTTTGGATAGGCATGAGGAAGGAATTAGAGAGCAAAAGACCCGTTGAGACATGGGAAGGAAAGCCTCCAGAGGCGGCGTGGAGAATCGCGTATCATATGGTAAAAGGTTGAGTTCCTATGAATCCTCTATTTCCGCATGCCTTCTGTAGCTTTTATTATCAAAAGTCATTCCATTTATCCGCTATAGTTCTTACTAGTAGTTTGAAAGCCTGCGAATAAGCGAGTACTTAGGGATACATTAATCTCACTGGGGGAGTACAACGATATTTTAGTAAAAGATTTGTTTTTAAGTTTTTTAAAATTTCTTTTTGAGAGGTAATGTGGTTAAGTTTTGGCCAATTCTTTGTAACTTGTTAGTTTTATTAGACTTTTGTCCATTACCACCTGTCATAAAAAACATATTATAAATAAAGGGTAGGTGGTCTAGATGAATTCGAATAAAAATAAACATATTATTTCTACTAAGAGGGTTTTAGATTGGAAAATATCAACTAGTGAGATTAATATCAGAATTCCTTTTAAACAGGCTAATAATACTTTAAAAGTGGATACTTATCAGTACAATGCTTTATCTGATGGTGTAAGTTCAATCTACACAAATAAAAATGAACTGAAGGAATACGGTGAACGAGGTATTTTAGATCCAAAAACTGTATCATATATAAACCTATTTATAAATGGCGTTCTACAGCCTCCAAATACTTATGAGGTGAAAAAAGGATACCTTAGTTTAAAAACAAACAATATTCCTCAAAAAAATACACCTATTATTCTTCAGTTTATTACAGTTTATAACACATAAAAAAATTCAGGGCTGTTTATGAAACCCTGAATTTTTTTATTAAGTTTCAACATCAGTTGAGGATGTTGGTGAGTAATTTACTACCTCTAACACAATTGGTGTACCCTGTAATATTGGGTCTCCTCCAGCTGGCACATCAATACCAAGTGAACCAATCGTTGTTGCACCAGGTGTATAAGTTGAAATTCCTTCCATTTGCAAAACACCGTTAATATATACTTTAAAGTAACTATTATCAGTGGCTAAAGCAGGAAGGTCAGTAGCAATTGCACCAGCATCGTTAAAGAAATCCGCTGTATCGATTGATAATGTAGACCCAGCAGGAGTTTCTACAGTTGTTACATGAAAGAATTTTTCAGGCGTTGGACCAACGGTTGTTGTTGTAGTAGCAGTTACAAGAAGTTTCATAAGTTGCAGTGCCATGATAAACCTCCTATCTAATATTAATAATACTTCTGAATAACATAATATGATTTAAATTAATAATATGTTTAGACTAGTTAACTGTGGTAATAACACAATTTAAAATTTGTAGATAATACGCACTAAGTTATATCACTAACTGAGGCGTGTGTTAGTTGCATAGTACAGACATTTATTCAATAGATAAAAAGATATTCTATAAATGTGAATTATTTGAAGAAACAAACTGTTTCAAGGTTAGTACCACTACATCATTCTATCTGTGATTACTATCCAAGACGTGTTGAGTATGTGAACAACGGTAGCAGTCCACCTAGGGGTCAGGGGTTCATACCCGTAATTCCTTAACCACAACAGTTCTTGGCATTTTTTATTTTCTAAAATAATTTAGAATATAACAGTTATGTTGACGACGAATCCAATTTCCGCAGTTTTTTGCATTGAAAAATAGTAGTGTGTAGAGGCGAGTATAAAGCCAAGGAGTTAATCAGACTGATATGGCAATGTATCAGGCAAAAAGCGCAACAAAAACAAATATAAAGTATATAAATTAACCTGATTAAAACCAGATTCAAGAGTCGACGAAAATGTTGGCTCTTTTTTTGCGCGGTAAGAACAGGTGCAAAGAAGAAATGGACAAAAATAAATTAATTCTAGTTGAGAAACAAAAAGGTAAGGAAGTGCAAAAGACCAAACGTTAAACTCTACTTTATTTAATAAACAGGATATTTTAGGCTTATATGGCTAAAATAATGACTAATCTTTAAAAAAGGTGGGTTTTTCATGAGTGAAAATCAACTAGAATTACTAAAAAACATAAGAAGGAAAAATGAAAATTTGTCAGAGATGGGTATAGAGTATTGGAAGCAATATTCTAGTTTAAATGATTGGCAATTTTGGATTGTCATATTAATCCTGATTGTTCCTCTTATCATTTTGTTTATTAAGATAGATCGAGTTAAGGCTTTACTTTTAGGATTCTATGGCCTAAATTATCATGTATGGTTTGCATATACTAATTCTGCAGGTATTAGATTAGGATTATGGGAATATCCCTATAAAGTCCTTCCGATTCTACCAAGTTTTGCACTCGATGCCTCTTTGGTACCGGTATCTTATATGATGATTTATCAGTGGACTCTTAATAAAAATAAAAATTTTTACTTATATTCTACTTTGTTATCTGCAGGTTTTGCATTCGTTTTAAAACCAATCCTTGTAAGTCGTGGGCTATTTAGAATGTTTAGTTGGGTAAATTACTTTTATTTATTTTTATTTTATGTATTGTTTTTTATTGTTTCAAAGTTCATTACAAATCTTTTCATAAACCTTCAGGAAAGAGGAAGTATTTTTAAATTTAATAATTAGTTGGAAGCTCTTGGTTATTGCCAAGACTTTTTATAATGGGGATTTGTTTTTCTATATCATAAAAAAGCCAAAATATCCTTCTTTTTTAAAATCATTCTTTTTTATTCTTGCCAGCTAATCTCACCTCGGATATCCCAACTTCACGCTTTTATAACTTATAACCTAACTCTTTCTCAAAGTCTTAATTTTATATTTAGTCAAATAAAAGCACATCAAACGTTAAATTTTACTCTAACATTTGAAGTGCCTAACCAAAAATGTATTTATCCTAATTATTGAATATTACCTTGTATTCCATTATTTTGTCCTTGCATATTCATTGTTCCCATATTATTCATTGTATCCATTGGCTGGAACATGCCTGTCATTTGAGTCGTTTGGGTAGTATCAAAAGTTGGTGGTTGATAATATCCATTTTGATTCATCCAACTCCAAATTTCGTAAGCCATTTCTTGACACATATTAGCTCCGTTTACATGGTACATACGAATTTGAGGATCTACACATTCATTTGCCCATTGCATTCCCATAACAGCACCAGATTTATGAGTATTAAGGGCTAAAGTAGCAATCGTTTGGTCGGCAAGAGTTTTTGCATTCGCCATTGGAGCTGACATTGTAACTTGGTGATGTGCATTTATGTTTGCATTTTGTGCCTGGAAATTTGGAGCTGTATGGGATATCTGCGCTCCCTTACCCTGCATTAAGTTGACCCCTTGTTGGTATGCCATCATCATTTGTTGTTGATGCTTCATTAGTGAATTCCTTTAAGCCGTTGATCACTACATTGACTAGCAAACATTCCGTGTTCTTCAATTTCTGCTGCCTTCGTACGTAAAGCTTCTTGTGTTTCTAAAAGTTCATGAGCTGCTAAATTCATTTTGTACCCTCCATTAGTAATATGTATGAAACGATTCTAGTATTTGTTTAAGATTATAAGTTATACCAGTATTTTAGAAAGAAATGTATTTACGTTTTCTATATATACAGAATAAAGATTAAAGTATTACTTTCTAAAAGTATGTTCATTGTACTAACTTAAAGAGACTTGAGATTCAAGCTTTTTTATATATTAAAATCTTCTACAAAAAAGCTAATTTAGTTACTACTACATGAAGGTATAGCAAAAAGCTCATACTAAATTGTGGAGGTGGCTACTATTGATAGTGTTTTGTTTATCGTTTTTATTAGCATTTACTCAACCGGTTGAAGTACAAAATGATCTTACTGTTAAAGAAGACGGAGAAACTATCTCCGTTATTAATCGGGATGATTTTCTCATCCCAAACCCCGGTTTTCCGATTATAGATAGTGAACAAACGAACGGGTGGCTAGAAAAAATAGAAGAGAGTATATATAAACCAGCAAAGAATGCATATATAGGCGAGGACGGTCAAATTGTTCCTGAAGAAGCAGGAAAGAAGCTAAATAAACAAGCATTTTTAGAAAAATTTTATGCTTATCTTTTTGGAAAAGGTAGATCAACGATTGAAGTGCCAACATTAACCGTTTACCCAAAGGTGGATAGTGAATTATTATCTCAAGTTAGAGTAAAAAGAATAGGTCAGTACGTAACCTTTTTTAACGCTTATAATTTAAGTCGGTCTCATAATATTTTTCTTTCTGCTAGTGCAATCGATAATCACGTTGTATTTCCGAATGAAACTTTTTCATTTAATGAAACAGTTGGAAAGCGAACAATTGAAAGGGGCTATTTACTCGCACCGATTATCGTGAGAGGAGAATTATCCGAGGGAGTAGGAGGGGGAATATGTCAAGTATCATCCACATTATTTAATGCGGTTGATAATGCAGGCTTGAAGATTGTGGAAAGATATTCCCATAGTAGAAGAGTTCCTTATGTGCCACCTGGTCGAGATGCAACCGTCAGTTGGTACGGTCCAGACTTTCGTTTTCAAAACCAATATAATCAACCCATATTGATAAGAGCAAAAGGGTATCGAGGTAGCGTAATAGTTACTCTTTATTCATCAGAAGATATAAACATTGAGAAATAAATAGAAGGGGTCCTCTTTGTTATGTTTCTTAATATCTACATAAAACGGAACTGCAAGGATTTATTTACCCATACTGATCCAATATGGATGGTGATATTTAGCAAAGAGGAACGGACTTATAAGAATTGTGTACAAAAAGCATTTCTTTTTATTGACGTGTATACATGTATACATGTATACTTAGACAAGACTTTTAAATGAAAAGTAAGGTGGTATATTCGAATGAATAATGTATCTTCGTCTACAAAAAACTTAGGGGAACAAGCTTACGAAGCATTAAGAGAAGCAATTATTACTTTAGAGCTTGAACCAGGACAAACAATTTTTGAAAACGAAATAGCATCGCAATTAAGCATAAGTCGTACTCCGACTCGAGATGCATTCAAACTTCTTATATCAGAAGGCTTAATTGAAGTTACACCGCAACGAACGAAAAAGGTTGTGAGAATTTCAGAATCAAAGGTAAAAGAAAGCGGGTTTGTTCGGTTAAGCCTTGAAACTAGTGCGTTTAAGCTTGTCGCAACGAATTGGCAAAGTACGAAAGTGTATGAAACAGCAGAAAGAGAGATTAAGAGAATACTACAGCAACAAAGAGAAGCAGCGGAGGATCAAGATATGAAACTGTTTCTTCAATGGGATGAAGCCTTTCATAACCGAATTCTTCAACTAGCTGGAAACGAAACGTTGCAAGGGGTAATTTACCACATGCGCGGTCATTTAAATCGTTTCCGATATTTAGCGATGAGAGAAATAGTTTTAACAGAAGATTTAATCGTCGACCATGAACAATTGTTTACATGTCTTACACATAAAGAAGAAAAAAAGGTTGAAGAATTACTGAAACGCCATTTGACGAAATATCATGCAGAAATTCCTAGGTTACGGGAGCAATTTCCAACATATTTTACAGATTAATTTAAAGGTGTGACATCAAATGATAAGCAAACAACATGGAATTTTATTAATTACGATAGTTTTATTATTTTTAACAGCTTGTACAACAGATGGAGAAAGTAAAGTAGAAAATAAAGAGAAGAAGAGGGACGAGCTAGTACTCTCCATAAAAGGTGAGCCAAGCAACGGTTTTGACCCTACAACAGGCTGGGGACGTTATGGGTCACCATTATTTCAAAGTACGTTATTTAAGAGAGATAACGATCTAAATATAGTAAATGACTTAGCTATCGGCTATGAAGTAAGTGAAGATGGGAAAGTTTGGACCGTAACATTACGTGAAGATGTCACGTTCTCAGATGGAGTAAACCTGACAGGCGAAGATGTGGAATTTACGTTCGAAACAGCATTACAAAAAGGGTCTATTGTTGATTTTACAAACTTAGAAAAAGTAGAAGTGGAGAACAGTTTTACCGTTAAATTTACGTTGAAAAGTCCACAGTCAACGTTTATTCATTCTTTAGTTGAAACAGGAATTGTCCCTATGCACGCATATAGTGACAAGTACGCCCAACAACCAATCGGCTCAGGACCGTATGAATTTGTTCAATGGGATAAAGGACAACAATTAATCGTAAAAGCAAATCCAAATTATTATGGTGACAAGCCATATTTTCAGCAGTTAACATTTTTATTTTTAAATGAAGATGCTACCTTTGCAGCCGCACAAGCTGGTCAAGTTGATATTGCGGCTATACCGGCTACTTTTACTCATAAGGAAGTAAAAGGAATGAGATTAGAAGCAATTCGGTCCGTTGATAGTCGAGGAATTGCATTTCCATATGTTGAATCGGGTAATTTTACGGAAGATGGTTTACCAATCGGAAATGATGTTACAGCGGACCCTGCAATTAGAAAAGCAATGAACATTGCCATCGATAGACAAGCACTAATTGATGGTGTCCTTGATGGATATGGCTCCAAAGCCTATACATCTGTTGATGGTCTACCTTGGTGGAACGAAGAGACAGTCTTTGAAGATAGTAACCTCCTACAGGCCGAACAAATATTAGCAGATGCTGGTTGGATAGATAGTGATGATGATGGGGTCGTGGAAAAGAATGGGTTAAAAGCGCAGTTTAGTCTTTATTATCCTGCTGACGATGCAATTAGGCAGTCTCTTTCTATCGTAGTAGCGGATATGTTAAAACCATTAGGAATTGCTATTAATGTAGAAGGAGCAAGCTGGGATAAGATTGAGCAAAAGATGTATTCCAATGCAGTGATGATGGGGTGGGGTAGTCATAACCCTCAAGAGTTATACAATGTTTATAGCAGTAACTTTGCTGGAATCGAATATTACAATACCGGATTTTATAAAAATGATGTGGTAGACGATTATTTAGAAAAAGCATTAACGTCAAATGATGTAGAAGAAGCACTATCTTATTGGAGGAAAGCCCAATGGGATGGCACAACAGGTATAAGTGCAGATACACCTTGGGCGTGGTTAGTAAATATAGACCATGTTTATTTGATTAAAGAGGGTCTTGATATTGGAAATCAACGAGTTCAGCCTCACGGACATGGTTGGCCACTTACGAGTAATATTGAGCAATGGAAATGGGTTAAGGAAGAATGAGAAAGCCATTAATCTTCCTTATAAGTAAGTCGGTAAGAATGGTAACACTTTTAGTGGCGATTTGCTTTCTATCCTTTCTCTTATTAAAAAGCTCTCCAATTGATCCGATACAAGCATATATCGGAGCGGAACAATTAAATGTAGGTCCAGAGCAAAGAGAGAAAATTGCTCAATATTGGGGATTAGACCAACCATTCATGGTGCAATTTTTTAATTGGGGCTCCTCCTTGTTAAAAGGAGATATGGGAACATCGATGATCTATCGACAACCAGTATCAGAAGTAATAAGCGAGAGGCTTATGCACACGTTAGTTTTAATGTTAGCCGCTTGGAGCCTATCAGGGGTAGTAGGATTTATTCTCGGCATTATAGCAGCAATGAATAGAGATACATGGATAGATAGACTAATTAAATGGTATTGTTATACACTAGCTTCCACTCCGACATTTTGGATGGGGCTTTTAGTCTTAATTGTTTTCGCCGTTTGGCTAGGTTGGTTCCCAATTGGACTGAGTGTTCCTCCTGGTACTCTATCAGAAGATGTTACATTGCTTGATAGATGGAAGCATACTTTCCTCCCAGCGCTAACATTAAGTATCGTTGGGGTTGGAAATGTTGCACTTCATACGAGACAAAAATTAAATGAGGTTTTAGAGAGCTACTATGTTCTATTTGCAAAAGCAAGAGGCGAAAAAGGTTTTCTATTAGTTTGGCGTCATGGTTTGCGGAATATTGCCATTCCCGCCATTACGATACAGTTTGCGGCCTGGGGTGAATTATTTGGTGGCGCGGTGTTAGCTGAGCAAGTATTTTCATACCCAGGCTTAGGTCAAGCGACAGTAGAGGCGGGCCTTCGTGGAGATGTCCCGCTATTACTAGGGCTAGTCATCATAAGTACCCTCTTTGTTTTCGTAGGAAATTTAGTAGCTGACGTATTTTATAAGTTTTTAGATCCGAGGATAAGGGAGGATAGTTCGTTATGATTTCTCCCTTTACACTAATGAATAAAAAACAAAAGGCTTTATTCTTTGCTATTTTCTCTTTACTATTTTTAGGAAGTATCATCGTGATTGGTGCTTCACTTAATGAAGAAACTGTTTCTACTAATCTACAAGCGAAATACGTTTCGCCAACGCTCTTACATCCATTCGGGACGGACTGGTTAGGTAGAGATATGTTTTCTCGTACGATAAAAGGGCTTTCTCTTAGCGTTACGGTCGGTGTACTAGGTGCTGTTAATAGTACTTTTATCGCAATTACACTTGGAATGATTGCTGCTACACTCGGAAAAACGGCTGACCGAATCGTATCGTGGACAATTGATTTGTTTTTAAGTGTCCCACATTTAGTAACGTTAATACTAATTGCTTTTACGTTAGGAGGCGGGACAAAAGCTATTGTCGTTGGTATTGCACTAACACATTGGCCAAGCCTTGCTCGAATCGTTCGAGCGGAAGTAATGCAGATTCGTTCCGCACCTTATGTTCAGCTATCGAAAAAGATGGGGAAGTCAAACTGGTGGATCGTAACGAAGCATATTTTCCCCCACGTATTGCCACAAATTTTAGTAGGGTTTTTATTGCTCTTTCCCCATGCGATTTTACATGAGGCTGCTGTCACCTTTATAGGGTTAGGTTTATCCCCGCACGAACCAGCGATAGGAATTATACTTTCGGAGTCTATGAAGTACTTATCTAGCGGAATGTGGTGGCTTGCGTTTTTCCCTGGCCTTTGCTTACTCGTTGTCGTAAGAACATTTGATGTACTAGGTGAAAATGTTCGCATTCTACTAAATATCGAGAAAAAAGAAAATTAAGAAGGGGGATATGCATGTCTATTCTAGAAGTAGAAAACTTATCAGTATCGTTTACCGAGTATACGAAAGGTTTTAGAAGAGAAAAAAGGACGTATATCTCCAGCTTAGATTTATCGGTGAAAGCAGGAGAAGTGGTGGCAGTCGTCGGAGCTAGTGGATCGGGAAAAAGCTTGTTAGCCCATGCGATTTTAGGCATACTTCCTAAAAATGCTACGGTGGGCGGTACGATTAAATATAATGGTAAACTATTAACTGCTTCTCGACAAAAAACGATAAGAGGGACCGAAATAGCATTAATTCCACAATCTGTTAATTTTCTAGACCCATTGATGAAAGTTGGGAAACAAGTTCAAACTGCAGTTCAAAACGGAGATGCGAAAACGAAACAGAGGAAAGTTTTTGAAAGATATCAATTAAAAAACGAAGTAGAAAAAATGTATCCTTTTCAACTGTCAGGTGGGATGGCGAGGCGAGTGTTATTGTCCACCGCAACCGTAAGCGGGGCAAGGCTAATAATTGCAGACGAACCAACACCAGGAATGGACAAAGCAGTGCTTTTAGAGGCAATGAAATCTATAAGGGATCTAGCAGACACTGGATGTGGGGTAATACTCATTACACATGATATCGATTCGGCGCTTACAATTGCAGATAAAATCTCGGTGTTTTATGCTGGAACGAATGTCGAAACATCTCCTGTACAACATTTTAGTGGAAGTGGTGAAAAGCTAAGGCACCCTTATAGCAAAGCGTTATGGCGCGCTCTTCCACAAAATGATTTTATTGGGATCGAAGGAACTCAACCTCATGCTAGTCAATTGCCACCGGGATGTTTATTTGAGCCGAGATGTAAAATGGCAACGGACGATTGTAAAAAAGAAAGACCAGAGATGAGAAGTTTACGCGACGGAATGGTGAGGTGTATCTATGCAACTTAAAGCCGAAAATGTATCCTTCCGATATGGTAACAACACTCCGTTATTTGAAAATGTAACCTTAGAAGTAAACGAAGACGAAATTGTTGGCATTGTAGCTCCTAGTGGGTTCGGAAAAACAACGTTGTGTAAAATTTTAGCCGGTTATGAATCGCCTTCCACAGGCGAAGTAACGTTAGGCGGAAGTCCATTGCCAGTAGTAGGATACCATCCAGTTCAATTAGTATTTCAACATCCTGAAAAAGCAATTAATCCTCGCTGGAAAATGGGTCAAGTATTATCGGAAAGTGGAGAACAGGATCAAGAAATACTGCAAATGCTAGGAATTCAAAAAGAATGGCTTAAAAGATGGCCAAATGAGTTGTCGGGCGGTGAACTACAACGATTTTGTATCGCACGAGCACTAGCATCACATACACGATTTTTAATAGCGGATGAAATGACAACTATGCTAGATGCTATTACACAAGCTCAAATTTGGCAAGCAGTAATGGAGATTGCTAAGAAGCGTAAGATTGGAATAATAGTAGTTAGTCATGATGAAAGCCTCATACAAAAGTTGTGTCAGCGAGTTATAAGATTAAACGTAAATGAAAAGGAGGGGTAAGGCTTCTGTTGAATAAGAAGTCCTTACCTTATTTGTTTAATAGAAATGATGTCACTGGATAATGTAGTCTAAACACAATGTAAAGATTTCAAGTACCTTCTTCTAATCCAACCAAATTTGAGTATGCGCAGTTTGGTTAAATAAAAAATGCATACTTTCTATTTTTATTCTACTTTTTACACGAAATTAAACAAGTCCACAGTCACTTGACACAGTAAGCGAAAGATATTTTGAATACATCTTAAATATACCGGGAGCTATTGCATAAATTATTTTAATATATAAAATATATCGTTTTCCCAACACTGTAAAAAAATAGAATTTCAAAATTCAAATATGAAAATATTTTCTGAAAACTATTGTTTTTAACTTTTGTTCATGTTATATTGTCTTCGTGCTTGATTCGACAAAGTACAACATTAACTTTCAGACAATATCGAAGATTTACTGAAATAACTTTATGCTTTATGTCGATAAAAATACTAGAAGTATATTATTATACTAAAATATTTGGAGGGGAAGATAAAATGTCTTCAAAAGGTAACACAACAAATTTATTTGCAGTAGGCTTTATGCTATTTGCACTATTTTTCGGAGCTGGTAATTTAATTTTTCCAGTAATGCTAGGACAAATGGCTGGCGAGAATATTTTTGCGGCGAATGCTGGGTTTATTGTAACAGGAGTAGGATTACCAGTCCTATGTATCGTTGCATTAGCGTTCTCTCGTAAAAGTGATTTACAATCGTTAGCAAGTAGAGTTCATCCAGTATATGGTTTATTATTTACAATTGCACTTTATTTATCAATCGGACCGCTTTTTGCGATTCCTAGAACAAATACAGTTTCATTTGAAATTGGTATTCGACCATTTATAGGTGATGCGACAGGCTTTTGGCCATTATTCCTTTATACTATTATTTTCTTCGGAATCACCTTGTATTTTTCTTTGCAGTCTAGCAGTCTTGTAAATGTTATTGGTAAGTTTTTAACACCGTTATTGTTAGCTGTAATTGGAATTTTAATTATTGCGGCAATCTTTAACCCAATTGGACAAATCCAGGCTCCAATTAACACTTATATGAATGATAGTTTCTTTAAAGGCTTCCAAGAAGGGTATTTAACGATGGATGCTTTAGCTGCATTTGTATTTGGAATTATCATAATTAATATCATAAAAGAAAGAGGAGCAGCTTCAAGTAAAGAAATTATGGTTTCGAGTCTTAAAGTTGCGTTAATCGCAGGAGTATTACTAGCACTTATCTATTCTTCTCTTGCTTTTATGGGTGCAACAAGTGTAGCAGGTCTAGGGATTTTAGATAATGGTGGAGCAGTTTTAGCGAGTGTTTCTGAGCACTATTTCGGATCTTTTGGACAAGTACTGCTAGCAGTTATCGTTATTGCAGCGTGTTTAACGACAAGTATTGGATTAATTACTTCTTGTGCAGCTTACTTTAATAAAATTGTTCCGTCCATTTCATATAAAGTATGGGCAGTTGTCTTTACAGTATTTAGTGCAGTAATATCAAACTTTGGATTATCAACCTTAATTGCGATTTCTATTCCTGTTTTATATACACTTTATCCTTTAGCAATTTGTTTAATGATTTTAACTTTCTTACATCCTTTATTCAAAGGGAAAAAGGCAGTTTATCAAGTGAGTATTGCGTTTACACTTATTGTAAGTGTTATTGAAAGACTTCCTGTACAAGGAGTACATGAACTATTTAATGCTATTCTTCCATGGTATTCAGTTGGGTTAGGCTGGTTAATACCAGCGATGGTAGGTGGAGTTATTGGCTATCTGTTCTCGATGATAATAGGAGAACAACGTACAGCACCAGTTGAAAACTAAAAAAAGCTACTCGTCACAATAATGTGGTGAGTAGCTTTTTTTTCGTTTACAAGGAAACTATAAACGTCGCAATTTTGTGGATAACTACTAACTTTACTTACTTTACGTCTACTCCGGCGGCTAAACCGGTTAAAACTTACCTTATCCGAAGTGCGATAAGTCAACATCAGTTCACGCATACGCGTTCACCGTGTTTCCTTTATCTCCTGCGGAAAAGCTCCAGTTTGATCGGACCTGAGAGAGTCACCTCCGCTTTCGAGTCATCTAGCTCCGGCGCTTAGGCCCTATCAAACTTCCCGTTCCGTCCGTACGGTAAGTCAACATCAGCTCTCTATCGTTCGCTGTGTTTCCTTAATCTCCTACCGGAATAGTCCAGTTTGTACGGGCCCGATCGAAGCGCCTCCGCTTTTGTACTTAAAAATTAAATACAATTAAAAGTGTACCAACAATGAAGCAATAGTAGGCAAAGTACTTTAAATTTCCTTTCGCCATTATTCCCATAAACCATTTCATCGCGAAGTATGTCATGAATAAAGCAGCAAAAAAGGCACTTATATATGGAATTGCTAACGTGTTTAAGTCTGGAGTATTCACTAAGTCAGATATACCTAGCACCATGCCTCCTAAGCTTACAGGTATATAAAGCATAAAAGCGAATCGTAAAGCTGTGTCTTGTTTCATCCCAACGGCAATCGACGTAATAATAGTGGACCCTGAACGGCTAATACCTGGTATAAGGGCGGCCGCTTGAGCAAATCCAACTAATAGCGCATCTTTATAAGTAAGGTCTCCTTCCCGTTTCCTTCCACGTAAGTTTCGAATTAACCACAAGGCAAAACCGGTAATTATTAGTGTAATCCCGACGGTGTACATGGAGGTGAAAAATTGTGCAATAACATCTCCAAACAATACACCTAACACTCCTGCAGGAATAGTACCAATTACAATAAAAACAACAAACATAAAGTCAGATTTATATTCTGTATTTTTTGTCCGTATATAGAAGAGTGAGTGAACGAAAAGTCTTGCTATATCTTTACGGTATATAAAACAAATGGCGAATAGCGATGCAGTATTTGTTAATATTTCGAAAGTTAAACCTCTTTGCTCTAGACCTAAGAGCTGTTGTCCGATAATGACGTGTCCACTTGATGATATAGGAATTGGTTCTGTGAAGCCTTGGATTAAGCCAAGGATTAAGTATTTTATCGTTATAATTAATTGTTCCATTTATATATTTTCCCCCAAGAAAGAGTCCGCATTACTGTTGCATCTCGCCCTTATGATTTTGTATTGAGCTATTTAGCATTTCATTTAGTTGTTTTTTGCTCTTTTTTGAAACAAGAATATAAAGAATATCACCTGCAATTATCTTCGTATCACCTTGAGGTGTTATTAAGTTTCCAGAGCGAATAATGGCATTTATTAATACATCTTTAGGAAACATAATGTCTTTTAAAGACATTCCAGTAATAGACGTTTCTTCATTAACTTCAAATTCAATTATTTCTGCATTTGCTTTACCGATAGACACTAGCTCAAGGGAGTACGGTGGTTCTACTCTTTTTGCACCAGTTAATCCAAGCTTTTCTGCAAAAACAGAAATGGTAGAGCCTTGAATCAATGCAGAAGTTATAACGACGAAAAAGACAACGTTAAAAAACAATGGACTATTTTCTAAGCCTGCAATCATAGGGAATGTCGCTAATACGATTGGTACAGCTCCTCTTAACCCTGCCCAGGAGAGGAATATCTTTTCGTTTAAGGAATACCCCATTTTTATAGTGGAAAGAAACACAGCAATTGGTCTTGCAATTAAAATTAAAATAAACGATAGACCAAATCCTTTGATCATTACTTCCCATGTGAACAGTTGAGAGGGGAATGCAAGCAAACCGAGGATGGTAAACATTAATATTTGAGCCATCCATGCAAAACCTTCGTTAAATTTAAAAATAGATTGTTTATACGTTAATTCGGAATTTCCGATAATTAATGCTGCAATGTAAACGGCAAGTAATCCACTTGCCCCTAAAATAGCTGTTATACAATACGTTAAAAGGGCGAATGCTAAAGCAAAAACGGGATATAAACCACTCGAATCTAAGTTAATCTTATTTATTGAAATGGTTGCTAATTTACCAAAAAGATAGCCAAGAAGACCCCCAATACCCATTTGCCAGAAAAAAGAACCGATCAAAAGTAAATAAGATGGATTGTCTACTAATAATAATTCAATTAAAGAAATGGTAAGAAACATTGCCATTGGATCATTCGAGCCTGATTCTGCTTCGAGCGTAGCACCAATTTTTTCTCGGATATTATGTCCTTTTAAAACGGCGAAAACGGCTGCTGCATCAGTCGATCCAACAATAGCACCAAATAAAAATCCTTCCATCCATGATACGTTCAAAATTAATTTGGCTGCGACAGCAACAACTGCTGTTGTAATAATTACTCCTAACGTAGCAAGAGAAAGGGAAGGGACAGCTACGGATCTAACTGTCGCTAATTTGGTGGACAATCCACCTTCAAATAAAATAATAATTAGTGCCAAAATACCGATAAGTTGAGCCGTTTTTACATTATCAAATGGAATAAATCCGAGCCCATCGCTACCAGCAATTAAACCAACTAAAATAAATAAAATAAGCGCTGGTACTCCTAAACGGGATGAGAATTTTGTTGTAAGCACCCCGATAATTAATAATAACGCTGCAAGTAATATAAAATAATCTATCGTAATTTCTGCAAACATAAAGTTTGTTTCCTCCTCAAAAAGACTGTAGCTAAAAATACTTTAAAGTAAAAAGTTTGTACCATATTAAAAGCATAACCAAATAGAACATTAATATTTGAAAAAGAACAGTGTCCAATCATAAAAAAATGTCTAATAAAGTTCATGTATAAAGAAGGGTTAGATAGAAAGATAGTTTGATTGATACATAGCAGGAAGTATATATTTTGTTGCTTCACAAAAAACTCCATCATTTTGTTGTTTAGTTGGAGGTTTGATGTAAGCTGGTACAATATAAAA
This sequence comes from Sutcliffiella cohnii, assembly GCF_002250055.1. Classification (NCBI taxonomy): domain Bacteria; kingdom Bacillati; phylum Bacillota; class Bacilli; order Caryophanales; family Bacillaceae; genus Sutcliffiella; species Sutcliffiella cohnii. Next base: position 1,044,944 of record NZ_CP018866.1, read on the forward strand.
TATACCTTTATGAAGCGAGGTTGTGTGATGTGGAAGAGATATAGTATTGTGTAATTGTTGAGTAGAGGTACGAATAACTGCTTGCGAACTTTCTTTATCAATAGTTGTTATCGTTAACTCATTTGTTTCAAACTTGTTTATGTCTAAGTGCATTAAACTAAAGCTACAAAACAAAAGCATAGCAATTGATAATTTAACTATTCTCATCATGATAGATACCTCCCTTCAAAGTCATTAGGAACAATAATGCACATTTTTTTAGTATACTAAAAGAATGTAGTTATTAAAAAGATTATACTTCAATTTTTTAAAAAAATTTTTAGTTGCTTATTTTTAATGAACGAAATATGATGAGGTTATAGTTAAAAAATAACCGTAAAGGTAGAAGAAAATTGAAAACAATAAAATTATCGTTATTACTTATTTGTTTTAGTTTATTGTTTGGAAATATAAGTATGGCGACAACGATAGAAAAAATTAATTATGACTCGACAATACTTACAGATGACTCTAATTTTGAATTAGCGCAAACTAGTATTATACCTAAAAATAGTGGGTTAACATCGCCGCATAATGAAAAAGCAACTATTAAACAACCTTCCAAACAGGTAAAAAAGCAAGCTACTGTACATGTAATTACTCCATTCAAAACATATGAAGTTATTTTAAAACCATTTTTAACACCGGTATATTATGAAGGGAGCTATCTCTCTCTTCCTGTTGTGGCTTAAAAAATTACCACAATAAGGAGTGTTAAGAATGGAAACAATGAAATGCTACACCTTTTTGTTTTTTGCAACGGTTTTCTTCTTCGGATTGATCGTATTTGTAGGAGAAATTACGGGCAACAGCTTATTGTCAGTGCTGCCATCTTTTTCTTGGGATATGGTCAATACGTGGGATGAAATTTGGAAACTTAAATAATATAAAAAATAACTCAGGAGAAACTACTCCTGAGTTATTTCTATATAATAGCTACTTTTTTAAACGAGCTAAATAAATACTTATAAGCATTAAAATTTGTTTTGCGTTAAATAATTGTTACTATATTATTGTAACTTTTAGGTAGAAAGGATAATTATTTATGATTAATATACAAATACCAGTTTCTGTTTTGAACCTAGCTCCCATTAGAAAAGGTCAAGAACCGAAAGATGCAATTGAGGCAATGGTTGATCTAGCTCAAGCTACAGAAAAAATGGGTTATAAACGTTATTGGATTGCTGAACACCATAACACGCCTACTTTAGTTAGTTCCGCAACTTCCATTTTAATTAAACATACGCTAGAGCATACAGAAAAAATACGAGTAGGCTCTGGTGGAGTTATGCTTCCAAACCATTCTCCATTAGTAGTAGCAGAGCAATTTGGAACGATGGCAACCATTTATCCAGATCGTCTAGACTTAGGACTTGGACGTGCACCTGGAACAGATATGTTAACAGCGAGTGCATTACGCCGCTCTAAAAACGACTCTGTCTATACATTCCCAGATGATGTAAATGCGCTGTTAACTTATTTTGGACCATTAGAAAAGCAAGGGTATGTTAAAGCTTATCCAGGTGTAAATACGAATGTTCCTATCTATATACTAGGCTCTTCAACAGACTCTGCTTATTTAGCAGCAAAGCTAGGATTGCCATATGCGTTTGCTTCCCATTTCGCACCGCAGCACATGGAAGAAGCAATCTCCATCTATCGAAATAATTTTAAGCCTTCCGAATACTTAGATGCACCATATATGATGGTGTGTTTAAATGTCATTGCAACAGACGAGGATGAAGAAGCGTTTAAAGAAATTACAACGATGCAACAGTTTTTCCTTAATGTAGTTAGAGGTACGCAAAGCCCATTAATGCCCCCAGTAGACAGTATGGATGATATTTGGAGTCCAGCAGAAAAGCAAATGGCTTTATCGATGTCTAGTGTTACGTTACTAGGTAGTAAAAATTCCATTCGTAAACAGTTAATAAGTTTCCAGGAAAAATATAACGTAGATGAACTAATGGCAGTTTCTTATATATACGATCCCGATAAACAAAAGCGTTCTTATGAAATATTAAAAGAAGTAGTCGAAGGAAAGTGATAGTCAATAAAAGAGGCGTTCGATATGTCTTAAAACAGTGGGTGAAACGAATCGTTTTTCCCATTGTTTTTTTTAGTTGTTATGATTTGGACTTCTTGTATTGTCACTAACTTTATTTCATTATAATTTTTAGATTTTTCTTCTAAAATTTCTATATTCCCATTACCGTAACTATGCAGAATGATGTATGTTTTATTTTGATAGATGACTTTTTTTCCTTTCATGAAACCCTCCAAAATTATTAAAATACTTTTCTGTTCCATTATTTTACCTTATAATGAAAACGCATAAAGTGGCTATTTGCAACATTACTTATCGTTGTGAAAGGACAATTAATAATATGAGAGAATGGTTAAAGCAAGTTAGAAAGGAAAGAAATTTAACGCAAGGAGAAGTAGCATCTAAAGCGTTCATCAATCGAGCTTTTTATTCCCAGATTGAGAACGGTCTTCGGAATCCGAGTTTTGTAGTTGCCCGAAATATTGCGAATGTGTTAGGCGTACACTCATCAGCTTTTTTGCTAATGAATATAGTGAGCCTCTTCAATTAGCGTTAAGAAATTCTCCAATGATTGTTGCACATTGTGATTTAGATTTACGATACACTTGGCTTTTTAATCCTCATCCTGATTTCAATCCTGAAAGCAGTATTGGCAAGAGGGACGATGAACTTGCGTTGAACAATGGTACGATAAATTTAATGAAATTAAAACGTGATGTTATTAAAGAGGGGAAACCTATAAAAAGGAAAATTTGTTTTCCTCTTTCAAGTGGAGAGCATTGTTATTTTGTGTTTGGAGAACCACTATATAATGACAAAAAAGAGATAGTTGGTGTTGTAACGGCCTCTATGGACGTAAGTGAATTAGAATAAGTAAAGGGGTGGAGGTAATACGCCACTCCTTTACTATTTTAATTTAATCTTCTTTACCTCCGCTGTAGCTCACCAAATAATTTTATAGGTTGACTAAATACCTATATGGGTATATGATGGTGATATTGATAAAGTAGTTTCAACTATTTTTTTTAGCTATTAATATACCCTGTTAGGTATAAGTGGTAGTGTTGTTAGGAGGAGAATAAGATGGATTTCGCATTTATTATAACTATTTTCTTAATTGGCTTTATCGGTTCTTATATTTCAGGGATGTTAGGAATTGGTGGATCTATAATTAAATATCCGATGCTTCTATATATTCCGCCAATGTTTGGCTTAGCTGCCTTTACTTCACATGAGGTATCTGGCATTAGTGCAATCCAAGTGTTTTTTGCAACGTTAGGTGGAATGTGGGCCTATCGTAAAGGTGGATACTTAAACAAACCATTAATTTTTTATATGGGTGGAGCTATTTTAATTGGTAGTTTTATTGGTGGTTACGGTTCTAAATTAATGTCTGAAGGTGGAATCAATTTAATTTACGGTATTTTAGCATTAGTCGCAGCAGTAATGATGTTTGTACCGAAAAAGGGTATTGATGACATTCCGCTTGATAAAGTAACCTTTAATAAATGGCTTGCGGCTATTTTAGCTCTTATTGTTGGAGTTGGAGCTGGGATTGTAGGAGCTGCTGGTGCATTTTTATTAGTCCCAATAATGCTTGTAGTATTGAAAATACCTACACGTATGACAATCTAGTTTAGCCATTACCTTTATTTCATCCATCGGAGCAACATTAGGAAAAATATCGACAGGTCAAATCGATTATTATCCAGCCTTCATAATGATTATTGCAAGTTTAATTGCCTCACCATTAGGGGCAATGGCAGGGAAAAAGATGAATACGAAAATATTACAAGTAATTTTAGCCATTATCATTTTTGCAACCGCAATTAAAATTTGGTTGGACATATTGTAAAGAAAAACCCTCTTAATTTCCAATAAATTAAGAGGGTTTTTAAACAAAGAATATTAATAACTGTGAAAAAACTGCTACAAGTATTAGTGCAAAAGGGTAAGCGGCAGCATAGGCAATGTTCGGATCGTCCGCATCAACAAGTTGGTTAACAGACCCTAAACCTGGTGTACTTGTCATCCCACCGCAAAGTGCGCCTAAGGAATGAACATAGCTTAAACGGAAAAGGTGACGAGCTACAAGGAAGCCTGCAACAATAGGTACAATCGTAATAATTCCACCACCCAAAACTAAACGTACTCCTTCTGTTTGGACAACTTCAACTATGCCTTGTCCTGCTGTTGTTCCAGCACCGGCTAAAAATAATACAAGTCCTAAATCGCGAATTACTTGATTAGATGGCTGGTAATATCGTGCTTGAATAGGCCCTAGTTTACCGAAGTGCCCTATTATTAATGCCACGAATAACGGACCGCCAGCAACACCTAACGTAACAGTACCTAACCCAGGTAAATGAATAGGTATCATACCAAATATAATCCCGATTAATAAAATAATACTTAAGGAAAAAATGTGAACGTTCGTAACTGTTAATGATTTATTTGAAAAAAGTTTTTCCACATCATTTAAACGATCTTCACTACTAACAATCGTTAAAACGTCTCCACGCTCTAAACGCATTCTTGCATTTTGGCTGTACTCAATTCCGCCACGTTCTAATCTTGTTACGGTTACTCCGTATATTCTTCGTAATTGTAATTCTTTTAAACTTTTACCGATTATATCGTCAGTATCAACAGTAACTTTACGAAGTTTAATATGGTCTACGTTTTGGAGATTCGTTTCGACTTCCATCCCAACATCATCGCAAAAACGTTGAAGAGCTTCTCTCGTTCCTACAGAAACAAGATGGTCTCCTTGTAAGAGAACAGTATCATTAAGGGCAATAATATTACGGTGGCCACGTATGACACGACTAATAACAACATCATGTTTCTTTTGAAATCTTAGCTCCTTTAACGTTCTTTTATTAATAGAAGGGTTTGTAATTTTTATCGTTAAGACAACAGGTGAAACTTCATTTCTAACTGGATTATCTTTCTCCTGTAAATCTTTCATTAAATCAACTTTAAGTAATTTTGGTAAAAGCTGTACAAAGAGAACGACTGCTAAAACACCGAAAGGATAAGCAATTCCGTATCCAACTGATGCTAACGGATCGTTTGTTGCTTGAAGAGCAGCAGCTAGTCCGGGTGTACTCGTTAACGCACCTGTCATTAAACCAATGCTAAGTGCTTCAGGAAGATGGAGTGTTTTCGAAACAATAATCGTTGTGATCGAAGCTGATAACACTACAACTAACGCAATTATTCCAAATATAAGGCCACTCGTACGAATCATACGAAAAAATCTTGGCCCAGCTTGTAATCCTACTGCAACGATAAATAAACTTAACCCAAAGTTTTGTACAACAGGTGATACTTGAAAGCCGTAATGTCCGAAAACCATCGCTACAAGGAGTACACCGGCTGAACCTAAACTTAACCCTTTCATTTTTGCTTGTCCGAGCCATGACCCTAAAAACAATATGAAAAATAATAATAACAGTGGCTCTTCTAGTAAACGTATATACACTTCCAAACAAAATGCCTCCAAACTACTTACATATCTATTTGTTATTATAACCATTTGAAGTGAAAAAAGGGGTGTTCATTAATTAGACGAAAAGACTTATCCATATATTTAGGATAAGTCTTTTACAAATGACTCCTTCTCGCAAAATCAACAAACCGGAATTTGTCAGGTCGGTGTCGTGATTCTGTATATTGGAATAGGCTAGCGTCTTCTAAGTGAACGTAGTTTTTTATAACAACGACGTTATGAAAGCCATCAAGATCTAAAAGTTCGCGGTCTTCTTCTGTCGGTTCGACGACGATGATTTCTTTTTTTGCAAAGCTAATCGATAAGTCTAGCTCATTTTCTAGGTAGTTATAAATAGAATCCTCACAAATTTCTTCCGTAAGTTCTGGCACGTATTTTTTTACAAGATAGTCTTTATCTAAAATAATTTTCTCGCCAGCCATTTCTCTCGTACGAACGACCTTCCAAACTTGATCTTTATTATTAAGCTTTAATTGTTGTTTAATAAAGTCACTCGGTTTTTCGAGTGTAAGTTCGTGGACAACCGTTTTTGGTGTATTGCCCATTTTTTCTGCTAGCTCTTTAAAGCTAACTAAGCCTGAGACAGGAAAATCAAATTTATTTACATCTATAATAATCGAGCCTTTTCCTTTTACTTTTTGGATATAGCCATTTTGGGAAAGGAGCGTTAACGCTTTTCGGATGGTTTCTCTCGAAGTGTCATATTGATCTTTCAGTTCATGCTCAGAAGGTAATAGTGTGTTAGCCTTTAATTCTCCAGTTTTTATTAGATCAACCAGTTGCTGATATATCATTAAATACTTATTTTTCATAAAAAAATCTCCGTTCAATAAATACTTATTATATACATATATACATTGTAACGAAACTTTATAAAAAAGGAAGGGTAAATTCCCTTCCTTTCACAGCCTTATTTTCTCTTAAATGAAATTTTACCCATATTTGTTTTAGCAAATACAATCGTTAACATAAATGGAACGACAATCGCAACGATCATAGCAAGTGCGAACATTACCATATGTTGTGGTTGAATAGATAAAATACCTGGCAATCCACCAACACCGATAGAGTTAGCCATCACGTTACTACTTACAGATATTACAGCTGCCATCATTGAACCGATCATTGCAGCTAAAAATGGGAATCCGTATTTTAAGTTAATACCGAACATAGCTGGCTCTGTAACACCTAGATAACAAGAAATCGCTGCCGGTACAGAAACTTGTTTTTCGGCTTCGTTTTTACGATTAATGTAAATCATTGCTAGAACTGCAGAACCTTGTGCAATATTAGAAAGTGCAATCATTGGCCATAGGTTCGTGCCACCTATCTCACTCATTAATTGTAAGTCAATCGCATTTGTCATATGGTGTAAACCAGTAATGACTAATGGAGCATAAGCAAAACCGAAAATTGCTGCAAATAACCAACCGAAAGCAGAAGAAAGACTTGTATATACGACATCAGAAATGACAGAACCGATGCTCCAGCCGATTGGACCTAAAACTGTGTGTGCAATCAGAACAGTTGGAATTAATGCGAAAAACGGAACAACAATCATTGAAATCGAGTTCGGTGTTATATCTCGTAACTTTCTTTCTAAATAGGTTAGTAAAAACCCAGCAAGAATGGCAGGGATAACTTGAGCTTGATACCCGATCATTTCGATTTGCATAAAGCCGAAATCCCATACTGGAATAGAATCGGCACCAGCAACACCGTAAGCGTTTAACAATTGAGGTGATACTAGCGTAATACCGAGAACAATTCCGAGAATCTCAGAAGTACCCATCTTTCTAGCGATTGCCCACGTTATCCCGACAGGTAAGAAGTGGAAGACTGCCTCACCAATTAACCAAAGGAAAGCGTGAACTCCTGCCCAAAATTGTGATACGTCTACAATCGTTTTTGTACCATCTTCTAAAAGCTTTATGTCTCCAATAACATTTCGGAAACCTAATATTAAACCACCGACAACAAGTGCTGGAATAATTGGTGTGAAAATGTCTGCTAAGTGTGCAATCATCCGTTGTAGCCAATTCATATTTTGTTTCGCAGCAACTTTTGCTTCGTCTTTAGAAGCAGTTTCTATGTTTGCAATTTTCACGAAATCATTATAAAACGATGAAACTTCATTTCCGATAATAACTTGGAACTGTCCAGCTTGTGTGAATGTTCCTTTTACGAGATCAATATTTTCGATGTTTTCTATATTTGCTAGTTTAGGATCTTTTAAGACGAAGCGCATTCTCGTTACACAATGTGTGACCGTTGCGACATTCTCTTTTCCCCCGATATGCTCTAACAGCTCTTGCGCTGGAGCGGAATATTTACTCATTTGAAAATCCTCCTATTCATTGGCTTTTTACGACCAACCGTATATATGAAACAATGTATATACGAGATAATAGGAGACCGCTTACATCTACCGACACCCTGTATATACAAGTTATGTTTACGTTTTCATTTTAGCTTGTATATACAAGTATGTCAACAAAAAAGATGTCGAAAAAAGAAAAAGCATGCTTTTAGGAAGGTCCCTAATGCATGCTACGAACTTATTTGTAAAATTCAATTGGTATGTTACCGGTCTTTCGTCGATGATAAAGTAGAGGCTCTTTATTGTTATTTGTGATTTCCATTACCTCTCCAATTAAGATTGTATGGTCACCGGCATCTACTGCTTTAAAGGTGTTGCACTGCAGAACTGCAGCCGTTTCTTTTATAATCGGAAGGTTGATGGTGCTAAGTTCCCAATCGGAGTTTCCGAACCTGTCTGCACCTTTCTTCGCAAAAAGGTTACACAGATCTGATTGGTTACAAGCTAAAATATGCACAGCAAATTTCCCAGTATTAATAAATACATCATAGGATGAAACTTTTTTATCAATGGACCAAAGTATTAATAGCGGGTCAATAGAAACGGAAGCAAAAGAGTTTACCGTTAATCCTAAAGGAGTTCCATGATCATCCGTAGTAGTAACAATTGTTACCCCGGTAGGATAATTTCCCATCACTTCTTTAAATGTTTGTTCACTTAATTGTTTATCCAAACTATTCACCTACCTTTATAATGAAAAAAATGACCTTATTCTTTTCTATTTACTAATTAACGCTTTTAGAATAGATTGAAGCATTTTTCTTTTATGAGAGCCCAATTTTATGGTTATATTGTTAATGAAGTCAAAGGTAGAAAAGAGTGTCGTCATGAGTTTAGTTCTTGTAGAAGTATGTAGTTCAAATCTATTATCAACGTTACCGTTAGAAGATCTGTTCGAAAATGAAATGGAAGTAGCGGTTATGCGTTATGAATGCTTAAACCTTTGTGGTTTATGTAAAATGCGACCGTATGCACTTGTGAACGGAGATAGAGTTTTCGGTAAAACGTTAGATGATTGTGTAGATAATATAAAAGTGAAGATTGAACAAGAATTAGAGGAATTTTTCCGATAAAGAAAAGGTGTCGAATATGTTCGGCACCTTTTTTCTCTACTGTAACAGTAAAAATAGCTTCTCAGCACTTTCTTTTGTTAAAGAATATATGGTGTTTGTATCTGATGTGTTCATAATAGTACCTGACTTTTCGTGAATCCAAAGGAAGTAATATTTTTTCCCAATTTTAAACTTATACTCTGGGTCTGCCATATCGACAACCCCAGGCTCTCGTTTTGCGCTATCAACAGCATGTAGAAATGTGTCAATATCATCCTTTTCTTCAAAAATGAATGGCTGTTCTTCCGACACCTCATAAAAACTTATCATTTTGTATACAGTTACTTCTTTTACCTCATCTTTCTTAATACTATTTAATGGCTCTTCTTTAGGTGAAGAACAAGCTACTAATACGGAAAAGCATATAAACAGAATCATTTTTTTCAAAACTTACAGCCCCCTTTTTTTATATGACGCCTCAATAAAGGAAAAGTTGCGCTTAAACGTGAAAAAAGTGTAAATGACTAGTTCTATAAATATAGTAACCTTGTTTTTTGTTATATAAATATATTTCGAATTAAAAATACTTGACTTAAGTATAATATAGAAATATAATTACTTACATAAAGTAAGTTAATAATTTTTTCCGCTTACTTTAAGAAATTTAGGAGTGAGAAAAAATGAGCTTTTTAGCTAAATTATTTGGAAAACAAACAGAGGAGGAAGTTAAAGTGGCAGAAAAACTAAACATTGGTATCGTTTTAGGAAGTACTCGTCAAGGTCGTGTGAGTCCACAAGTTGGAGAGTGGGTTAAAGGTATCGCAGAAAAACGTGGAGATGCAAACTACGAAATAGTTGATATTGCAGACTTCAAACTACCATTACTAGGTGAAGGTACTGGAGAAGAGCCAAGCTTAGCACAATGGAACGAAAAATTAGCTAGCTTAGACGGTTTCGTATTTATCGTTCAAGAATACAACCACAGTATTACTGGTGCATTAAAAAATGCTCTAGATTCTGCTCGTGAAGCTTGGTACAACAAAGCTGCTGGTATCGTAAGTTACGGTTCTACTGGTGGAGCTCGTGCAGCTGAACATTTACGTGGAATTTGTGGTGAATTAAAAATCGCTGACGTTCGTACTCATCCAACATTATCTCTATTCACAGATTTTGAAAACATGAGCGAATTCAAACCAGCTGACCTTCATGAAGCTAACGTGAACGCAATGTTAGACGAAGTAGTTTCTTGGAGTGGAGCTTTAAAAACAGTTAGATAATAACAAATAAAGGAGGCATATGCCTTCTTTTTTTTGTGGGAAAAAACGGTCTTAAGCAATTTACAATGTATTTAATAATTGAAAAATGCCTAATGGTTTGAAATAATTAAGTGAAAAATGGAGGTTTTTTCCTATGGTGAAAATCGTTAAGGCAGACGTAAATCATGTAGCAGGCATTTGTGATGTATGTGCTAAAGGGCAATGGGCAACTTATGGAGATATCTATTCTAATGAATACATAGAGAGAATTATAAAAGAATATTACGAGCCAGAAAGAGTAACAAAAGAAGTGACACAAACGAGTAAAGAATGGGGCGGATATTTTGTTGCGGTAGAAAATGGTCAAGTAATCGGGGCTGGTGGTGGCGGACTCACTAGTGATACGGTTGGAGAATTGTACGTTCTATATATGGATCCAGATCGACGTAACGAAGGAGTTGGAACGCTTTTACTAAAAGCAATCACAGAGCAACAAAAACAGTTAGGTGCAAAAGAACAATGGTTATCTGTACAAAGAGGAAATATGAAAGGAATTCCATTCTATGAAGCGAAAGGTTTCCAATTTAAGCATGAACAAAAAGGATACGGTAATAAAGAAGGAGAAGATTATATTTCCCTCCGCTATTACCGCAACATTTAAAGAACCTTTTGTTAATTAAAACGTTATTAATATAGAAATCTATTTATTGTAAAAGAGGGAGACTAATATGTTTGAAAAACTAGCTGAAAAGTTGAAGCCGTTTATTTTGGATGAGCAGGAAGTAATAATTAATGAAGAGGAGTACTCTTACGAACTAACTATTGCTAATACGGGCGAACTTTATGGAATTGTACATATAATAGACGGAGAGTTTGTAGGGTTTGAAAAGGAACTAGACTATGAAGAAGAGGAAGACGTTCTAAAAAGTTATATAGCTGAGCCTAATACAGAAGAAATGCTTCAAAAAGCACAGCTATTTGTTCAAACATTTCTCGAGCAAAAGGTGCATTTTACAATGTTAAATGAATGGAGCTCCAATAATTTTATGGTTACATATGAAGAAAAAGATCCTAAGCTTGATATCTTCATTCCTCATACAGGCTGTACGCTTTATTTTAATAGAGAAGGACTTTTAACTTCTGCTAACATTAATCAAAGGGATGTAAAACTAGAATATCCTAATTTATCGATTTCAGAAGATGAGGCAAAGTTAAAATTACGAGAAGCGAACTATGTTGAACTTACCATTTATTTCTCAGATGAAGGAGAAGATGCACAGCTAATTTACCGCCCGAACCATGACATAATGGGGATAGGGGTAAACGGAGAAATTCAAACAGTGACGGAATATATGGAAGCAGAAAAACTAGAAGTACAAACAGTTTCGCCTGTCACTCCAAAAGAAACGTTGAACGATATGCTAGGTGTAAATAGTAGCTTAGTACAAAAAGTTGGTGAAGAGGGATCAACTATTTGGGTCGACGATAACCTAGTAGTCGAAGAAGAGGAAGAAGAAGCGTTAATCTCGATCTACTCAGATGACACAGGTTTCTTTAGCTTTTCCAACCTTCCATATGTAAAGGATGAACACGCTGTAAAATTGTCGCTAGAAGCGTTAAAGGAGAGAGCGTTACGCGTTTTATCGTTAGCAGAAGGCCCTATACATGAAAAGTACGTTCTAGAAGAGCCTGTTGAAAACTTAGATGAAGAAAGCGAGAGTTATTTGGAAGATCTAGAAACGGAAGAAGAATTTGATGATGATGGATATATAGAGCCAGAACCAACACAAATGTTTTCTTTTTATCGAACCTATAATGGTTTCAAAATAGAGGGCTTTGAGGCTCATGTTCATGTAGGGTTATACAGTGGTCTTATTCGAGAATGCTCTGTAACCCGTTTAACAGAGCAACAAGAACTAAGCTTGGAAAAGTTAAAGACAGCTCCAACTATTCCATTGCATGAAGCGGAAAACAGATTTTTTAACGAAATCGAAATGAAACTAGTTCGAACGGTAAAAGAGTTTCACAATCCGAAAGTATACGACTTATCGTACATTGTTTCTTTCCCTAAAACAGTCGGTCATATTGAAAAAATGAATGCACATACTGGTGAAGTGACGTATGTTGATACAGGTATATTAAAAGAAGTAGAGTAAGTTTAAAAAACCCGTTTGAGCTTAGTCAAACGGGTTTCTTTTTGATTCGTATATTGTTACGGAGGCAGTACTTATGAAGCACCATTTTGTAAATTCATATAATGTTGTTGGTATGCTTTATATTCATGCATTTGGCCTGCTTCACGATAAATTTTTGCTAACCATTGGACAGGTCGTGGATCGTTTTCCTTTAACTCCATTTCCCAACTAAAGCACTCAATTGCTCGTTCCGTAAGATGAAACTGATAATACATTTCTCCAAGTAATGATTGCTGATCAGGGTCATTACGTAACATTCCCATTTTCTTCACTTTTGCTATAATCGGCAAATGAAGGTTTAACTGTTGGAATGGCTCTAACCATTGAGTCGCAAATGGAAGATCATAGCTTTCCAGCAGTATGCCAACATATCGATGGAGTATCTTATCTAGTTGCTGATGATTTGATTCATAAATCGGGATTAAAATATGATGCCAATTATGTGGTGAAACGGCTGTTTCTTCTAAATGAATACTTTCCATTACAATGGCTAATTGTTTAAGTTGAGAATGAGTAAAGGTAATTGGATAGCTTGATATGAGTTGTATGGCCCTTTCAAGTTCGTTGTTTTCCATATAGAAATTTAGTAAGAAATGATGAATTGGTGAGAAGTTAGAGTGCTTTTGATTGATGTCTTCTAGTATCATAACAATTTCTTGCTCACTAAAAATTTCATGTAAGCTTTGTAATAGCATGTGAAACTGTTCGTTTGTCGGCTCCATCAAAAAAGCATGTATGTGGGTAGAAATAATGTCTGCTTTAAGATTTTCTTTTTCATAAAATGTGATGAGTTGCTTGAAATTTTCCTCTTCTTTCATGTTCAAAAACCATTCTGATTCTGCGAAAATCATATCCTTCATAAACAAGCGACTATCTAACTGTTTATATAGTGTCGCGTATTTGTAGTATTCTAACTTATTGGCAAATTCCTTCACCCATTTATCCTTTGGAGCAAAGTTTAATAATACACGGATCACTTGGTAACTTTTTAGCATTTTTCCGTCGCGAACGTATTCGTAATATTTAGTTTGGATTAGTTTTAAAAGTGCTTTTTGTGGAATAAATGATTCAAAAAAAGTTGCAACGCGTGCAATTTCAACAGGGGGATATTTCGTTTCTAATTTAGAAAAAAGTTGTTTGAACGTGATGCTTTTTAGTGTGCGGTTAGTTGGTAGAATTAAATCAATAAGTGGATGAGGGGCCTCGTACAGTTGCCCGTTTTGAAAAGCTTTTTGCATGTGAGAATGTAAACGAAGTTTCGTACTTTTTTTAACGTTAAGAAAATCATTTTTATAAAAAAAGCAATAATATACCTCGCCGTGCTCATTATATGCTTCGATAATTTTACTTTGTAAATAAATGACCATTCTTTTTACTTGTAGCGTTATCGGATGTTTCCCATCTACTACTGTAATTGTCGAGTGCTTCATTTTTTATCGCCTCCATTACTTTCACTATATCACATTGAAAAAGGAATAGCACGAGTGCCAGTTGATTTTCCTAAAAGTAAAATTATCAAAAGATTAACAAAACTATCTATTTCCTTTTTCAACCTTCTTATATACTAAAGAAAAGTAAAGAACAATAGGGAGGGATTAGGTTTGGCAAAATTCAGCAAACAAGAGAAAAGTTGGATGATGTACGATTGGGCGAGCTCTGCTTATTCGATCATCATTACAACCGCTATTTTTCCGATATATTATAAGACTGTTGCTGATAACGCGGGAGTGGAGAGCAGTTTATCTACTGCCTATTTAGGCTACACGATTGCGATCACTACCTTTATTTTAGCAATGCTAGGTCCAATATTAGGAACACTTGCTGATTACAAAGGGATGAAGAAGAAATTCTTTTTCTTTTTCTTCCTTCTAGGTACTGGCTCGACGGTGGGCTTATTATACGTTCCAAGTGACAATTGGTTATTATTATTAATTGTTTACGTATTAACAGCTTTAGGTGCAAGAGGAGCAGGGTTATTTTATGACGCCTTTATCGTAGACGTGACGACAAAGGAGAGAATGGATAATGTGTCTTCTCGTGGTTTTGCTTTAGGGTATATCGGGAGTGTCATACCGTTTGTAATAAGTATTGCTATTATTATCCTTTCACAAATGGAATTAATTCCGATTACGGTAATCACAGCTAGTCGAATTGCATTTTTAATCACCGCAGTATGGTGGATTGTGTTTTCTATCCCACTATTTAAACATGTAAAACAAGAACATTATGTCGAGAGAGAACCGAGAATTGTCATAAGTAGCTTTAAGCGTCTAGCACAAACATTTCGTGATATTCGAAAATATAAACCAATATTCTTATTTTTACTTGCTTACTTTTTTTACATTGATGGCGTTGATACGATTATCTCGATGTCAACTGCATACGGTACCGACGTTGGGTTAAATGCTACAGACTTAATTATTGCCCTATTGGCGGTTCAAATTGTGGCAGCCCCATTTGCCATTCTTTACGGAGTGTTAGCGAAAAAGTATGGTCCAAAAAACTTATTATATGCTGGCATCCTTGTTTATACTTTTATTTGTATTTATGCAATGTTTATGGACTCGATTTTAGATTTTTGGATTTTAGCGATGCTCGTCGCTACTTCACAAGGTGGGATTCAAGCGTTAAGTAGATCGTATTTTGCGCAAATGGTACCGAAAGAAAAATCAAACGAGTTTTTTGGGTTTTACAATATTTTTGGGAGATTCGCAGCCGTTACCGGTCCATTGTTAGTTGGAGTGATTACACAAATGACAGGTAACTCTTCTATCGGGATTTTTAGTTTAGTAATACTATTCGTAATTGGGTTTATCATTTTAATTTTTGTTCCAGACCCAAGGAACACCGAGCGAGTAGATGCAGATAATAAAATAGCATTCTAATAAAAAGAGCATTTCAAAGTGAAATAGGAACTTTGAAATGCTTTTTAATATTGAGTAAAAGAAATTGAAGCTATAAAGAAAATGAGATTGTAATATATGGAATTCAGCTGGAAGGATTAGGTATAATTAGGAGGTGAGTTATACATTATTTGAAACTAATATTAAGTTTTTACGTACTAATATATAGAGTGAAGAAATTGGAAATATTTAATGCAAAACTAACTAGCTATCGAAGAGACAATCAAAAAACGGAGCATCATACACGTAAAGAAATATGAATGGTTTAGGGGAGAGAGGTATGAAACAAAGAGTAAATATTATGCGAACGCTAGGAATTACGTATAAGGAAGATGTTATTTCTAACTTGCTTGTAACATTGTTAAATGAATCAGATTTTTGGGGACAATCTTTTTTAAAAGAAATAATTCAAATAGAAAATCCAAACACATATAGGATGAAATCGTACACAAGAGTGACAACATCTGTTGGGATACCAGACATCGTTTCTGTAGTAGAAAAGGAGGATGTTGTCTATTTACTCTTAATCGAAAATAAATTAAAAGCAGACGAAGGTTACCGGCAAACAATCAGGTATGCTAGCGACGAATGTATAAATGATCTAAAGTGTCACTTTGAATTACAGAATAGAAAAGTAGAGACAAAATTGCTCTACTTAACGTTAGTACCTGAGACAATACCAACGAGCTCGTCATTTTTAAACATTTCTTACGAACAGCTCATACAAAAAGTTCCGCCATCCGAAATAGAAGATATTGGGCTAAAAATGTTATATGAAGACTTTGTTTCGGTATTAACAGACTTTTATACAGATTTAGACTTAAAAGAGGATGATAGGTTACTAGAAAAATTTAAAGAAAATACAGAGGCTGAGCGGCTCAAAATCCGATTCAGAAAGCTAATGGACTCTATACAAACGGTGGAAACAGGCCTTACTCGTTCGGAAGTTGGTCAAGTAGTAGGAAGCGGAAGGATTAACTTTCTTGTACAGTTTTCAAAAGATGCGTGGAAAGGAAAAGTTGCGGAAAAAGGGAATGGTTTATATAAGCTAACAAGTGAAACGTTTGATATACATATTGAATGTACGTTCGATGTATTTAACCAAATTTTCTCCCTTCCACTACATTATGAAACGAGGCCATACTTAACGAAGCGAAACATAAAATGGGGGACAGAAGGGTACGAACAATACGATGAACGTCGTGATAAAGTGAAGTCCTTCATACATAAACGGATAAAAGAATTGAATGATCCAACAATCCGAATCTTTAACGGTTCTAACCAGATTGCTAATGTGAAAATAAACTTAACCGATGAAACGACTGTCAAAGAGTTTAAAGAATCTTTAAATCAAGCAATTACAAAGATTAGTATATTAGTGGATGCTGTGCTAGAAAAGGAGAATGTATGAACAAAAAGGTATTAAATATCATTGGTGTAATGGTAATTGGCGGGATGTTATTATTGCCGTTTTTTAATCCATACACCGTTAATCAACTACACGGTATGTATAAAATCGAAAAAATCGCGTTAGGGCAGACGGAAACTATCCATTTTCTGTTGTTTGTCACTGTAACAGCCTTACTGTATTTTTTCATTGTTAATTTCCGAGAAAAGTCGGGTAGAACATTAGTATTAGGAACTTTAGTTTTTGTTGGTTCAGGTGCAATGATTGTTTCAATAGCTTTTATGTTTTAAACACGCATTTATTTGCATTTTGAGTAACAAAATGTCACGATTATAAAGTAACTGAACAAAGGAGGTTCATCATGAGGCTTTCAGGTAAAAAAATTATCCAAATTGTAAGCAATGATTTTGAAGATCTTGAATTATGGTATCCAGTTCTCCGATTACGAGAAGAAGGAGCAACGGTCGATATCGCTGGAGAAAAAGCAGGAGAAAAGTACATAGGGAAATACGGCGTACCTATTATGTCTGAGTACGCATTTAAAGAGATAAACCCGAATGATTATGATGCAATTTTAGTACCAGGTGGATGGTCACCAGATTTACTTCGACGTTATGAGGAAGTATTAAGTATGGTTCGTACGATGGACGAACAGCAAAAACCGATAGGGCAAATTTGTCATGCGGGTTGGGTATTAATTTCTGCTAAAATTTTAGAAGGTAGAAAAGTAACGAGCACGCCTGGTATTAAGGATGACATGATGAATGCAGGTGCTACTTGGGTAGATGAACCAGTTGTAGTAGACGGCCATATTATTTCAAGTCGACGTCCACCAGACCTACCGGATTATATGAGAGAGTTTATAAACGTATTAGCAAAATAAAAGAAAACCATACATCCGTTTAGTGGGTGTATGGTTTTCTTTATTTAGTATAGAAGTCATATTATTAGACAAACTTTTCTGCCCGTTATAAAATAAATCTCAACCTCAAAATGATAGGGGTACAAAATATTTAATGAAAAGGTTGGTGGAAGGCATGTCTAATAATGTGAAAATTGGTGATTGGGTAAAAGGAAATTCCGAAGACGGTGAATTAATTATTGGGTATGTCCAAGCTCTAGACCAATTAGAAAGAGGAGCACTAGTTAAAGTTGTCTCTAGTGATTATGATGGGCAAGTTGGCAAATCTATATTTTTATCATCAAGACAAGTAAAAACGTTACCAGAAGTGAACGTTAATAATAAAGAACAACTATTAAACTTAATAGATTTAGCATTAGCTACTGGAGATAAAGAATGGTTTATGGAGCTTTCGGCTAAATTAAATAACATGAGAGACCTTGCAAAAAATATCGGTTCAAGTGATGGAAATAGTCAAACACATTGAGGAGATAGAAGAAATGAATTGTAAAATAAATCGTAATGCTGCAAAAGTTATCAATAAGATGCTAGAAACAGAAGAGGCGCAAGGAAAACTAGTACGAGTATACGTGACAGAAATGCATGGGAACCATGCCCACTACGCCTTACGTTTGGACACACCGACAGAGCATGATGAAACTGTCAAAACAGACAAAGGAATTGACGTTCTCTTAGATACGAGAGAAGACTTTTTAGACGGAGTCTGGATTCAATACTACTACGTTCCACAAGAAGGATTTGTCATCACAAACTCATCCAAAGGCCACCACGGCCACCATTAAACAAAAGCTACCGAGTTATTTCGGTAGCTTTTGTTTTTGTCCGAAAGGAGATTACAACTATCCAGGACAAGATGGTCAACGAACTGAAAAACTGATGCAACGAAGTCCTGAAGTTGGTACAATCCCGTCTAAAAATGTTGCAACCAGCGATCAAAAGTCAGCAAGACCGTCCCTGTGGTGCAACAAACTAAAAAATTGGTGCAACGAAGCCCCGAAGTTGGTGCAACGCCGTCCCAAATTGGTGCAACAACTGGTTAAAAGTCAGCAACCAGAAATCTCTGGTGCAACAACCTGAAAAACTGGTGCAACGAAGCCCCAAAGTTGGTGCAACGCCGTCCCCAACTGGTGCAACACCCTGAAAAACTGGTGCAACGAAGCCCCAAAGTTGGTGCAACGCCGTCCCCAACTGGTGCAACAACTGGTTAAAAGTCAGCAACCAGAAATCTCTGGTGCAACACCCTGAAAAACTGGTGCAACGAAGCCCCAAAGTTGGTGCAACACTGTCTCAAACTGGTGCAACACCCGTTCAAAATTCAGCGACAAGGACAAACATTGTGAGTCAGTCAAGTCCATCAATGTAGATAAGAAAAATATGAGAGTTTTTCCGATTAACCGGAAATAATAAAAGAAAGGAAGTGAAAACAATGACAGAAAACGAAGTTGTAATAGAAGAATTGAACACACTACTAAGGGGAACATTTATGGGTATTCGTTCATACGAGCACTACATACAACAAGTAGAAGATGAAGAACTTAAGAAAACATTCCAATCCATGCAGCAAGAAGTAAAAGAAAATGCACAAAAACTAGCAGAACGAATCCAAAACCTCGGTGGGGTGCCAGCAGATAGTGAAGGGTTTACAGGGAAAATGCACAGCTATATGCATAAAGCAATGCTCTCTGATAATCCCCATCAACTGTTAGAAGATGCCGTAAAAGGGCTAGATAACTATGGTGTCCAGTATTCAGAAGAGGTTGTAAAAGGAGATCTTGATCCGGAGAGCAAGCAAATAGCAGAAGAAGTCATTAATACTAGCCGAAAACAAGTTGACATACTTAAGCAATTATTACAATAAAAGCCATCTTGAATGATGGCTTTTACTTATGAAAGTTCTGTTAATCGCTTCATCGCATCCTCTATATTAAACGAACTAAAAACTCGAAAATAATCATTATTTATAATTCGATAGTGATTGCTAACAACATTTTGTTGAAGAATATATTCACCTTCTCGTTGAATTTCCCTCCACCAAATCTTTCCTCCAAGTGTTCTCGTCTTTGTAGTAGCGTAAGAATCAAAAGCAATAGTTTGCACAAGTACGAGAGGGTCATCACCGAGTGTGCTAGTTAATATTTCGCTATCACGAAAGAGAGAGCAAATGGCAATCGTAGTAGTCCAACCGGCTTGCATCCGACCTTTTTCAATTTGTACGAGTGTTTTCTTTGATATACCGATCATATCTGCCATTTTATCTTGAGTATATTGTTGTTCTGTTCGGATTAGTTTTAACTTACTAGTGACAATTTCGATTAATTCTTCTCGATTCAAGACAATATCTCCTTAATAAGTTTCTATAAAATTATAAACATCTTCTTTCTTTTGAATGCTATTAATATTATGTGCCTCAATACGGATTGTTGTAAAGGTTGGTTTTTGAGAAGAGTCTTTCATTTCTTCAGTAGAAAATCCCATTGATAATTCTATATTAGAAATTTTTCTTACCTGTAGGAATTTAACGATTTCATAATAATTATTTATATGCTCTTCACTAATTGGTTCGTCCACGTTAATATGAACAAAAAATGGATGTGGAACCACTTTATAACTAACAATCTGTTTTTTCATGTTCATCTCTTGTCCAGAACCATAAACAGCATCTATGAAAATGAAGTCCTTTGGATAGTTTTCATTTAGTATTGGAGCCAATTCTGAGTTTATTTCCTCCACCCAAATTGCTTCGGGGTAGTAGTCAAAGATTACATCTTTTCGAGAACTTAGCTTTTCTGCCCTAAACGTAATGTTAGGTTGATTTTGTAAACTAGCGATTATTCCATAATTTCCATCTTTAAAATTATACGTTTTTTCCTTCACTTTTACTTCAATATCGTACTTTTCTTCGACATAAGCCTCTAATTCACTAGCAACAGTATGCTTCTTCCATGGAAGTCCATTAAATAGTGTGTAACCAAACACAATAAACGAGATACCAATGATTGAAGTTGTTATCAGGAAAATGCGAATAAATCTTTTCAATTAATCGTCCCACCTTATGGTTAATTTATCCTTATAGTGTAATTTTACACCGTAAGAGTATTTTGTCAACTTCAAAGAGCAAATTAAGGATATTTTTTTATACAGAATGTTATAATGACGTGAAAAGATATAGATAAACATGTACATATATAAAGTCGTTTATTAGGAGGATCTAAAATGGAAATAGGAATAAGTACGTTTGTTGAAACAACACCTGATCCACATACTGGTGAAGTAATAAGCCATGCGCAACGAATTCGTGAAGTGGTAGAAGAAATAGTTTTAGCAGATGAAATTGGCTTAGATGTATTTGGCGTTGGGGAGCATCATCGAGAAGACTATGCTGCTTCTGCACCAGCAATAATATTAGCGGCAGCAGCTGCTCGAACAAAGCGGATTCGGTTAACAAGTGCTGTAACGGTTCTTTCCTCGGCGGATCCTGTGAGGGTATTCCAGGACTTTGCTACAGTTGATGCGATTTCAAATGGACGAGCAGAGATTATGGCAGGTAGGGGTTCGTTTATTGAATCGTTTCCGTTGTTCGGTTTTGACTTAAAAGATTATGATGAGCTATTTGAAGAAAACTTAGAACTATTATTAAAAATCCAACAGTCTGAGAAAGTTACGTGGAGAGGTGGACATCGACCAGCAATTGACAATTTAGGTGTCTATCCACGACCAGTACAAGATCCGTTACCAATTTGGATTGGAAGTGGTGGAAACTCACAATCGGTTATGCGTGCCGGATTATTGGGGTTACCACTTGTACTAGCGATTATCGGCGGAAGTCCTCGCCAATTTAGACCACTTGTTGATCTATATAAACGAGCGGCTGAACATGCTGGACACGATGTATCTAAACTCCCGGTTGCTTCTCACTCACACGGATTTATTGCAGAAACAACAGATTTGGCTGCGGATAAATTTTTCCCATCTACTCAGCAAGCAATGAATAAACTAGGGAAAGAACGTGGCTGGGGACGATATGATCGAAATGCATTTGATTCAGCACGTAGTTTAGAAGGTGCGTTATATGTTGGTGATCCAAAGACAGTTGCAGAAAAAATAATTCACCTCCGTAAAAACGTTGGAGTAACAAGATTTATGCTCCACGTACCGGTCGGCACAATGCCACATGATGATGTAATGAAAGCAATCGAACTGTTAGGAAAAGAAGTCGCGCCAATCGTACGTGAAGAATTAGCAAAATGGGAAGAAGAGAATAAATAAAGAAAGTCGATTTTTAAAACTCTTGGCATACATCACTTTAGTATATTTCCACTTCTTTATAGCTAAAATAACGATAGGTGATTGAAACTATGTTATATTTTCAAAGAAAAGGAATAGGTGAACCACTCGTTCTTATTCACGGCTTTCTCGGCACACATCGTATATTTGATAAAATTATGGAAGAACTATCATTAAACTACGATGTAATTGCTGTAGACCTACCAGGCCACGGGAAGTCACAACCGATGGAAGCAAACATTCATAATGTTTATCATTACGCAGAAAAAATAATTCAACTTCTCCATTTACTTGGGGTGGAACGAGCTACTTGGATTGGTCACTCTTTTGGCGGATATATTACATACGCTGCAGTAGATAAATATCGCTCCAATGTTACGAAAGCAGTTGCTGTATATTCTACACCTGCAGAGGATGATGAGCTTTCTAAAGTGGAACACACAAAAAATATCGATGTTATTAAACAAATTGGAATAAAAGCATTTGCTGACAGTCGGATACCGAGGTATTTCTCAATGGATGCGAATGAAGAAGATATTCATTTTGCGATGGTTCTTGGAGAGCAAGCCTCGGAAGAAGGAGCAATAAGAGCACTTGAAGCGATGCGAGATCGTCCAGATCAAACGCAAATGCTCGATACAGTTGATATTCCTCTACAAATTATTAAAGGAACAAAAGATCCTTGGGATGGGAAATTTAAATTATCAAACCCATCTTCCTACGTAACAGTGGTAGAAACGGATACGTCTCACATGGGGATGCTAGATGACCCAGATCAATTTTTAAATGTATTACAAAATTGGCTAAAGACAACGTAACTTACTGGCTAATCGTATTTTATACGGTTAGCTTTTTATCCTTTATTCGGTAATACCAATAATAAGATAATGCAGAAAATGTAATAAAAAGTTATAATTGATAATTATTGAAATAATAAAAAAGGTTGGTTCTAAAAATAATGTTAAATGAATATTTAGCAAAAGTAAGGCACCGTTGTATTGAAAATAAACTAGACCCAAAATTAATCCCTTCTTTTACGAAAATATCATGGAATGAACTTAATAGAATAAGAGATGAATATAAAGAACGGTTGGCAGTTATCCAAACGTTTATGGAAAGATTTATTTATAGAAATAGTGGTATCCCGGTATTAGTTACAGTGACTGATGCCGATGGGAATTTTATTGACTACTTGGGGGATAAAAGCTTAGAAGAAACAGTTGTTCACCAAGTTGGTTTACAAATGGGAGTACAGTTTAAAGAAGAGCTAGTAGGAATTAGTTCTATTAGAGCGGCAATTGACTTAGAAATCCCAGTTCAATTGATTGGAACGGACCATTATCATGAATTTCTTCATCAATCGGCTTGTTATAGTGTTCCGTTACATGTGAATGAAAAACTAATAGGCACGATATCTATCATGACTTTTTTAAATAATGCACATCCTATGATTCTAACATCTTTAGAAACAGTAGTAGATTTTATTGAACGTGAATTAGAACTATTGGATAGAAATCGTTATTTAGATGAAATGAATGAAATGATACTAAAGCAAGCTAATACGGGTTACATCGTCATTGATAAAGATGGGAAGGTTGTAAAAGTAAATCCGAAAGCGCAAGCGATGATTCAGAGTATTAAAGAAGAGGAAACTCTTATTCAAGACTTAGCGCCGTTTAATGAACTATATGTATTATTCAGTCGGGGAGAAGCTATCCGGGGAAATAAAGTGGTCTTAACAAATGAGGAAGAAAACCTTACTTGTTTAGTAGATTATTTTCCATTCCCACAAGGAACCTTGATCCAAATCCATGATATATCAGAGTACCAAAAGACAGAATGTTATATCCAAAATGCAGAAAAGTTATCTATCGTTGGACAGTTAGCAGCAGGTGTTGCACATGAAATAAAAAATCCGCTAACGACCATAAAAGGGTTTATGCAGTTTATACAAGAAGACCAATTAGATAGTCGATACTTGTCTGTTATCCTTAAAGAGATTGAGAGAATAAATGAGATTACAAACGAATTTTTAGTACTCGCAAGACCTACTGAACGTGCTAAAGAGTGGTATGATGTAAAAACTCTATTACAAGAAATGGATGTCTTATTATCGAGTTTTACTATTCAGAAAAATATTGAAATAGTTCAAGATTATATGGAGATACCACGTATATACTGCGATGGCAATCAATTAAAGCAAGTTTTCATTAATATCGTCATGAATAGTGTTGAAGCACTGGAACCTAATGGGAATATTCACATCTCTGTACAAAAGAATTCGAATAATTTCATTTTAATTCGTTTTGTAGATAATGGTTGTGGTTTTCCAAAGCAAATATTAGAAAGTGTGGGAAAGCCTTTTATTACAACGAAAGAAAATGGGAATGGTTTAGGAATTATGATTTGTAAAAGAATTGTCGAAACCATTCATAGTGGGACATTAAACCTTTATAATAATGAGCAAGGTGGAGCAGTAGTAGAAGTGCTTTTACCTATTGGAAAAGATTGAAAAGTCGCTAACATGTAGTTAGCGACTTTTTCGGGATAACCTAGCTCTATTTATATACTATTTCCTCTTCAATTTTTCTATTTCTTCTGACACGACAAAGGCTAAGTCGTCATTACCAAATAATGATAGGACCGCTAACAACGTCTCGTTAGAAATCTCTCCAGCCTCTTCTTTATCGACTGTTAACTCCATCGCTTGTGCTAATGCAATATTGTCTACTTGTCCAGGATAAGCTTTGGAGTATAGAGAAACAGGATCTAAATTGTTGTTTATACACCATTGTGCAAACACTAAAATCATCATGTTTTCTTCTTTTTGATAATTATCAATAATTGCTTTTTCTATTTCTTTCATTCTTACCTCTCCTTGTTTAACGGGAATTTAGTGATCTTTTGTAAATGAGCTTTTCGTTCTGTTTCGGTATGTAAGTTACGAAGTGCCCATTCACGTTCTGTTTGTAACTGCTCCAAATAATCTTTATATTCAGGTCCAAATTCCTTTTGTAAATGCTGTTTTATTGTTTTTGCTAATTTTGGACTTGCACCGGATGTACTTACAGCAATCTTAAGATGACCTTGTTTGATGTAAGCAGGAAAGTAGAAGTTACTGCTGTACTGATTGTCTACTATATTGATTAAAGGAACATGAATACTAACTTTATTTGCAATTCTCTCATTTAACTCTCGGTTGTTTGTTGCGACAACGGCCAGGAAACAGTTAGTTGGGATGTATGTGAGTATTTCATCAAAATTATTTATCGATATATTTACATAGTGAAAACGAGGGATAAGTGCTTGTAATTCTTCTGAAATGTTTTCACTAATAATGGTGAGGTCGGCCCCTTCCTCTAGCAAAAATTTCACCTTTCTCGTTGCAACTTTTCCACCACCAAAAATAACACATTTTTTCGCATCCAATTTAATCATTAATGGTGTTGTCATCTTTCTTCCTCCTGAACAATTCTCTCAGAAATTTTAGCTTCAAGCCATGAAGTCATAAGAGGATGAGGGATTAACGTTTGACCATTCCACATTACGTCTAACCCATCTAACTTAGATGGTATCTTTTTTTCTGTTAAGTAGCCTTGGCTAATAACGAGCGGGATAGCTATTAGTTTTTTTCCATTTCGTAATAATCTCTTTGCAACGAATGTAACATTATCAGGGTGTAGAGTTGCATAGCTAATGGCAGAAAAAGAGTAGTGATGTTCGATTTTTTGTTTTAATTTCTCTAAAAGCTGTTTCCAAATATGATTATTATAAGCCTGTTCACTTCCATGGGCGATAAGTAATAGATTTTCTTCACTTGAATTGCTGGATAACATATTTATTTGCTCAAAAATTAATTTGAACAAAATTGGGTCATCATCCATAGGACTACACCATAAAATAGGAGTGTTTATAGATATTTGTTGAATTTCAGGATGGTTCGTTGAATGATCTAATCCAAGCATATATTTTATTTCATTAAGGTGAGTACTTCCTGATGAAACAAATAAAGGAATGATAATAATTTTGTTTACGCCTATATTTTCTAATAAGCTTATACCACTCGAGATAGTTTGTTCTTTATCAAATTCTAAGTACGCTATCGTTTTTGGAAAAGGTGTTTGAACAGCTTGAACAGTATTTTCTATCAGTATTTTAGCTTGGTTATTTTTCGTACCATGTGCAATAACTAATACTCCATAGTCTTTCTTCACTAGATGAACTCGCTCCTTACACATACTTATTTTTTCATTTTACAATAAAGAGGGTAAGATAACCAATGAACAAAAATTAATTCAAGTGTGATAAATAGCACAAACAGATCTGCTAACACGATATATAATAAAACCATAAAGAACTAACAACCTAACTTGTGAAAAGGTGAGCAAGTTGGTGTGAGTCATATTTTTTTAAGGATACTTGTGAAATATTGAGCAAACTTTTTTGAAATGGACGCGCTAGAGGAGGAACGAATATGAAGCAGCTCTTAATGATAGGTAACGGCATGGCAGGAATTCGCTGTATCGAGGAAATATTAAAAAGAAATAAGGATCGGTTTGAAATAACGATTATAGGGGACGAGCCACATCCAAATTATAACCGTATTATGCTTTCCAATGTACTACAAGGAAAAGCAAACATGAATGAAATCATTATGAACGAATGGTCATGGTACCGTGAGAATGGGATTACACTGTATACGGGCGAAAAGGCAGTTCAAATTAATAAAAATAAAAAGTATGTTACTACTGATAAACAGCGGACAATTTATTTCGATGAGCTCATTATCGCAACTGGCTCTAGCGCTTTTATTTTACCAATTCCGGGAAGCGAGTTAGAGGGCGTTATTGGTTTCCGTACGATGAAAGATACAGAAACAATGATAGAAATGGCAAAAACGAAGTCTAAAGCCGTTGTCATTGGTGGAGGACTACTCGGTTTAGAAGCAGCACGCGGATTAATAGATCAAGGAATGGAAGTGCACGTTGTACACCTTTTATCAACATTAATGGATCAGCAATTAGACGCTCCAGCAGCAAGATTACTGAAAAAAGACCTTGAAAAACAAGGTATGAAGTTTTTAATGGAAAAGCAAACATCTGAAATTTTAGGAACAGAACATGTAGAAGGCTTAAAATTTAGCGATGGCACGACTATTGAATGTGACCTAGTCGTGATGGCGGTTGGTATTCGTCCGAATATAGCCCTAGCAAACGAAGCTGGGCTTGAAGTAAACCGTGCCATTATCGTTGATGATGTGATGAGAACTTCTGCTCCATCTATTTATGCAGTAGGAGAATGTGCGGAGCATAACGGAATTGCTTACGGTTTAGTAGCTCCTCTTTACGAGCAAGGTGTTGCACTAGCTGACTATTTAGTAGGTAATCCGACAGAAGGTTATAAAGGTAGCTTATTATCCACTCAATTAAAAGTTTCAGGTTGTGACTTATTCTCGGCAGGTCAAATACTTGAAAATGATGATACAGACGCGATTGTCGTACATGACACAGCGGCAAAAGTTTATAAGAAAGTACTCGTGAAAGAAAATAAAATTGTTGGAATCGTATTGTATGGAGACACGTCAGACGGGAATCGCTTATTCTCCATGATGAAAAAAGGGACTGACATTTCTGAGTTCACGAGAGCTTCAATCTTACAAAAAGCAGGTGAAGGAGATAATGCTAGTCTCGTAGCGGAAATGCCTGCGGAAGAAACTGTTTGTGGCTGTAACGGGGTTACGAAAGGAAACATCGTTCAAGCAATTTTAGAGCAAGGATTAACAACGTATGAAGATGTAAAAAAATGTACAAAAGCTGGAGGCTCTTGCGGTAAATGTAAACCAGTTGTAGAAGATATTTTAGCTCATACACTTGGTGATTCATTTGATGCAGCTGCACAAACAACGGGAATGTGTGAATGTACTTCGTTAAGCCGTGATGAAGTAGTAGAGCAAATAAAAGAAAAAGGT
The DNA here is from genome assembly GCF_002250055.1 of Sutcliffiella cohnii. Lineage (NCBI taxonomy): Bacteria > Bacillati > Bacillota > Bacilli > Caryophanales > Bacillaceae > Sutcliffiella > Sutcliffiella cohnii. The sequence goes on from NZ_CP018866.1 coordinate 1,072,912, forward strand.
CTTCAATCTCCAGTAGAAGTACGCTATGTTCTAGAATTTTCAAACCCAGAAGGATGCTCCAAATGTCGTCCGGCTCTGAACTATTATATGCGTATGCTTTATCCTGAAACGTACGAAGATGACAAAGCATCTCGTTTCGTTAACGAACGTATGGAAGGAAACATCCAAAATAACGGGACATTCTCTGTTATTCCTCGTATGTACGGGGGAACAACAACGGCGGATGAGTTAATTCGTATGGGAGAAGTAGCGAAGAAATACGAAGTTCCATTAGTAAAGGTCACAGGTGCTAGCCGAATTGGACTATACGGTGTGAAAAAAGAAGATTTACCGCAAGTGTGGCAAGACTTAGGAATGAGTTCTGGTTATGCATACTCAAAATCATTACGTAACGTAAAATCTTGTGTAGGTTCAAGATTCTGCCGATTTGGTACACAAGATTCACTAGGTTTAGGAATTCGTTTAGAGCAAGAATTAGAAATGGTAGATACGCCACATAAAATGAAAATGGGTGTTACCGGTTGCCCACGTAACTGTGCAGAAGTGTTAACAAAAGATTATGGAGTCGTTTGTGTAGAAAACGGTTATCAGCTGTATGTAGGTGGAAATGGCGGTACCGAAGTGCGTGAATGTGATCTTCTAACAACAGTGAGAACAGAAGATGAAGTAGTCTTATTTGCGAAAGCGTATATGCAATATTACCGTGAAACTGGTGTGTATGGGGAGCGTACTGCACCGTGGGTGGAGCGTCTAGGTGTAACGCACATTAGAAAAGTGTTACTTGATGAGACTCGCCGAAATGAATTAGTGGAAAAATTTGACCAAGCTCGTGCTACGTATGAAGAGGCATGGAGCAAAATGAGTAAAACAGATAATAAAAAAATATATGAAGTGACGAGAAAATAAGGAGGGGCCCTATAATGATTGCTACAAAAATAAAAGTAATAGATTTGAAGGATCTTCCAAAACTTATTGGAAAAGAAGTAGAAATAAACGGTGTATCCATCGCACTCTTTCATTTAAGTAATGGAGATGTACGAGCGATAGGAAGTCGTTGTCCACATACGAACGGACCGTTAGCGGAAGGAATCGTTTCAGGAGAATATGTTTATTGTCCATTAAAGGATTGGAGAGTATCGCTCATCACTGGGGAAGTACAACCTCCAGATGAGGGGAAAGTAGAAGTTTACGAGACAGAAGTAATAAATGGGGAAGTGTACATCACTTTCTAGGAGGCTAATAAAATGAATGGATTTGTATCGTTTGTTGGAGCAGGACCTGGTGATATCGGATTAATTACAGAAAAAGGAATACGTTGTATTGAAAAAGCTGACGTCATTTTATACGATCGATTAGTTAATCCTAGGTTGTTACGTTACGCAAATGGTAATTGTGAATTTATCTATTGCGGCAAGCTACCTAATCGTCACGTCATGCGTCAAGAAATGATTAACGTCGCGTTAGTAGAATATGCTCTAAAAGGATTACGAGTTGTTAGACTAAAAGGTGGCGATCCATCCGTTTTTGGCCGAGTAGGAGAAGAGGCTGAAGCTGTTAAAGAAGCGAATATTAACTACGAGATTGTACCTGGTGTAACTTCTAGTATCGCTGCTGCTAGCTATGCAGGTTTTCCTGTAACGCATCGTGAATATAGTACGAGCTTCACAGTGCGAACTGGACACTATTGTAATAATAACGCGAACTACAATCGTGAAAAAGATGAGCACGGGGACACGATTGCCTACTATATGGGAGTGAAAAATTTACCACATCATTGTGAACATTTAATCAAGGAAGGTTTGTCTCCTGAAACGAAAGTAGCTGTCATTGAGTGGGCAACTACTGGAAAACAACGTACAGTGGTCGGTACATTAAGTACCATTACAAATATAGTAAAAGACAAAAACATTCAAAACCCTGCCATGACGTTAATTGGTGATGTCGTTTCTTTAAGAGAAAAGCTATCCTGGTTTGAAGAGAAGTCACTTTTCGGAAAACGTATTTTAATAGCAAAAGCAACAAGTGAAGATAGTGAACTAGAACAATATTTATTAGGGTTAGGATCAGAAGCATATGCATTCCCGACTTTGAAGAAAGAAATAGTACCTCTATCAGTAGATGATATAGAAAAAGTATTAAAGACCGAAAAATTACTCATAACTGTGCCGGAAAGTGTTGATATTTTAATAGATTCATTATTCGGATACGGGTATGATGTCCGAGATTTGCCAAGAATGATTGGTTGTTTAACAGAAAAAACGTTACGTGCGCTTCAATCAAGTGGAATAAGGGGAACGTTAGTAACGGAATTAGAAGAAGGAATGGTTGTAATAGGTTCTCAATATGGGAAACAGTCACCACACCATCCAGTATCGATAGTAACTCATCGTCTCGTTCGTGACGAACGTTTTACAGAAGTTGAAACGAGATTAATAGAAGAAGATCATTGGGAAACGATTATATTCCCTAATCGAGCCTCCGTTCATACTTTTATAAAAGAAGCAAAAGTATTAGGTTTACCATTAGAGACACTAAAATTTGCTTACATTGGTAAATCAGTAAAAGCATACGCGGAACAACATGGATTTACCGAAGTTGATAACGAAGTCCAAGAAGAACTAAATAAATGGTTGAACAATAATCGAAAACTATTATCTTTAAAAGAAAAACAAAAGGAATATAATCCAAGAGTTCTCCAATTAAGTAAATAATAAACACTGCAAAAACAGCCAAACAAAAATAGGTCAGCTTCTAATTGAAGACTGACCTACTTTTTTTTTCCACTATTTCCGATGCATTTTAAACTCTAAAAACAGTTCGTTATAATAAGCTAAATTCCACTTCCCGATATTTTCATACACCTCAAGTTTTTCTGTTAACTCTTCAGGTGGATAAAAACGCTCATCTTCCGTCATATCTTCCGGCATAAAAGCTAGAGCCTCTTTGTTCGGAGTAGAATAACTTACCCATTCCGTATTTATCGCTGCAATTTCAGCATCTAAAATAAAGTTAATAAACATGTGAGCAGCCTCGATATTTTTCGCTGTTTTTGGGATAACCATATTATCAAACCAAAGATTTGAACCTTCAATAGGTACAACATAGTCTAAGTTATCATTTTCCCACATCATATCCGCCGCATCGCCGGACCAAACGAGCCCAATAGCGGCTTCTTCGTTTGCGATGAGCATTTTTATTTCATCACCAACGATTGCTTTAATATTCGGAGTCAAAAGGTCTAGTTTGCTTTTTGCTTCAAGAAGATGTTCTCTATTCGTATCATTTAATGAATAGCCTAGACTATTTAATCCCATCCCAATGACTTCCCGAGCACCATCTGTTAAAAGTATCTCGTTTTTAAAAGTAGGATCCCACAGGTCATTCCAGCTTGTAATTTCGATACCTGGTAGCATGGCAGTGTTATACACAATGCCTACAGTTCCCCAAAAGTAAGGAACAGAATATTTGTTTTCTGGGTCAAAAGGTAAATCTATAAATCTTTCATCGATGTTCGATAAATTTGGTATTTTATCGTGTTCAATAGGTAATAAAAGATCCTCTTCAATCATCTTTTCAATCATATATTCGGAAGGTACGGCAATATCATACGATGTACCACCTTGCTGAATTTTCGTCATCATTGCTTCGTTCGAGTCAAACGTTTCGTATATGACACTAATTCCAGTTTCTTCCGTAAATAAACTAATTAAATCAGGATCGATGTAATCGCCCCAATTGTAGATCGTTAGCGTATTACCGCTAGAGTATCCTTGAGAGTCATTTAATTTCGCAATACTCCATAATAAAAGAGCGGATACGGCAACAATTAAAACGAAAAACTGAATAAGTTTCTTCATTTTCGTACCCCCATTACCGTAGACTTAGAACGTTGTGCAATGAAGTAATAGACAATAACGAGAATAATAGTAAATAGGAATAGCAACGTTGATAACGCATTAATGTTTAATGAAACACCGCGACGTGCCAAAGAATAAATTTCTACCGATAACGTACTAAATCCATTACCTGTTACGAAAAACGTTACGGCGAAATCATCTAAAGAAAAAGTTAACGCCATAAAGAACCCAGCCATAATACCAGGGGTTAAATACGGCAATATTACTTTCGTTAAAACATCCCAACTATTTGCACCTAGATCACGTGCCGCGTCTACTAATGAAGAACTCATTTCGTTTAACTTAGGTAAAACCATTAGTACGACAATCGGCACACTAAATGCAATATGGGATAAAAGAACAGAGTAAAAACCTAACTTGTAACCAGTAACGGTAAATAGTATTAAAAATGACGCCCCAATAATAACGTCTGGACTGACGATAAGAACATTATTAAACGACATTAACATATTTCTTGTCGCTCTTCGTCTAAATGAATGAATCCATAACGCTCCTAAAACGCCAATAATGGTTGCTATGAGAGCAGATAGTAACGCAACAACTAGAGTATTTAAAACAATGATTAACAATCGATAATCTGTAAATAATTCACGATACCAATCTAGTGTGAAACTTTCAAAGTTATACATCGTGCCACCGCTATTAAACGAGTAGAAAATTAAGAAAAATATCGGTGTATAAAGTATAAGGAAAATAAAAATTAAAAAAAGTTTGGAAAAGGGAGATAACTTTTCTTTCATTCTACACACTCCTCTTTCGATTACTAGTGAGTGCCATGATTCCGAACATGATCAATATTAAGAAAACAGCAATGGTTGATCCCATTCCCCAATCTTGTGTCACAAGGAAATGTTGCTCGATCGCTGTACCGAGCGTAATTACTCGATTTCCAGCTATTAATCTCGTTAACATAAATAGAGATAGGGCAGGAATGAATACAACTTGACAGCCTGCTTTTACTCCTTCAAGTGTTAACGGGAAAATAACTCTAGAAAAGGTTGTCCATTTCGACGCTCCCAAGTCTTTGGCCGCATCTACAAGTGTAGGGTTTAATTGATCTAAAGAGTTGAAGATCGGTAATATCATAAATGGAATAAAAATATAAACAGATACGAAAATAAAGCTGAAATCTGTAAAGAGAATTTGTTGACTACCGATGCCAATTATCTCTAAAAAGTGATTCGTCATCCCGTACGTACCAAAAATACCTAAAAATGCATATGCCTTTAAAAGTAAGTTAATCCATGAAGGAACGATGATAAGTAATAACCATAAATGTTTATGCTTTGTCCTTGTTAAAAGTAAAGCGGTAGGATAAGCGACAATGAATGAAATCAGTGTAATTAAAAACGCATACCAAAATGAGCTAAATGCCATTTGTATGTATACAGGAGTGAAAAACTTTTGATAGTTTGCTAGTGAAAACTGCCCATCCAAATCTAAAAATGAATAGTAAACAACTAACAGAATCGGCGCAATGACAAAGAAAATCATCCATAACATGTAAGGAATTGTATACCATTGGCGTGAATTACTACGGTTCATTATTCGTCGCCTTCCTTATACGCTTCTAAACGGCGATCGAACTCTTCTTCCGTCTCACCTAAGCGCATTACGTGAATCGCTTCTGGATCAAAATAAAGTCCAATTTTTTCACCGACGGAAGCTTTTTTCGTGGAATGGACTAGCCATTCATTACCGTCGTCATCGTAACAGGAAAGCTCGTAGTGAACGCCACGGAATAGCTGGGAATCCACTTCTACTTGCAGCTTGCCATTTTCTAAAGTAGTAATCTCTAAATCTTCCGGGCGGATAACAATTTCAACAGGTTCGTTTTCATTTAATCCTTGGTCCACACATTCAAACTGTTTTCCAGTAAATTGTACTACGTAATCCTTTACCATCGTTCCTTTTACAATGTTTGATTCACCGATGAAATCAGCAACAAATCGGTTAATCGGTTCATCATAAATATCTGTAGGGCTACCACTTTGCTCGATTTTACCTTTGTTTAGAACGAAAATTTCATCACTCATCGCAAGTGCTTCCTCTTGATCATGAGTAACAAAAATAAACGTAATACCGAGATTACGTTGAAGTTCACGTAATTCATACTGCATTTCCGTACGTAGCTTTAAATCTAGTGCGGAAAGTGGTTCGTCTAAAAGTATGACCTCTGGCTCATTTACGATTGCCCTCGCAATTGCTACACGTTGCCTTTGCCCGCCTGACATTTCTTTAATTTCTCTCGTTTCGTATCCATCAAGGTTTACGAAGTGTAGAGCTTCTTTTACTTTTTCATCGATGTCGGATTTCTTCCACTTTTTAATACGTAATCCAAACGCTACATTTTCAAACACATTTAAATGAGGAAACAGTGCATAATCTTGGAATACAGTATTTACTTGCCGTTTGTTTGCTGGTAAATCATTAATACGCTCACAGTTAAAGAAAATATCACCAGATGATGCCTCGGTAAAACCAGCAATGAGTCGCAATATTGTTGTTTTTCCACAACCGGAAGGACCTAATAAAGTATAAAACTTCCCTCTTTCTATTTCGAAACTCACATTATCTAAAACAGCTGGGTCGTTATCATATTGTTTTGTTACATTTTTAAACTCAATAATTGAAGAACTATTCATGATTGCCTCCTTATCTTAAAAGGTAAAAAAAGAATAGATAAGTATAATCCTAGTAAGATTTAACTATTCATTCAGAGAAAAATTATACACCTTCACACCGAAAATACAATAACCTTTGCGTCAATAAAATAAAATTATTTTTACATTCGAATCATTATTGAGTGAGAAAAGGTAATTATGTGCAAAATGAAGCTAAAAACATTATGATAGTACATGAATAATTGAAGGAGAAAATCGTAATGAAACAAGAAAAAAGTGGAGTAAAACCATTTCTATCCCTAATAGTATCTACAAAAATTCCAAAAGTAGCACTAACAATCGGGCTAATCGGAAGTATTATAACAACAATTGTTGGACTTTCCATTCCACTTTTAACGAGGGAGCTAGTGGATGGTTTTTCGACAGCGACTATTAGTGTTTCCATTATTATTGCTATTGCAGCAGTTTTTATTTTACAAGGTGTAATCGACGGTGTGTCTACCTATTTATTAGCTTCCGTTGGACAAACAATAGTATCTCGTCTTCGGGAGAAAATGTGGAAAAAACTTATTCGTTTACCAGTAAGCTACTTTGATAAACAACAAAGTGGTGAGTCGGTTAGTAGAGTCGTAAACGATACTGGAATTGTGAAGGATCTAATATCAAGTCATTTCCCTCAGTTTGTATCAGGTGTCATTTCCATCATTGGTGCGGTCATTATTTTACTTATTATGGACTGGAAAATGACGTTACTAATGTTAATCTCCGTTCCATTAACAATGGTTATTATGATTCCCCTTGGAAGTAGGATGGCGAAAATATCTCGAGGGTTACAAGACGAAACAGCGAAGTTTACAGGTAGTATACAACAAACATTAAGTGAAATTCGATTAATGAAATCGTCTAACGCAGAGAAGTTTGAAGAAAATAAAGGAATTAACGGTATTAAAAACTTATTGCAATTTGGCTTGAGAGAAGCTAAAATCTTCGCCCTTATTGGTCCTTTCATGTATTCAATCGTCATGATTGTTATTGTTGTCATTATTGGATACGGTGGAATTCGAGTGGCGAATGGAACGATGTCAACTGGTTCGTTAGTTGCATTTCTATTGTATTTATTCCAAATCATTTATCCAATAACTTCATTTGCAATGTTCTTTACGCAATTACAAAAAGCGAAAGGAGCGACGGAACGGATTATCGACATTATCGATTTGCCGTTAGAGGAAGGACAGGAAGGTTTGCATCTAGATATATCGAATATGCCGGTTCGAGTAGCAAATGTGTCTTTTGCTTATGGGGAGGAAGAGCCTGTTATTTACGATGTATCTTTTGAGGCGAAGCCGGGTCAAATGATCGCCTTTGCTGGTCCAAGCGGCGGTGGGAAAACGACAATGTTTGCCCTGTTAGAGCGCTATTACGAACCAACAGTTGGAGTTATTTTAATCGGTGGCACTCCTATTCATCAGCTATCGTTACAGTCATGGCGAAGTCAAATTGGTTATGTTTCTCAAGAAAGTGCGATGATGGCTGGAACGATTCGTGCGAATTTGTGCTACGGATTAGAAGGCTGGGAGGACATACGTGATGAACGATTATGGGAAGTTGCTAAAATGGCATATGCAGATGAGTTTATTAAAGAATTTCCAAAAGGACTGGATACAGAAGTAGGCGAGCGAGGGGTGAAGCTATCAGGTGGCCAACGTCAGCGAATTGCGATTGCACGAGCATTTTTACGTGATCCGAAAATTCTTATGATGGATGAAGCTACCGCGAGCCTAGACAGTCAATCAGAAAGTGTTGTACAAAGTGCTCTCTCTCGACTAATGAAAGGTCGGACAACATTTGTCATTGCCCATCGGTTATCAACAATCGTCGATGCAGACAACATTATTTTCATAGAAAAAGGAAAAGTAACGGGAATGGGAACCCATCAACAACTGATAGAGTCTCATTCGTTGTATCGTACTTTTGCTGAACAACAACTAACATAAAAATAGAAACGTTCAGTTTTTTTCTGAACGTTTCTTTTTATTTTTATGCGCTTATGGAAGTAGTCTCAGCCTCTTTTTTTGCAGCTGCCTTCGTTTTCTTCACTAAGAAGTATACGAGTGGCGTGTCTATAATCGCAACAAACACTTTGAAAATGTACTGCGTTGCAATAAGTGCCAATAGAGCAGAAGTAGGCATTGTTCCATAAAAAGCAACAGTAATAAATACAGTAGTATCTACTAACTGACTCAAAATAGTAGAGGCGTTATTGCGTAACCATAGTTTAGAACTACCGTGCTTGCTTCGTAATCGATGAAAAATATAAACATCTAAAAATTGACTAACGATATAAGCTGTTAAACTAGCAATAATTACTCGAAAACTACCACCTAGAATAGCAGAAAAGGCGTCTTGGTCTGCAAAAAATGGTGCAGGTGGTAAATATATCGCAATAAGAATGAAAATACTAGCAAAGATTTGAACGATAAAGCCTGCTTTTACCGTTTGTTGAGCAGCTTTTTTTCCGTATACTTCCCCAATCACGTCCGTAATCGGATAAGTAAACACATATACAATCGCTGCAGCAGGTAGGATGGCTAATCCCCACAAGTCAAATAGCTTTACACTAATAATATTAGATAATACTAAAAACCCAACGAAGAAAGAAGTTAGGAATAAATGCATCGTAAATCAGTTCCTTTTAATATATATTCATCCAAATACATAATGGACTATATTATTATACTTATGAATGCAGAAAAAGCAAATGAACGACATCACAAAGCACTTTATTAGTTGTCACGTCTCTTCATTAGGCGAATATCATGTAATAAAAAGAGATGGAGGTTTGAAAATGACGGAACAATTACAGTATAACGAAGAGAGAAACTTACATGATCAATGTGTGAAACTTAAGTTTTATCACGTTACCCTAACTATGAATGATGGTAGTTCTTTTGATGGGATTATAGAAGATGTTGATAGCAGCAATATCACAGTATTAGTTGGTGAAGACGTTTTAGATAGAGTAAATGAAACGGTAGAAGATCAGCGATATTACGGAGGCTATGGCTACGGACGTCCAAGAAGAAGATTTCGCCGATTTAGACGCCGTACTTTTCCGATTGCAACACTTGCTGCATTAGCACTATTACCTTATATTGCACCAACCCCTTATTATCCTTACTCATACTACTAAACGTTTAATTATTGCTTTACTTTATTTGAAAGTAAGGCTTTTTTTATGCAGTAATTGGTATTAATAGAAGGAGAAATATTATATATTTAAAAGAAAGAAATCTATTATACATTCGAAACCTAGGAGTTAATAAGATGAATATTTTTATTAGAGAAGAACAAACACAAGACTATAAAAATGTGGAACAAGTTATAAAAAGCGCTTTTGCAAATGTTAGTATTAGTGACCAAACTGAGCATAATTTAGTCGCCAACATTCGAAACTCGGGCGCATACATACGAGAACTTTCATTAGTAGCTATTGATAAAGATACCGAACAGATAGTTGGGCACATTCTTTATTCAAAAATAGCTATTATAAATGAAGAACATTCCATAGAATCACTTGCCTTAGCACCTGTTTCCGTTATACCAACTTATCAAAAAAAGGGCGTAGGTAAGTTATTAATAGAAGAATCCTTACGAATTGCGAGTAAACTAGGCTATGAGTCTGTTATAGTCCTCGGTCATCCAAACTATTATCCGAAGTTTGGGTTTCAGAAGGCGTCCCGTTGGGGAATAAAAGCACCATTTCATGTTCCCGATGAAGTTTTTATGGCATTAGAATTAAAGAAAGACGCCTTAAAAAATGTTTCGGGAGTCGTGGAATATAGTAAAGCATTTTTATAGAAAGAGGTGAAAGTATGTTTACGTGTGAAGGTTGTAACAAAAAGTATAGATGGGGGAAAATATATAAAAGTATTCTTTTAGGTTATAAACCTATACCTTGTGACTTTTGTGGGGCAGAACATAAAATCACATTTTCATCAAGGTTTATTGTCGTTGGACTAACCGTTTTACCGTTTTACATCTTTGGCCGTTTTTTATCACCGTTTTCAAATTTTTTTATTACTTTGTTATTCGGTCTCATCATCGTGTTTTTCTGCACGCTAGCTATCCCATACTTAGCAAAGTTTAAAAGAATATAGGAAATGATTACACTCTATAAAAAGAGTGTTTTTTTGTACTTGACCTTTACGTTGCGTAAACGTTTATGATGGAATTGTCAGGAGGGTAGAACGATGGAATATACAGTGAAAAAATTAGCGCAACTATCTGGGGTAAGTTCACGTACACTTCGTTATTATGATGAAATTGGTTTATTAAAGCCGGCAAGAATCAATTCATCAGGGTATCGATTATATGGACAACATCAAGTGGATATACTCCAACAAATTTTGTTTTATCGTGAACTAGAACTGAGTTTGGAAGACATAACGGAAATTATCCATCAACCAAACTTTAATCGTAACGTAGCATTACAACAGCATTACGAACAATTAATGAAGAAGCGTGCCCGCCTGGACAAAATATTGGAAACGATTGAAAAAACAATTGATTCTGTTAGTGGAGGGAATCCAATGAAAGACAATGAAAAATTTGAAGGATTAAAAGAAAAGATGATTAATGAAAACGAGCAAAAATACGGAGTCGAAATTCGTGAGAAGTATGGAGAAGCTGTAGTAGAAGAAAGCAATGCGAAGTTAAGGGGAATGACTCAGGAAAAATATGAGGCAATGGAAAAGTTAGGAGTAGAGATTTTTGAACTATTGAAAGAGGCATATGAAACAGGAGATCCGCAATCTGAGATAGCACAACAATTAGCTGCAAAGCATAAAGAATGGCTCGAATACTCATGGCCAGCCTATTCTAAAGAAGCACACATAGGGCTTGCAGAAATGTATGTTGCCGATGATCGTTTTACTGCTTATTATGATAAGGCTGTACAGGGTGGAACTAAATTTCTCCGAGATGCGATTGTCATTTATTGTGGAGGAAAATAAGAATGAAAGGCATGTCCGTCTCGGCATGCTTTTTGTTTTTTTGATGTTTAGGAAAAGTGCAAATTGCAACTACAATTTTATTTATAAAGTGGTCTATAATAGCTTTAGGGGGTGAAGGAATGAGAGAAAGAATAAGAAAAGATTTAATTCACTATCAAAGAGTACATGAAAATAAATGGAACCAAATATTGCACTACTTTGCATTCCTATTTGCTTTTTGGGGTTGGATCTTCCTATTTATTGATATAAAAATAACGATATTCCTTGCTATTCTACATTATTTAATTTCGTGGATTGGACATTTCTATTTCGAAGGAAATAAACCAGCAGCATTTAAATACCCGCATATCGGCTTTTATGCTGGTTTTTTATGGTTTTTCTTAAAAAGTATAGAACTAGCTACGAAAAGGCGAGTATTACCCACTTATTAAATTAAGTCAAAAAGGGTCAGAAACTCTCTAACCCTTTTTATAAATTACAGCAATACTCGTAGCATTCTTTTTTTGTAAAGGAATGCAATACAGTTTAATAGATAGCTAGGAAGTTGTTTAGGACAATACACCTTTCTATAATATTTGTAAGCCCTTTTTAAATCATTCCATTGAGTACACGTTCCCGTTTGTCGGAAACGAGCAACATCAATTAATTTTATATGACCATCATCTGTAATTAAAATGTTTCGTAAATGAACATCTGATGGATTCAGGCCACTTTCTCTTGCTAATTTCAAGGCTCTATCAATTTCTACAATATGTTGTTTCGAAATATACTTACCGGTAGTAAGACATTGAAATAATGTATCTCCATCAATGTAATCTATTGCGATAAAATTAGTACCGTAATCGTACATTTTCGGATAATACGGATTTCCATTAAGAATTTTATAAATCATTGCTTCCTCATTAACGATCGATAGGTGAGAAGGAAAAAATACTTTTAAAACGATATTGGTCGAACGAATTTTAAAAGCAAAAGCACTCCTTCCTTTCCCAATAAGCTCTAACTCTTCTGGTTTGTCTTTAAGTTTCATCGTGAAACCTTTCTTTTCAAAAATAACACCTGCAGCTAATTCTCTATATGTTTTCATGCTCGTAAACCTCCTAATATAGCATGCTTAGAAGTACAACGTAATATAATAAGAAAAACCTCCACCATAGATAGTGAAGGTTTTAGAGAACAGAAAAAGACCTTCACCATTAGGTAAAGGTCTTGCTAACAACGAAAGTTGCCAATATTGCCGAGAGCCTGCGCTCTGTAATGACGACAAATATTGTAAAAGCTACTCCCCTTTAGAGGAAAATAATGAAATTGTATAATCCTATTATAATAGAATATTAGGTTTATCGTCAATGGAGGGAAGAATAACCCAATATTGACATATAACTTTAACTTAACTTTTACCTTTTTCATACTGTAGCTTAAAACACCTTTTATATACTAATTAGACTAGTATAAAAAGGTGTTTTTACTATTTCTCTTATTTTTTAAAAGCGTCAAGTTCAGTATTTAGCGTTAATAATATAGTTGAAATAGGGTGAATCGTTATGAAAATATTAATTACAACCGAATGGTATGTTCCAGTTATTAATGGTGTTGTTACTTCTGTCGTTACATTGCAAAAGGAATTAAAGAAGTTAGGTCATGAAGTACGAATTCTTACATTGTCTAATAAATCATATAGAAATGGGGAAGTAACGTATATAAGCTCTGTTGGAGCAGGAAAAATTTACCCAGGTGCAAGAATCGCATTTTCCATTGATAATAAGCATATTGACGAACTAATCAATTGGGGACCTGATATTATTCATTCACAATGTGAATTTAGTACGTTTCGAATGGCTCGCTATATCTCGAAAAAATTAAACATACCAATTGTCCATACATACCATACTGTTTATGAAGATTATACACATTATTTTTCTCCGTATAGAAAATGGGGTAAAGCAATGGTAGCCGTTTTTTCACGAAAAGTGCTGAAAAATGTGAATGCGGTCATTACGCCAACTAAAAAAGTTAAGCATCTTCTTGAAGTTTATGGAATTAAACAACCAATTTATGTAGTACCAACTGGAATAGATGTCGTAAAATTTATAAACCCATTGAGTGAACTGATAAAGAAAAAAATCAAATTAAGACATGGCATAAACGCTAACGACAAGGTGTTAATATGTGTTGGCAGAGTTGCGAAAGAAAAAAACATTGAGGAACTAATATTATATATATCACGCCTTAAAAGTCGAACGTTAAAATTTTTAATTGTAGGTGATGGTCCACAACGATCTAGTTTAGAAGAATATGCAAAAAAGTTAAATGTTTTTGATAATATCATTTTTACAGGAATGGTGCCACCAAAAGAAATTGCTTCTTATTACCAAATAGGTGATGTTTTCGTTAGTGCATCAAACAGTGAAACACAAGGGTTAACGTATGTAGAAGCATTAGCAAGCGGTTTGCCTGCATTATGTCGAAAGGATCCTTGTTTAGATGATGTTATAATGGATGGGATTAATGGGTGGCAATATACAACATTTCAACAGTTTAGAGAGAGGCTTCATTTTCTCCTTAATGAAGAAGATTTACACCAACAGTTTAGTGAAAACGCCAGATCTGGAGTAATCCAACATTATTCCTCTACTAATTTTGCTAAAAAAATAGAAAGTATTTATTCACTAGTTTGCCGAGAACAGCTAACAAGTTTTAATTTAGTTAATAGGAATGAAGAAGGATAGGCCTGTTGAGGAGGGACTATCCTTTTATTATATTTATGTTATGTTAGAATATTCAGAAAAAACAGGGGTAAAAGATATAAAAAAACTATATATAATTAATTGCATTAACGACAAAAATCGATATTTTCCGGGAAATATGGATTAGAGGGGTTGTGACGGAGTGGGTAATGAAATCGAGGATTTGCATAAAATAAAAAGAGTCTTTAAGCCTAGTTTATCGATACCTATTTATACTACAATTATTGCAATTGGACCATTTTTACATTTATTACTCGATATTGCTGATTCAAAATTATGAAAGAATCTTAATGTTAACTCTACTATCGACTTTTCTTACCGTATACATTACATTTATCTGGACGAGCTATTATTATAAAATGATAAACTATAAAAGAGAGATAAAAGATTATAAGGAAAATCCTAATGCCTACAATTGGTGAAATAGGGGGATGCATATGAATATTAATAACATATTAGTGGCTGGGAATTATGAGCAACAATTTCAAGAGCAATTACCACAGGAAGTAATGAAACATTTTCGTTTTGTCACGCTAGATAAAATAACGGAAGAGGATTTACGATGGGCAGATGCATACGTTGGTTCTAAGCCTTCTGACCACTTTCATCCCTCTCAATTTAAGTGGGTACATTCATTTAATGCGGGTGTAAACAATTATTTAGATGGTATTGACGGTTGGTTCGAAACCAATATTATTTTAACGAGAACAGTATGTTCATTCGGAGAAAGAATTAGTGAATATTGTTTAAGTTACGTACTACGGGACTTGCAGTTTCAAGATTATTTTGCTGAAAAACAAATGGAGAAAATATGGGAGCCGAAAACACCGAAAATGGTAAAAAATGAGACATTTGTTATATTCGGTACAGGTGAAATTGGACAAAAAGTAGCAGAAACGTTCTCTTTTTTCGGTGCCGATGTATACGGTGTATCTAAAAGTGGAACGAAAAAAAGCTTCTTCAAAGAGGTTGTCCAATCCTCAAATGCGGAGTCCGTTTTGAATAAGGCAAACTGGATTATTAGCACGTTACCATATACTAAAGAAACGAATAAGCTATTCGATAGAAAAATGTTTAGTTATATGAACGATGTTGGTTTTATCAATGTCGGAAGAGGTTCAACAGTAGACGAAGCAGCTCTTATTGAAGCATTAAATGATGGAAACGTGAGGTCAGCCGTGTTAGATGTAACGTCAATAGAGCCTTTACCTGAAAACTCTAAGTTGTGGGAACGAAATGATGTCAAGCTAACGCCACATATCTCAGCTGTAACGGAGATTTCCGAAGCAATTACTTGTTTTTTACAAACATTTCAAAATTTGAAAAATGAGATGCCGTTAATGAATAGGGTCGATATTACAAAAGGGTATTAGTTTAAATTCATTAACTGGAAGAGAAAAAGAGAGCTGTCCGAAAAGTGAGTAGCGACTCACTTTTCGGACTTTTTTTGTGATGAGTTTCAACAGCAGTATGCAATAAAATATTTCTCTTTCTAAATAAGAGTTTTCAGATTATAATAAACACATACATTAACAATTTAAAGGGTTAAAGGGGTGGATTTTCTATGGGAGTATATGGCATTAAAAATAAAATTGATATGGTTCAAGTATTAAACAATATTACCGAACCATGCTTTTTTTTAAACACCGATTGGGAATTTGAATTCATAAATGATGCTGCGGAGCCATTTTTAAAAACAATTCATTCTTTTAAAGAAAAACCTAAAAAAGAGTTGCTAGGTATGAGTATATGGGATGTTTTGCCAAAGTATAAAGGAACGAGGGAATATAAATTAATACATAACGCTTTTCAAGAACAGGAACCAAAACAAGTGAAAATGCAAGCAAAGTATTCCAAACGTTGGTTTGAAATTAAAGCGTTTCCAAATATATATGGCACATTTGTTATGTTTAGCGATATAACGGAGAAGGAAGAAAATGAGAAGAACAAACAATTTTATGAGAAGTTGAATGTCATTCGTGAAATGGCTTCAGGAGTGGCACATGAGGTTAGAAACCCTATTACAACAGTAAAAGGATTTTTACAAATAATGATGGAAAGAAATGAACAAAATCAATACAAGGAGATCTATCATCTAATGGTAGATGAAATTAATAGAGTAAATGAAATCATAACCGAATTTCTCGATATTGCGAAGGAGAAACCGAGTTTAATTGAAACATGTAATATTAATTCAATTATAGAGACGTTGCACCCTCTGTTAGAAACGAGGGCGAATAAAGAGGGGAAAATGGTTGTACTACATTTAGGAGAAGTCTCACCTTTAAGTATTGACAAAAATGAAATAAGACAGCTACTTCTAAATTTAATTAACAATGCGTTAGACGCGATGGGTACGAACAAAAAAGTAGAAGTGATTACATATGAAGAGTATGGGGATGTTGTTCTATCTATTAGAGATGAAGGAAGCGGAATTCCTTCGACTATTCAAAGCTATGTCGAAGCTCCATTCTTTACGACGAAAGAACATGGGACGGGTTTAGGGCTACCGATATGTTATTCGATTGTGAAAAGAAATAATGGAACAATTTCGTTTTTATCGGGACCTGAAGGAACGACATTTAATATCGTTTTTAGAAAATAATGTTTACAATTTCCTAAGAAAGGATTGATTAGCCATGGGTTCGACTCACATCGTTTTTGTATATGGAACGTTAAGGAAAAATGAGCGCAATCATCGTTTATTAGAAAGTTCGAGATTAATTGCAGAACAAGCATGGACTACAGGTGTTTTGTATGATACTGGTTTACACTATCCAGCACTTCAAAAGAGTTCTACAGGTCGGGTGTACGGTGAATTATATGAAGTAAATGATCATACGCTTTCTAGCTTGGATAGATTAGAAGGTTATCAAGCTCACAGAAGTGACAACCTATATGACCGGGTTAGCCAATCTATAAACACAGATAAAGGTACATATGAAGCGTATGTTTACATTATGGTTAATAACAATATGCTACAACGGAAAATACATGGTGGTGATTGGAAAGTTTATCAATTAGAGAAGAAGCCAAAGTTCTATTATTTTGCATACGGAAGTTGTATGGATAATGAACGTTTTCAATTGGCAAATGTAGACCATCATTTTCAAAAAGTTACCGGAAAAGGTACGCTTCCTGGTTATTCCCTCCGTTTTACATGGCGGTCGTTAGATGGGGGCCGTGCGGACATCGTAGAGGAAGATGGTGTCGTAGAGGGGAAGGTGTATGAGCTAGCTTCGGATGCACTACCATATTTATATGATAGAGAAGGGGTAGATGCTTCTTGTTATCGTCCTGCAGTAATAGAAGTGGAAATGGAAGAGGAAGTGTTAGAAGTATTAACCTTCATTGTTGTTCATAAAAAAGATGAGAGCGCACCGCCAGCACATTATTTAAAGGAGATCATTCGTGGCGGAAGCGGTTTTTTAAGTAATGAATATTTAACGGAATTAAAAAAGAAGTTTCCAAATGTTTTAGAATAGCTACAAGGGCAGATATAGTTGAGCAAGTTTGTGAACATCTATTTTACTGTTCAACAGTTTTTCAACACGTTAAAAGGGCTAGTGATAATTCTGCCCTTTTTACATAATTTGTTCAATAAGTCTTGTCTTATTTGTGAATATATTCACAAACTCATTGTGAGTGTAATAGACATATTCCATAATAGTGTTGTAGGAAAACTACAATATACTTGCTGAGGTGAAAACATATGTGTGAAGCTTGTGGAAATGGGAAAACAATGAAAGCAGCAGTAGTAAAAGAATTTAAAAAAGATTTATCTATTGAAGAAGTTGTAATCCCGGAAGTAAAAGAGCATGATGTGTTAGTAAAAATAAAAGCATGTGGCGTTTGTCATACTGATTTACATGCTGCCCACGGAGATTGGCCAGTTAAGCCAACCTTACCTTTTATCCCTGGACATGAGGGAGTTGGAGAGATTGTAGCAATTGGAAGCAATATTTCTCATTTAAAAGTAGGAGACCGTGTAGGTATTCCGTGGCTATATACAGCATGCGGGCATTGTGAGTACTGTTTAACAGGGAGAGAAACACTATGTCATCACCAAAAAAATGCCGGCTACTCTGTTGACGGTAGTTATGCAGAATATTGTTTAGCAGACGGACGTTATGTCGTAAAAATTCCAGAAGCGTTAGGTTATGTCGAAGCAGCACCAATCTTTTGTGCTGGAGTCACTACATATAAAGCATTAAAGGTTGGGGAAGCAAAAGCTGGTGATTGGGTAGCGATATATGGTATTGGTGGTTTAGGTCACCTTGCTGTTCAATATGCAAAAGCGATGGGATTTAAAGTAGTGGCAGTAGACACTTTCGATGAGAAGTTAGAATTAGCTACTTCTTTAAGTGCTGATTTAACGATTAACCCGAAAGTGGAAGATTCTGCAGATTTCATCCAACGAGAATTTGGTGGAGTGCAAGCCTCTATTTGTACAGCAGTCTCAAAACCTGCATTTAGTGAAGCGTATCGAGCTGTAAAGAGAGGCGGGAAATGTGTAGCAGTTGGTTTGCCGCCTGAAAAGATGGAAGTGCCTATATTTGACACAGTGTTAAACGGTGTAAGTATTGTTGGTTCCATCGTTGGTACAAGAAAAGACCTTCAAGAATGTTTAGAGTTTGCAGCGGATGGTAAAGTGAAAACGATTATAGAAACTGTGAAAATGGATGATATTAATCGTGTGTTTGAGGATCTTGAACAAGGGAAAATTAACGGTAGAATCGTTATAGAATTTTAATTAATAGGGTCAGGGCAGTATAGCTCTGACCTTTAATATTGCTAAACTACATGTGGCATTCTATTATAGATAACAGGAGGCGAACAACAATGAATAATTTTACATTTCAAAATGCAACGAAAATTATTTTTGGGAAAGACACAGAACAATTAGTTGGTAAAGAAACAGCTCTACATAGTAAAAAAGTTCTTCTACATTACGGTGGTGGAAGTATAAAACAAAGTGGTTTATATGATACAGTAGTCCAGTCGTTACAGGAAAACGGAGTAGAATTTGTTGAACTTGGTGGTGTAAAACCAAATCCACGAGTTAGTCTTGTTCGTGAGGGTGTAGCACTTTGTAAGGAACAGAACATAGACTTCATTCTAGCTGTAGGTGGAGGAAGTGTTATCGATTCTGCAAAGGGAATTGCCGCGGGTGCAAAATATGAGGGCGATGTATGGGATTTCTATACAGGTACACCAATTGAAACTTCGTTACCGATAGGAGTAGTACTAACGATCCCAGCTGCAGGTAGTGAATCGAGTGCTGGATCAGTTATTACAAACGAGGACGGGTGGTTAAAGCGAGACGCTCTTCATGATTCTTTAAGACCACAGTTTGCTATTTTAAATCCTGTACTGTCTTACACATTACCTGCCTATCAAACAGCATGTGGTATTACAGATATGATGTCTCATATTTTAGAAAGATATTTTACAACAGAAAAAAATGTAGATTTTACAGACCGTCTTTGTGAAGGCGCTTTAAAATCGATTATTCATAACGCACCTATCGTTTTAGAACAGCCAACAAATTATGATGCTAGAGCAGAAATTATGTGGGCTGGAACGATTGCACATAATGACTTATTAGGAACAGGTAGAACAGGAGATTGGGCAAGTCATAATATTGAACATGAAATAAGTGGCATATATGATATTGCACATGGTGCAGGACTTGCAATTATTTTCCCAGCATGGATGAAATATGTGTACAAGCATGATGTCCAACGCTTTGCACAATTTGCGAACAGAGTATGGAATGTAGAAATTGATTTAAACGATTTAGAAAGAACAGCTCTTGCTGGTATTAAGAAAACAGAGGAATTCTTCCAGTCCATCGGCATGCCAATTACACTTTCGGAAGCTAATATCGATGACCAATATTTCCGTGAAATGGCAAGAAAAGCAACAGAAAGATGGCCAATAGGTAATTTTGTAAAATTACATGAGGAAGACGTTTATAACATATATGTTTTAGCGAAATAATTGAAAGGTCAGGGTTATACCCCTGACCTTTTCCCTATATATAACCTCCGACTTTTTTCTTATTTGTTAGATTTTTGAAACCATTTGCTCCAGGCAGATGTATAGTTATATACAGTGAATAAGAGTTTAGGAGGCTAGTAGTATGAAAAGATTTTTTACCGTATTACTCATTATCTTTATTGTAGGGTGTTCAAACGATGCGGAAAATAATACGAACGACATAACGGCGAAAAATGATTCAGAGGAAGCAGTAACGGTAGATACAACAGAAACTGAGGAGAAGTCCAGTATTTTAGTGACGATAGATAGTGTTTCAACAGACGTTACAATTGAAAATATAAAGCAACAGTCTGCAGGAATTTTAACAGAAACTATTTCTTACGAGGAAGAAACGGAAAGAGTATTATGGGGACTAAGCGATTTAGATCCAGCGTTACATACAAAGATGGAAGCATCAATACTTGAGGTAGCAAACGAGACGGAGGATCCAAAAACACTTGTAAAGGCGCTCTTATATTATGTTGGAAGCCCAAGCTTTCAACAAATTGTAGAGGAGCTAGAAAACTACGAACCTAATTTCAATGAGCCATTACTTCCACGCCCAGAACGAGTTCAAGAAGGGGAAGTCGTAGAGGGTGAAAGTTACTCTTACATTTTATTAGATGCTAGTTCTAGTATGCTATTAGATTCGCAAGGTCGACAGAGAATGGACATTGCGAGAGAAGCGGTTGAAAGCTTTGCAAAAACAATTGGAGAAACTAGTCAAGTATCACTGGTAGCTTTCGGTCATAAAGGTGACCAAAGTAATGGTGGAAAAGAGCTTTCTTGTGCTGGTATTGAAGAAGTTTACCCTTTAGGCTCCTATGATGGTGAATCTTTTCATGAAGCTGTATCTTCTGTTGAAGCAAAAGGCTGGACACCGTTAGCAGCTGCCATTGAAAAAGCGAATGAGTTAAGCACTAAAGTAACCGGGAATATTACGATTTACATCGTTAGTGATGGAGTAGAAACGTGTGATGGAGACCCAGTAAAGGCAGCGAAATCGTTCGTTGAATCAAATAATGATGAAAATCGAACTGTTAATATCATTGGGTTCCAAGTCGATCAAGATGCAGAAAAGCAGCTTGCTGAAGTAGCAGATGCAGGGAACGGTAAGTACTTTTCCGCTAACAATGGAGAAGAGCTTTTATCGACGATTGAATATGAATGGCTACCATCGCTATTAGAATTAGCGTGGGCACCTATTAACTTAGCGCCAGACGGCTGGGAAGTTTTCCGTAAGGTAGAGGAAGTGAGTACACTTAGTAACCATTGGACAGCTGCGATTATGAGAGAAAACCATCGTCTTCGGACTGGTGTGAAAATATTAGAAAATGAAGGTAACATATCTAGCGAAATCATTGGTCAAGTGAACGAACTGCTTGATGCCCGTGAACAACAATTAAATTCCTTAAATGTGGAGCTTCGAGAAGAAAAAATAGCTATTATTAATGAAAAAGCTGCCGAAATAAGAGAAAGAGTGGAAGAATGGGTTCAAGAAATGCATGAGTTAAAAAAAGGGAATTAAGAAGGTGCTGTCCAAAAAGTAGTAGAGACTGACTTTTTGGGCCCTTTTTTATTTTAAAGAGGAACTGACTGTATAAAACTTGGAGTAGTGCAAAGGAACCGAAAAGTGGTGCATACGCTAGATCAAAGTGATGCAAACCTTCTCGTTTTTGGTGCATATCCAACGGTAAAGTCAGCATAAAACTTGGAGTGGTGCATCCAAACCGAAAAGTGGTGCAAACACTAGATCAAAGTGATGCAAACCTCATCATACCTGGTGCATATACCATCGAAAAGTCAGCATATAAAGGGCAGTATTGGACAAGCCCTTTGCTATTTGCGATAATCCTTCTAGTTATCTGTTTGAACAAAAATGTAGTACACTAGGGAAGAAAGTAATTATTGGTATAAAGTAAGATTGGAGTAGGAAGATGACGATGACAATTGGTCCTAGAATTATAAAAACGGGATTAGCAGTAATGTTAGCACTATACATCTGTATTATTTTAGGGCTAGAACCTGCTGCATTTGCAGGGGTAGCAGCAACGCTTACAGTGCAACCTTCCATATATAGAACGTGGAGACAAATGTTAGATCAAGTTTTAACGAATACGATAGGTGCAGCTATTGCATTGTTTTCTATATTTTATCTCGGGGATAGTCCAATCATTATAGGTATCGTTATTATGATTGTCATATCTGTAAGTTTAAAACTTAAAATGGAAAATACTATTCCATTAACACTCGTGACTGTTTTAGCTATTATGAGTGCTTCGGGAAATGAAGATATTTTATTTACTCTAAATAGATTTCTTACCATATTAATTGGAATTGGTTCGGCAATGATCATAAATATCGTTATTTTGCCTCCAAAATATAAGAAAGCTTATATAAAAAATGTAAACTCTACCTTTCAAAAGCTTTCATTATTATTACGTACAGTTATCTCTAATGAGATGACAAAAACTACATTCGAAGAAGAAAAAAAGAGTTTAAAAAAGGATCTTGAAAAACTAGAAGGACAGTTTAAAGTGTTTGATGAGGAAAGAGGAAAGATTGGGAAGTTAAATCAAACGAATGCAAGAGAAGTTGTCATTTTTAAACAAATGTTAAAAACATTACAACAAGGTGAATTGTTATTAGAAAACATTGAAGAGCATTACTTTCAAAGTAAGACGAAGGAAGAAGAGGACAAATTATTCGATTCCCATATTGAAGAATTAATTAAGTCCCATGAATTTATATTGTTAAAATATGAAGGAAAAATGAAAGAACATGATCACGGAATGAATGAAATAATAGAAGAAAGTGGCGAATTCTTTGAACGTGTTCATCAAATATATAGTCAAGATAAAGATCAAAAATTGCGACTTATGATTATTACTTCCTCGGTAGTCGATTATACGTTTCAGTTACACAGATTGAATAAGCTAATTAGAAAAACATAAACAACAAAAAGGGTCAGTGTTAGTGCTGACCCCTTTTTTATGTATCTCCTTGCAACACTTTTAAGTACTCCTCGTGGGTTGGAACAGTATTTGTATCGATACATCTTTCAATCATTTGCCGGATTCTTACGTTTTGTTGAAATAATTGTTCATTCACTTCTGTTAAATAATTTAACTTCGTTTCATTACCAAAGCCTTCAGTTTGTGAAACTATTTTTGTTCGCTGTTCTAATTGATCTATCTCCAACTGTAACTGGCGGAGTTCTGCTTTTATTGTCTCGTCCGCCCGTGTTAATTCCTCCACTTTTAGTGCTAAATCGTTTACATCTAGTCCCATTTCATACCACCTCAACTATCTTTTAAGAGTGAATGTATTAGTATCGTATGAAGTAATAGCAATTATTATGAAATGTTATTTTCGTAATGTGTTCACGCCTAATGTACTTAAACCGTTATGTGAAACAGAGAAGTTTGCAGTATGAGTCCAATAAAATTCCGTTGCATTATGCGTTGCCTAAGGATATCAGTTTGGCACATCAGTAGATTATAGGCTTAGGCTTACACCCGTATATTGAACCCAATATATTACAATTTCATATGCTACATTAGGACACTTAGGGAGTGATCATATGAATGAAGGGAAATCTTTTATAAAACAAAGCAAAATGAATAACACCGTTAAAATAGGACCTGAATATGTGCGTGTAAAAACTGATTCACATAAAAGACAGAAGGGGAAAGAAGTAATAGTCGAAGGAATTGTTTGTCATGTAGGAATTGATTTTGTAGATATATTACTAGACGACGATCATACTGTAACATTGCTTACAGAGTATATAAAACAAGTCGAATGGAACGATAAACACGTAAGAAATGTAAATAAGTGCAAGCATAGTGGCGACTGTCGCTGTATTATCTTTGAAAGTTTAAAGGATAGGCATAACAATAAAAGAAATAATAAAACATGTTTTACGTGTAATAATAGTCCGTGTAATTGTAATATAAATAAAAATTCTCGAAAAATGGAACATAAAAATAGAGAAAGGGAGTCAAAAGAGAAAAATAACTGTCCGGAATGCCACAGTAAAATAAATTGTCATCCAAAGTATACTTGTTACTGTGATTATCCAATCCCGTTTTGTGATGATAGGATAGAATTGAGGTTGGCAGGTTTAACTCATAATGTCAATTTCGAATTGCTACAAAAGAAAGGCTACCACGGAAAATTTTTATTAGAAGGATATAATCTTTGTTGTTAGATCAACTTAGAATAAGCCTTAATATATCCTCTAATAATATATCGTGAGGGGATATCAAGTTTACAGTTGTGACGATTAAGGAATGAACAAATAAGCCTTCAGAAGAGAAGGCTTATTTGTTTCGTTTAAGAGAATCGTAGTATTGTAAATTGTCTTTACCAAGTTTCTCTCTTTCGATCTCCAAATAGCATAGCTCATCAAAATCAACGTCAACAACTTTTTCACTAATATCTAATTCAATTCTATGAGGATTTACCTTATATAGTTTTCCTTCTTGTTCTTTTTCAATATTTTCTGCCCTCACGTATACAAAACAGCCGATATAGCTTTCAATCAATTGGTAGAGCTTCAATCCGAAAAACAAATTCAATAAAAACGGACTTTTAGATACTACTTCTCCAAAGTGGAGCATGAGAGAATATCTTAAACGTGAATCAATATTAATTAACTCGTTACTTAATTGGCGAGAGGTTATTTCTGTATCTATATGTTTTACAAGTAGTATTCGTTGAAACGGAATGAAAACAACGTTTTTTACTTCTGTTTCTAAAATAATGAAATCTAAGCCTGCATCTATCATTTTACCTTGGATAGGTTCAATACAGTTTTCTTTACACTTGAGTTTTACTAACACGTAACTATTACTAAGTTTTTTAAATTCTTCTTGAATCGACCGTAGGTTTTCGGAACCTCTATCAGACGCTAATGATAATAAAAGCTCATTTGCTCTTTCGATACATTCGGTTAATTCAGCTAGCTCTTCCGAAGAAAAAGATGAAGTTGGAGAAGGAATCATAGGCTGAATAATTCTTTCTGGACATTTGCAGTTCGAGCAATAGTAATGTTCAGTAAATAACGAATCGCATTTTAGACATTTAAACGAGTTATCACTGTTAAGATGCTTAACAGAATTAATCTGTTTGATTGGTTTCACCCCCCTCTATAGATATATACCTATTATATGGAAACGAATGGTTTTTCGTATGGGCATTTGCAAAACAGACGATTTTATAAATTTGTATTAAACCTAATAGTGAATAATGGCAAGCATTTCCATCATAGAGTTGAATGATGACTATGAAGAGGTGAACAAAATGGGGACACAATTGCTTGGCTATTTGTTATTAGGAAATGTGTTAATTCTTTCATTAATATATATTTATATTTTCAAGATTCGTAAGTTAATTGGGTTTCAATTGGGAATGAGTATATCGAGTGTTTCAGGGGGATTAATAGGAATTATTACAGGAGTAATATTAATTTACCAATTTCCATTAAAGTTTGTCACTGTAACAATCATAACTACTCTAATGAGTATGTTTGTAGGCGCAATTTTCGGTGCATTATTCGACTACCAAACGTTGCTAGTAGGCTACGGTAATGGGGTGATGACCGGGATAATGGCACCTATGATAGGGGCAGCTGCAAAGGGGAGTTTGCCGTTTCTATTATTTTTAGAAGGTGTTTTTTTATTTACCCTTATATTACTTATTATCTCTGCAAAGAGGACGTAGCTTAAAAAGGATGTGTCCTGTATGTATTGGATATGGTTTTTCATCTTTTTAAACTGTTTGGTGGCATTAATTACGTATCGAATACTCTTTAGGAAAAGGAGATTGTTTAGTGAGCGTTACGGGATGATCATCGCAATGACTTGTAGTGGTGTAATAAGCTTAATTATTTCTATGTTAGTACAATTTACGATGGAAGTACAAATCGCTACTTTCTTAACTGTAATATGTTGTGTCATTGTAGGGGCCTTTTTCGGTGCACTTGTGACATTCCAATCGATCTTGGCAGGAGTATTAAACGGAATTGTAGGTAGTTTAATGGGTAATATGCTCGGTGCTGTCGTGAAGGATCCTACTATTTGTAGTTTACCAGTTTCTTACCTTAATACGGTAGAAGAAAATATGTTAATTTTCGGTGTTTTTGGCACTCTCTTAACTTGTATTACAATGTCTTTAGTTTATTTTTCTTTAAAAGTATAACATTATCCGTCCATAAGGAGGACTATGGATGACAGAATATGAAAAGGTACAGCAATCTAAAAAAAGGCTGCTTTTAAATGAGTATCAAACTAAACTGTGGAACCGAATAGAGTCAGAAGAGAAAAAAAACGACACGGTAAATAATTTCTATATGAAAAATGGAGATGGGTTAACTTCACCCACCTCACCTAATACAACGGAAGAACTGCGATTAATGATGGAATATATTGATCGAGCTAACATCTTCCATCTTTCAAATCAAAACGCAGGTAGAGGGAGGTTACTAAAATTACGTAAGTTTTTTAAATCAAAAAGAAATCAGCAAGTAGAAATATTTATTAACAGTGATGAAGAACCAATTTATAAAGAAGGAAAAGTCAGTGCAGTAGGACGTGATTTTGTCATGCTCACTAATTTAAAAGATAGAATATGGATCGGTTACGATACTATTGAATCGGCCAATATTCCATTTGGCATTCCGAATTACTCCAATACACATCAGCATTATTTATTTGATAATAATTTAAGAAAAAAATTACTTTATCATTTTGGTGAAACGATATCAAAGCGTGATACGTTAAAACAATTGTTTTTCGAAGAAACGTTACAAACAAATTTGCAATCTTGGAAAGATACGTGGGTTACAGTTTACCTCCGAGATCAGACAAAAAAGGTAGGTAAAATCGTGAATAGCCAAGAAGGGAAAATATTAATTACATTTTTTGGAGAGAGCGTTCATATCCATTTAAAAGAAGTGAAGTTTATTGAAACAATTCGATTACTTTCATTAATTAACGTAACTATACAGACAATTATGAAAAAAAGTTAACGAAAGGGTGATGACCGAGTGTCTCAAAAAAAGAAAGAAAATAAGAAGGAAGAGAGAAAAAAAGATAAGGATGTGCACTTTAAAAACGAAATAACGGTAAATATTGAAAATATAAATGATCCATTAGTCGAAACGCTGCAAAACTTATTAGGAGAAAGTATTTTAATAGTAACCTCATCCGATCAACTTAACTTATTTGGGCAAACATTCCGTCCTGTCTTTTGTGGCACCATTATGAATGTATCTCAAGGAGATGTAACGTTATTTCCAGTCAATATAAAAATGATTAACGCACCATTTTTTCAGTTTCCCACACCATTAAATATCCCACTAGAAAAGATAGCTCACTTTACTCCAAATTTTGATTGTAATCAACGAATTCCGTTAACATAACATTCCTGATTTTTTATAAAAGGGGGCAATGAAAAGTGAAAGAACAACCTTCATTTACGGAAATTACACTGCCATCAATAAACGATGTACATGACGAAGCATTAATAAATGAATTTACAAATGGGATAGGTAAAAAAGTATTCATTTTAACTCCTTCTTTTCCGTTTGTATTTATCGGAAAAATAGAAGATGTTGTTGCCGATAGTGTAGTCGTAAATACAGAAGTAACGACGATAGGAGAACTTGAAAATCGAAAGTGGTTTGTCCATATTCACCAAATTGAAGTGTTTTATATTGAGCAAAAAGGAATGCCTAGAATACCAGAATTGAAAGATGATCTATAGGAAGAGGGAGGACTTATGAAACGAGAATTCCATGTTGTGGCAATCCCAATTCGTATCGTCCTAAATAATTTTGGTGATTATAATGAAACTGGTATGATGTACGTTTTAAAAGAAAATGAAGAAAAAGTAAAAAAATTAGTAGAAAAAAATCCATTTACACCTGTTGATTTAGTGCAACCTCTCGTAATACGAGCAAATCAAGGAGATACGGTTGATATACTATTTGAAAACAAAATCAAATATGCAACTGGTATGCATTTTCATGAGGCGGACTATAATGTTTTAGATTCAGATGGAGCGAATGTAGGCTATAATCCTAGTACATTAGCAGAACCAGGTGAAAAGATTCTGTATCGCTTGAAGTTTAATCATGAAGGTGTGGCACTATTTTCAGACTTAGGAAACCCTGATAGTAGTGATGAGGGAACTAGTATTAATGGCTTATTCGGTTGTTTGTTTATTCAGAAAAGAGGGTCTTGGTGGACAGATCCAGAAACCGGAGGACCTATTAAAAGTGGGATGAATGCTGATATTCATCATCCGTTTGCTCCATCATTTCGTGAATATGGTTTTATTTTTCATGATGAAATGTCCACAAAAGATATGACTGGTAATCGACCGTTAGACCCGGTTACAAATCAAGAAAGAGAATCCACCCATGCTATCAACTACCGTTATGAACCGATGCAAAATAGACAAAAATTAATTGAAGAGGGAGTCGTTTGTCCAGAATGTGAAGGGGAAGAAGTGCATCATGACTCTTGGGTTTTTGGAGACCCGGCAACACCAATCTTCCGTGGTTATCGTGGGGACCCAGTAAAGTTTAGACTCGTCCATGCTGGTGTAAAAGAAACACACGTATTTCATTACCATAGTCATAGTTTTTTTAGAGACCCTTTGAATACAGATTCTGACGTGTTTGATGCGATATCTGTAAGTCCCCAATCATGGTATACGATTGACACACTATATGGATTAGGGTCCTTAGTAGGGGCTTTCGGAGACTTTATTCTACATTGCCACTTGTATCCTCATTTCGGAGTGGGGATGTGGGCTATAAATAGAGTATTTGATACACTTCAAGATGGCAGCCAATGTTACCCAAATGGGGTTCCGATCAAACCATTGCAACCACTACCTGACCGACCTTGTCCACCGAAACCAACGAAAGAAAAGCCAGGTTTTCCTAACTTTATTCCTGGTAAAGTTGGTTGTAAAGCTCCACGTCCACCGTTAAGTATAGTAGGTGGAAGAGGGCTAACAGAGCTGGAGAGAAATGCAGCTGTACCAAATGCAAGGCCAGGTGCTGTATTTACGGATCCATGTATTATTGAAGAAAATCCTGCAGTTCAAGAAATGAATGTTTCACTTATTGAGCTCCCTATCGTTTATAATCGGCAAGGATGGAACGATCCAAAAGGTAGGATTTATGTACGTGATGAGGATTTAGAAGATGTATTATCAGGGAAAAAACAACCGGAACCTCTAGTTATTCATATGAACGCTGGTACATGTTTATCAGTGAATTTTACTAATCGTCTACCTGAAATAGCCGGGGGAGATGCATTCCAGTTAGTGACTAGAACATATGAATCTTCTTTTCACGTTCATTTTGTAAAATTTGACGTGTTAGTTAGTGACGGCTCTAACGTAGGTTGGAACTATGACTCTAGTGTTCTTCCAGGTGAAACGATTACTTACGAATACTTTGCAGATGTTGAACTAAAGGCATGGTTTTTTCATGACCATCTATATGCAAGCTATCATCAACAACATGGAGTCTTTGGCTCAACCGTTGTTCATGGAAGATTTTCAAAAGTTCTTGATTCTAAGAGTGGGGATGAGGTAGAAGTAGGTGCCCAAGTTACAGTCACTCATCCTTTAATTCCTGATTATAGAGATTTTGTATTAATGGTGCAAGATTTTGCGCTTTTATTCGACGAAAAAGGTCTTCCATTAAATCCACCAGAATTTCCCGGCTCTCAAGATGATCCAGGTGTGTTTGGGGTTAACTACAGAAATGAACCATTACAGTTCCGTTTAGGAGAGGATTGTGACCCTGCGTATTCCTTTAGTTCCTACGTAAAAGATGATCCAATTACACCGATATTGCACTGTTACGAAGGAGACCCTATTAGAATACGTATTCTTCAAGGTGCACAGGAAGAATCACATAGCTTTAATGTTCACGGTTTAAGGTGGAAAAAGGAACGGCCTGATGTTGAGACGGAATTCCAGGCACAAGAGCATATAGGTATTTCAGAATCTTTTACTTTTGAAATGGAAGTTCCAAACTCTGGAGACTATTTATGGACATTTGAAACAGAAGAGGATCTTTGGAACGGTTGCTGGGGGTTAATTAGAGCTTATGATGAAGAGGTGGATTTTTTAATACCGTTAGAAGATCGCCCGAGTCCACCGGAACGAACGAAGCCGTTGCCTACTTTTACAGGAAAACCACCTAAACGTGCAGAGAAAATAGAGGTTTTTGCACCTGAAAATGCACCAGTAAAAGTTTTTGACATTGTCGCATTTCACACACCTATACAATATAGCAAGTGGGGAGAAAACGACCCTTTTGGTATTATATTTGCCTTGAAGGAAGATATGCAAGATATTCTAGCGGGCAAAAAAAAGCCAAAACCTTTAATTTTACGGGCAAATCAAGGTGACGTAGTAGAAGTTAATTTAACAAGTTATTTAGAGCGTGGTAACTTTCCGTTTCCTGATGGAATATGGCCATATCCACCTGTAAAAGAACAAGCGTTTTATCCGCCGTCATTAAGAATTTCTTTGCATCCACAGCTCATCCAGTATGACGTCAAAACTTCAGCTGGTGAAACGGTGGGCTTTAATCCAGACCAAACAGCTGGTCCAGGTGAAACAGTAACCTATAAATGGTATGTTGATTTACCTGTTGGTGCTTGTGGTATGTGGGATATGGCAGACATTAGAAACCATCGTTCTTTAGGTACATTTGGGACGTTTATCGCTGAACCGAGAGGAACGAAATTATTAAACGCAAGTACTCGAAAGCCTGCTGTTATAACAAACGAAAATATTATACTGCAGCATCCATTTTTACCAGAAATACGTGAATATACCCTCATTATGTATGATGGAGCTAGACTTGAAGATAAGCGAGGAAAAGTAATCATCGATCCTATTGATGGTATTTTAACTGGGGTTGATCCAGATGATCTAGGTGACATCGTTGATACGTATGACAACGGATCAAGAGGCTTTAACTATAGAACGGAGCGATTAATAAATCGTTATAAACGAAACCAAGTGTTCAAACATTTATTTAGCTCTCTTGTACATGGTGACCCATCAACGCCATTATTAGAGGCGTATGTTGGTGATCCTATAACAATAAGATTGGTAAACCCTTCAGAAAGAAGGCGAGCTCATACTTTTCACCTACATGGGCATTATTGGAATACAGATGATAAAGATATATTTGCTCAAATAAAATCAATTGAAGATCATATTGTCCTAGGATATGCAAGAGATTTAGGAGTACATTATGGGGCTGGCGGCTTTTATAACCTACCTGGTGATTACATGTACCGGTCAGGTAATATTCGGTGGGATCTTGAACAAGGAATGTGGGGGATATTACGAGTTCATAGTGAAAAACAAAAGCATTTAGCAGAATTAAAAAAGATAAAAAAGAAGTAAATGTCTTTTAAATTGTTAAAAGGTGTGAAAAATCTTGAAAAAGGCATTTTGGGGAGTTTTCCTATTAGTAAGCTTTGCAGGGTTTTTGACTATTTATTTTATTTGGCCAAAAGGGGAAGATTTGCCGGTATTAGATAAAGTGAAAAACTTCCAATTAGAAGATGTTCATAGTGAAATCTATGATATTAATAATAATAAAGTGAAATTAGTAGCATTCTTTTATACGAACTGTCCAGATGTATGTCCTTTAACGATGGTTGACTTTAAAGTACTGCAGGAAAGATTAAAAGAATCAGGGTTATTTGGAGAAAA
This sequence comes from Sutcliffiella cohnii, assembly GCF_002250055.1. NCBI lineage: Bacteria > Bacillati > Bacillota > Bacilli > Caryophanales > Bacillaceae > Sutcliffiella > Sutcliffiella cohnii. Next base: position 1,105,020 of record NZ_CP018866.1, read on the forward strand.
AGTACATTTAGTAGCTATCACATTAGATCCTGAATACGATACAGCAGAAGTGCTACAACATTATGCAAGTGCATTTGAAGCAGATTCAATTGGTTGGAAATGGCTGAGAGGAACATCAGAGGAAACATCAGCAATTGCGAAGGATTTCAATATGCAGTATGCAAAGTTGGAAAATGACTTTTTTTTGCATTCTATTACGATGTATTTATTAGATAAAAACAACAACGTCCGTGCACTTTATGATATGGCAAGTGTGAAAAATTCAGTAGATACTGAGGAAATATTAGATGATATGAAGATATTAGTAGGTGGTACGAGGTGAAAGACCAGAATATTCTCCTCATACCTTTTTCGGGGAGGAGTACTTTTGAATTTATCAAAACCGTATTTAACAACTCGAAGTTTACAACCTGAAAATCAAGAAACACCTATTCAATTCATAAAAAACAATATCATAAGTGAACGACTTTTCTTTAGAAGAAATCATTTTTCGTACCCAAACTTAACGTACTCAAGCTACTGGTTACCTGTCAATGGGCACGTAAGAAACCCCCAATTGTTTTCATTACAAAACATTATGAGCTTACCATCAAAAGCGTTAACGGTAGTACTCGAATGTGCTGGTAATAAGCGAAGTTTCTTTGAACCAAAAGTGTTTGGAGAACAATGGGAAAAGGGAGCGATTAGTCAAGGGGTATGGAAAGGAGTACCTCTAAAAACGCTTCTACAGTTAGCTCATATAAAAGAAGGAGCGTTAGAAGTAGTCGTAGAAGGATATGATGTTGGAAAAAGAACAGACACGGATAAAGTGTACAGTTATGCTAGAAGCTTACCTATAGAGAAAGCCCTTCATGAAGACACACTTGTTGCGTATGAATATAATGGTGGGCCAATACCATTTAAGCACGGATTTCCGTTACGATTAATAGTGCCACAATGGTATGGGATGGCATCAGTAAAATGGGTAAAACAAATAACGATCGTAAATCGAGCATTTTCCGGCCCTTTTCAAACGGTCGACTATGTTTACTATCCGAAAAAAGATAGTGATGAAGGGGCAACACCGGTCACAACGATGAGGGTGAACTCTAGCATCAAAAAGCCGTTAGATAGAGAGATACTTACGACCGGTGTACATGAAATAAATGGAATAGCATGGACGGGAAAAGGGCTAATTGTGAAGGTGGAAATTAGTACGGATAGTGGGCAAACGTGGACGGAGGTAAAGCTGAGGAATAAAGATCAATATAGCTGGATAGACTGGTCGTACGACTGGGAAGTAGCTGAAAAAGGAGAATACACGATATTGTCAAAAGCAACTGACTCGCACGGTAGAGTTCAACGAAAAGAACCATACTGGAATAGAAAAGGATATGGATATAATGGGATTGACCGTATTAAAGTGAAAGTTGAATAAAGAGAAATCTGTATGAGAAAAATTACTTTGACAATTTTATTTATATACTATAAATTGGTAGTAACGAAATGAACGAAAGGGTGACCCAACTAAATGAAGTTCTAATCCTATTTTATGAAAGTAACCAATTGAAGGAATTAATTGCAAAGGAACATTTTGTTTTCTTTGTCATGCCTTCAAACGGGATTTTCAGGATAGGATAGGATTTCGATAGTTGACGAGTGTAAGGGGAGTAGTCTCTTTATGCTACCCATCTATACGTATGCCTCCTATTCTGAATATGAATAGGGGGCATTTTTTGTCCCCACAATTCGAATGGAAAATGGGGATGATTGTATGTTTTTATTGGAAGCATTAAACATTAAACACTATGTAAAAAATCGATTGTTATTAGATATTGAGCATTTGCAAATTTATAAAAATGATCGAATTGGTTTAGTTGGTCGTAACGGTTGTGGAAAAACAACATTGTTAGACATACTAGCTGGAGCGACTAAACCTGATGATGGGTACATTATTCCACACACTTCCGTTGAGTTGTTGCCACAGCTGAAAAGAGCGGACACGACAAAGAGCGGTGGTGAAGTTACGCAAGAATATATTAATCAAGCACTAATTAAATCACCAGAACTATTATTTGCGGACGAACCGACAACTAATTTGGATACGGAACATATAGAATGGTTAGAAAAGAAATTAATGCAATGGAAGGGTGCTTTCATTACCGTATCTCATGACCGTGCTTTTCTAGATGCGCTATGTACGACAATTTGGGAAATCGAAGCAGGAAGTGTAAAAGTATATAAGGGTAACTACAGCGATTATGAGCAACAGAAAGAATTAGAAAAGCGTCAAAGAATACAAGCGTTCGAGCAATATGAGTCAAAGAAAAAGCAGTTAGAAGATGCGTTGAAATTAAAAGAGAAAAAGGCGGAGAAAGCTACAAAAACTCCGAAGAAAGTAAGTAAATCAGAAGCAAGTATTACTGGTGCAAAGCCGTACTTTGCCAAAAAGCAAAAGAAGTTACAAAAAACAGCAAAAGCATTGGAAACGAGATTAGAAAAATTAGAAAAAGTGGAAAAGGTAAAAGAATTGCCACCGTTGAAAATGAATATACCAAACGAGGATACAATGAAAGGTCGCATTATATTACGGCTCGAAGAGGTAGAAGGTAGGATTGGTAATCGCCTTCTCTGGCATAAAACTAGCTTCCACATTCGTGGTGGGGAAAAGCTTGCAATTATTGGCCCAAATGGAAGCGGGAAAACGACACTTGTGAAAAAAATATTGGTTGAAGAAGAAGGAATTACGAAATCTCCGGCAATGAAAATAGGGTATTTTAGTCAAAACTTAAATATCGTCGATACCGAAAAGACGATATTACAAAATGTCCTATCTACTTCGAAACAGGACGAAACATTTATACGTACCGTACTGGCAAGACTGCACTTTTATCGAGATGACGTATATAAAAAAGTTGATGTGTTAAGTGGTGGGGAACGAGTAAAAGTGGCGCTTGCAAAATTATTTGTAAGTGATATTAATACGTTACTATTAGACGAACCAACCAATTTCCTTGATATAGAGGCCACAAGCGCACTGGAATCTTTGTTAAACGAATATGAAGGTACCGTCATTTTTGTTTCTCATGATCGTCGATTTATTGAAAACATTGCTACACGTATAGTTTCCATTCAAAACAAAGAACTAGAAGTATTTGATGGAACGTATCAACAATATATCAAGAGAAGGTATACGAACAACGAAAGTGTTAGTAGAAATGAAGAAGATCGGTTAATACTAGAAATGAAAATATCTGAAGTGTTGAGCAAGTTAAGTATGGAGCCAAATGAGGAACTAGAAAAACAATTTCAGTCACTTATGGAAAAAAGGCGGAAATGGAAATAATTAAACTTGGGTCAGAGCTTGCTTTGGCCCAAGGATACAACAGGTAAGGTTCAGATTTCAGAAGAAGAGGTGCCTATTGTTTTATAAAACGATAACTTCCAGTATTCACTATTCCGTAAACTCCTATCTGTTCATTTTTTCGGTTATAATAGGTATAGTCAGATTTTGAGTGCGATTTTTCTGTAATGAAAAATTTATAAATAGAAGTCAGATAAATACACATAAATGAGGTTAGTAAATGAAAGATAGAGGCTTTGTCCCGTTCGGTTTAAGTGAAGAAATTAATAGAGCACTAACGGTGTTAAAGTATGAGACACCAACAGAAGTTCAGACGAAGGTAATTCCTAGCGTATTAGAAGGTAATGACCTTGTCGTGAAGTCACAAACAGGTAGTGGTAAGACAGCTGCTTTTGCGATTCCGATTTGCGACCAAATTGCCTGGGAAGAAAAAAAGCCACAAGCATTAATATTAACACCAACACGTGAATTAGCTGTTCAAGTTCGGGAAGATGTAACGAATATCGGTAGATTTAAACGAATAAAAGCGCTGGCTGTATACGGAAAAGAACCGTTTGCGAAACAGAAAGAAGAGCTTAAACAAAAAACACACGTTGTAGTCGGAACGCCTGGACGTGTAATGGATCATATCGAAAGAGGAACGCTGCAGTTAGACGAAATAAAGTACCTCGTTATCGATGAAGCGGATGAAATGTTAAATATGGGGTTTATTGAAGAAGTAGAAGCAATTATTGAAAAGATTCCAACTACTAGAATTACAATGGTATTTTCGGCAACGTTACCAAAAAGTGTGGAAACTCTTTGCCACCAATATATGAACAATCCGATAAACATAGAAATTGCTTCTAGTGAAGTGACTACTACTACTATTGAGCACAAGCTAATCAATGTAAAAGAAGCAAACAAGCTAGCCCTTTTAATGGATGTAACGGTTGTAGAGAACCCAGATAGCTGTATCATTTTTTGTAATACGAAGGAAGCAGTAGATACTGTTTTTACGGAGCTTCAAAAAAATAATTATCCATGTGAAAAGCTTCATGGTGGACTAGAACAAGAAGATCGCTTCGCCGTTATGAATGGATTTAAAACAGGAGAGTTTCGATACTTAGTAGCAACCGATGTAGCAGCTCGTGGAATTGATATTGATAATGTCACTCTTGTCATTAACTTTGACGTCCCAATGGAAAAAGAAAGCTATGTTCATCGCACTGGGCGGACGGGTCGCGCAGGAAATAAAGGAAAAGCGATTACGTTATTTTTACCTTATGAAGAAAAATACGTAAAAGCAATTGAAAAGTATATCGGTTTTGAAATAGAAACGATAGATGCACCAGATACAAGGCACGTTCAACAAGGACAAGCTGCTTTTGAAGAAAAGAAAAGTGGTCGCCGGGTAGTAAAAAACAATAAAACGGCCCGTATTAATAAAGATATAACGAAGCTACATTTTTCTGGTGGAAAAAAGAAAAAGCTACGAGCGGTCGATTTTGTTGGTACGATTGCAAAAATTCCAGGAGTCACAGCTGAAGACATAGGCATCATTACGATTCAAGACAATTTAACCTATGTAGACATTTTAAACGGTAAAGGCTCCCTCGTTATGCAAGCGATGCAGGATTTAAAAGTGAAAGGCAAAAAGCTGAAAGTTAGCAAGGCACTTAAGTAACAAAGAAAGGGGGTCAGAGCTAGCTCTGACTCCCATTAACTTGACCTCCATTAAGTGAAGCCCTTTTAAATAGTCTTTCATAAACCATTTGAAACCCATACAATACGAACATTTTAATCATGAATACTATTGATAATTGAAATTTGTTTAATCTTACTAGCGAAACATATCCGATTTTTTTAAACCAGTCCAACATGAAAAACGTAAAAACGGAATCGATAATTAAATTGACGATTAAATATGTATTAAATTTTCCATACGTGTATTTTAAAATCCATATAGCACCGACGAAGAAAGGTCCAAAAATTAATGGCCATTCCGCTAATTGATTAGGCTTTACGTTGTAATGGAACCACCACCATCTTCTTTTCTCTGCGAGTCTTCCTTCTGTAATTAAATAAAGGCTCATAAATATCGTTCCTGGAAGAAATCGTTTGAAAGTTTTCATGCCTAAAAGTGGTATGCTTAACCACGGTAAAAGAGTCATTAAAATGATGATGACTTTATTATAACGATACATTACCATTCACCCTCTAAAAGTTCGTATAAGCATAATTTCCCTTATTATTGAAAATTTATGTAACTACCTATGAATGGAGTTTAGATGTTAGTCTTGTTTTAAAAAAAGGTCGATATTTTCCCTTTTTAAGCAGTAATAGTTCATTACTATTACCTACTGCAATAAACATAAGAGTAGGAGCTAAAAAGGGGGAATAATAATGATTTCAATATGGGAAGAGCACTTGTTTTGGCTAGAAGTTTTACAAGATCATGCATACTTTGTAAGAGATCATTTAGCGGTGACGGAAAAGGAATATATAGAAACAGCGCATCGTTACATCCAGCTTTTTCAAGATTTGTTAAATCAATTGAATCGCCTACGTCCAACAATCCAGTCACAAGATGCAGCTCAAGTGGAGTTTTCGAAGAGTGCGTTGACGGTTGCACAAGGTTATTATGAGTTCGAAGGAGCACTGCAATCATTACGAATTGATAATAAAGTAAACTTAAACCTATCTCCAACTTATTTGAACGGTACACTAGCTGAAAACCGGGAATATTTGAGAATACTCTCTTACCTCGTGAAAGGAAAGGTACCTTCACCTCTTCCTCTAGTAGATTTAATGGATCTATGGCTGGAGGATCAATTAGGTCATGCCGTACTATTCCAAAATATGCTCGACCCAATTGAGATTGGTGCATCAAGGCAAGCAGATGTTTATATAAGTAATTATCAAGCGTTTATTGTCCAAAATCACCACATAAAAGGTTATTTAAAATTTAAACAACCTGGCTTTGCAAGACAGAAAGAGTTTGCTTCAACAGTCGGAAGAGTAACTCTTGAAATGAGTCAGTTTGTTTTTACGATGGTTCATAAATATAGGGAGAACAAGCTTTTAAATAAAACTACTTTACGTTTTTTAGAACACCATTTTCCTGAAACATGTTATTTTATAAAGAAATTAAGTTATTATGCCCCTGAACTTCAACAAGAGGCAAGTCAATGTTCGTTAAGAAGAGCATCTTATTTATAGTGATTAGAAAGGCCCGTGCAATTTCCATTTAATAAATTATTGGAATTGAGTTTTTTATGGTAGTATGAATAGAAAAGGAAAACGAAATATATAAGTTTCCTATAAAACTTAGGCATTTGTCTTTACAACATGACAAGTACTAAGTTTTTCTATTGAAAGAAGGTACTAAAGTGAAAACAACTACTATCATGATTCCGAAAAGCTTCATTTACAACTATACGTGCGAACCAGATGAAGCTGCGTTATGTGATTTAGAGAAACGCTCCATCTTTCATATTCATTCAGAAGAAAGATGTTTTGAAAGTTTCATAGATTTTGAACCGAGTAGAAGCCCTTTTATTAGAGATAAAATTGGCGTGATTTTACGAGGGAAAACAATTGACGATTTAATCGAGAAAATAAAAAAACTTCCTGAAGCGAAAGCTTCATTTAAACTAGTGTATGTGCATAATGTTGATCAAATAGAAGCTGAAAAATTTGGTTTTAACAAACGTCGTCAAATAGAGCGGGAAGTAGGAGTGCAAATTCCTGGTGAACCGGAATTAGTAGACCCAGATCTATTGTATGGTTTAATAAAACTGAAAGAAGAGTGGATATTTGGACTATATTCAAAAAGCGAAGCAGTTTGGCTACAGCATCAAAGAAAACCAAATAGCTACTCGGTTGCTCTTAATACTCGTGTAGCACGTTCAGTCGTAAATATTGCCGTTCCTATGGCTGATACTAATGGAATAAAAGTAATCGATCCGTGCTGTGGAATTGGTACAGTACTAGTCGAAGCATTATCGATGAACATCGACATTGTTGGAAGTGATATAAACTATCTTATTTTACCAGGGGTACGAGAAAACTTATCCCACTTTGGATATGAAGGAGAGGTTAGTCACCGTGACATCCGTGATGTGAATGAAAAATATGATGTAGCGATAATCGACTTACCATATAATCTATGCTCAGTCATTACACCACAGGAACAGTTAGAAATGCTGCAAAGCACTTACAACTTTGCAGACAAGCTCGTTATCCTAACAGTAGAACCAATCGACCCTATTTTAGCTGAAGCTGGATTTACCATTGTCGATCGTGGGGATGTAAGAAAAGGAACGTTTCGTCGGGAAGTTATTGTTTGTAAAAAAGTGGCATGAGCAGGAACCTAAAATACAGATAACACGAGGCAAGACCTTAATTTTCTAAGGTCTTGCCTTAATTTTATCCTTATGAACAAAAAGTAATGCTAAACAACATCTAGTGGTCTGTTTATGTTAAAATTACCATAATGTGGTTAGATGAGTTATTGTTTTATAAAGGGGAGTAGCGTGGGGAGTCTAGTTAACTTTTTATTTGTATTTTTCGTTTGCATGAATATTAGTGCAACATTAAATGTTTTGTTTAAAATGAAGAAAGAAAGACTGGATCGTTTCGTTCCTAATTAGTATCCTATTATCGTTTTTTATAAACATACTACTTGCGGGATGATAATTAATGGGTATTTAGTTATTATAATAATAAAAAGGATAGGCACCCAAAGCCTATCCTTTCCTAGTTTATGCAGCTGTTACCTTCACAGCTGATTTTTTTCGCCATTGAACAGTAATGGCTAACGTAATAATTAAGAAAATTAGTCCTAAAATAAATGGGTACATTATATTTACATCATAAAGTACTCCAGCTAGAGTTGGCCCCATAATATTTCCGATACTCATGTAAGCATTGTTCATTCCCATTGCAAATCCTTGTTCATTCCCAGCAAGCTTCGATATTAACGTATTTAATACAGGCCTTAAAATCGAAGTGGACAAGAATATAACGAGAGAAACGATAAAGAAAAAGGAATAGCTGCTTGCGAATAACGAAAGCAAGAAACCGGTAGCACAAACGCCAACGAATGTAACTAAAACAGACGCTTCTCCAAAACGGTTTACAATTCGTTCTACTAGGAAAAGTTGCGCAATAACACTAACAATACCGGTAGCTGTTACCATTACGGCAATATCTTTAGCTGTCGATTGGAACTCATGATCTAAATAAAGACCAATAACTGATTCGAATGCAATTAAGCCGAAACTCATCACAAACGTAATAATTAAAGGAATAAAATATGGCATTTTAGATGTTCGAGCTATTTTTTTCATCATCGACTCATTATCGTTTACCATTGGACCGCTATTTTCTGTAACAACTTTACTTTCTTTTAAAATCGTAATCGAGAAAATAACAGCAACTAACGATACTAATGCAGAAACAAGGAGTGGGAACTTAATACCGAATTCTGCTAAAAATCCCCCGATTCCAGGTCCTACGACAATCCCAAGTGACATCGCCGCTGAAACGTAACTGTTTCCTTTCGCACGTTGTTCAAATGTGGTGATGTCAGCAACATAAGCGAAAATCGCAGGTACGAGCAACGCTGCACCGATTCCACCTACAGCGCGTGATATATATAAAGTAAGAACTGAATCTGATACGTAAAATATAAAACTAGCAATCGTTAGCCCAATTAAACCGTACGTAATCATTTTTTTACGACCATACATGTCGGACCATTTCCCTGCTAGAGGAGAGAAAATAAATTGGAAGGCTGCGAAAATTCCCATCATTAAACCAGCAGCTGTTCCGCCTTGTCCGATAGATTGTAAATAGGCAGGTAATATTGGAATAATAATCCCGAAGCTACCGATAGCAATAAACATATTTATCATCAATACGATAATTTTTTTACGTTGATCTGATGACATAAACCAACCTCCATTTCACCAAGTAGAAATAAAATCACATCGTAATATCATACCTCCTTTACATCGTATGTGCAATAAAAATTTATCTTCCGAAATAAACAGAAACCTTTTTCAGTTAGGATACGTATTATTAATAGAATGATAGAATGGCGGTGTGAAAAATCAAATGAGTGAAGATATATTAAAGAGGGCAAAATCTCTTATTCAAATTCCATCCCATTGGAGCTTAATTATTGAAGATTATTGTCAACCTAATGAAAGTGCTGGATATACGTTGCTTTCATGGGCCGATGAAGAACAAAACGAAGGTATATCCATGCAACTAGACCCCAAAGGGCGTTTAACAAAATTATCACAAGAGAGAAAAGAAGAAAAAACAGATACTAAACCGCTAAGTGATGTAGACATTAAAATTATAGCAGAGCAATTTTTATTATCTCATTATCCGGATGCGTTAAGAGCTTTAACCCTTAATGTTAACGAGAAATTAGAAAATAAATATCGGTTTGAATATGTACAGTTTGTGATGAATCTACCCCTACCTAACTCAGGCTGCTTTATAGAAGTTAGTTTGACAGGTGACATATTAGAATTTCATTATTACGGTGTAAAGAAGGAACCTGCAACTCCTACCAACATTATTTCTAAAGAGCAAGTCCTTACTGAAATAAAACGAACATTAGATTTTAACTTAGTGTTAAGTACCATCTATGCTCATACATACAACGTAAAAGAACAGGGACTTCAACTAATATATGAACCGAATCCGTCGGTTTTAAACTATCGAGCAGATGTTTTCCCTCCAACTTTAACGATCAATCATGAGGAAGAAATTCCTCCACAATATGTTACTTTACCTCAACAAGCTAACTTGAATGAAAATAAAAAATGGTCGATAGTTGAGCTTATTGGTATTACAGATGAAATGGAAGTAATTAGAGAAGTAGATATGGGGGAAGAAAAAGGTGTAGTGTGGCAGGATCGGAATTGGGAGGAAAAAGATAGAGATAGGACTGTGGAAGGATTTATTTCAAGGCAAACGGAAGGAACTGTAAAAGCAATTATTTCGAAGAATTGTGGTAAACTTAATAGCTTTATATGGTTTAAAGAACGAAGCGGGAACCTGTCGCTTAACAGAGAACAATGCTTGCAAAAAGCTATTGAGTTTATACAAAAGACGATACCAAATTATAGAGAGCATTTACTATTATTAGCTCCAGACATATCAGAAGACGAAGAGGTAAGAAAACATGAATCATTTATATTCCATATAAAAAATAAAAATGGTATTCCAATGCATTTGGAAATGTTAATGGTAGTCGTAAATTGCCAAACAGGGTTGATTGATCAGTACAGTGGGCCTAGTTTGGAAGTGGAACAACTAAGTGAGCTGCCATTAGAACCTGTTTTATCAAAAGAGGAAGCGGAGAATCTTTTTCTAAGTCATTTAGATGTTAATTTAGCATGGACTATCGATTACGATAGTAAGGATGTAGATTATATCCTAACTTACGAGGCATGTAACAAGAAAACCAAAACGGCCATTAGCGGTATTCATGCAATAACAGGCGAAGTGATATCGTATAGGGAATAAACTATCGTCTCGCAGTTGTAATAGAACTGCGAGACTAATGAGAACTACCTTTTTTTCTTTTTTGAGTTATCAAGTGCTACCTTATTTTTTATAATTGGATCCATCACAACTTGAACATGTACATGTTTGTCATCAACAACATTAACATTCGTTACCTTTCCTTTACGTCCTTTAATTTTTAGACCTTCATCAAAGGAAGGAACGGTTTGACGTAACTGAGTTAAAATTACTTCTCTACCCTGTAAATAATGAACAACGTACATATTACTCACCCTTTTTCTAAGAAATGTAGTAATTATTTTCTTTCTATAAAAGTATCGATGGACAGTTGTAGTTAGAACTAATCTGTAGAAAACTTCTAAAAATAAAAAGGTTACACACTGCTACCTTGAAAGTATAACTTCTTTTTTATATGAGAAAGTTAATAATACTTACAGGGAGGTGGGTGCGATGAAAACACGAATGCTTCTACTTGGGGTTGCTATTATTCCTTGGTTTTCTGTTCCTCTTATGGGAAAACAAAGTTTTAAACGCTTTTTTCCAATGTCCCTTTTTATGGGCATCTTAATAATTGGAGAAACGCTTTTAGCTCATAAATACTGCTGGTGGAAAATACATAAACGCCCCCACAAAAAAGTAGTGGGAGAAATTCCTCTAATTATCGGTCCATATATCGTTGGATCTTTATGGATGCTAAAATTAGGGTATGGAAACATTTTGCGTTTTTCTTTTCTAAACTTGAGTACTCATTTGTTCATCGTTTATAAGGTAATGAAATGGTTAAAAAAAATTCGATATTGGACTTTAGTGAACATGAACAGTTTCCAATTTTTAAGTTTGTTTGTTATGGAAGCATTTATTTTGTATATTGGACAATTCCTTTATGATAAAATGCGAGGAATAAAAAGTTAATAATTAAATACGAACGCATTGCTAAAAAAAGTATAGGTCGAAGAAAACGATCCTCGACCTAAATATATTAAGAAACAACCGTCACTTTTTCCTCTTCTTCCACTTCCTTAAGATTTCGAAGGCCAATAAATTTCAAAGTTACTAAAAGGGAAAGAAGCCCTAACGTAAAGAAAATAATACGAATGTCTATCCATTCTGCAATGATTCCCGTTAAAAAACCTGCTAAAGGTAATGTTCCTAGACCTAGCATCATAATTAACCCATTCACTCTCCCAAATATATAAGAAGGTACAAGTCGTTGACGCATCGTTTTAAATAGAACATTAAACATAATAACCGGTGCGCTTTGAATTGCGACTGCTACTAATAAACTGTACCAACTCCAACTGAAGGCGACAGTAATAATGCCAACAGCACTGATTAATAAGTTGATAATCATTAACCGGATGTGACTCGTCTTATTACCTAAAAAGTTCACTAAGAAAATCGCAACAATTTGAGTAACAGCGGCCCCAGCATACACCCAGCCAACTTCCTCTGAAGTTAACAACAACTTTTCACGTGAGAAGTAGACGAGCATACTAATTAACGCACCGTTCGCAATGTTGACTATTAATACGAGTAATGTAAACGGACCTAGTATCGTATGTTTCCATAAGAAGTTAGCTCCTTCTCGTAGTTGGTCCCACGAGTTAGATTTAATGATAGATGGCGATTCCTTCGTTAAAAATGTTAAAAAGAGTATAGATATAGCAATTGGAATATACGAAATAGCATCTAATAAAAGAACGTTGTAAACCCCTATTTTTGAAATAAGTATACCAGCTAGCATACTACCAAAAAGCACAGAGGAAGTATCGATGAATTGAAATGCTGTATTTACTTTTATTAATTTCTCTTTTCGAAATAGCTGTGGAACAACCGTTGAATTGACAACCGAAAATACAGCACCTAAACAGGCGATAAAAAAGCCAAGTATATACACATGCCATATTTGAAGCACTTGTAGCATATGCAACGTTGGAATAATCGCAACTAACGTACCTTGAAGAAGCGCGCTTACAAAAAGTAGTGTTCTTCGAGGCAATCGGTCAGCAAGTACACCCGCTATCGGTGAGATGAAAATAAAGGGAAGTGTTTGAAAGAGGAACATCATCCCCATACTAGCCGCTGATTCCGTTAATTCATAAATTAGCCACGGTATCGCAATAATATAAAATTTGTCTCCTAACTTAGATAGAATAGTTCCAGAAAAATAAAGTAAGGCATTCTTTTCTCGCCAAATTGATTGTTTAAACATTTGTACTCATCCTTTCATTTGTTTCCATCTGTTAATTTAATTATGAACTTTCTAAAAAGAGGGAAAAAGGGTAGTATTAAAGTAAAAATGTCCCCTTTTAGGAGGAGTTAGCATGAAAGAGCGTTATTTTACGTTACGGGCTCACTTAAATCATTTTTTTAAAGAAAAGGAATACGATCTTAAACTAGAAGACATAGATCGGATCTGGTACTGCTCTCGTAAAAATACGAAACGAATTCTTCACAGGCTAGAAAATGCTAATTTAATAGCCTATCATCCAGGTAGGGGGAGAGGAAATGTTTCGAAAATTGTTTATTACACTTCCTTTCAAAACGAAGTACAAACTTATATCGAGGATTGTGTGAATAATGGGACACTCGATAAAATTGCCGAAATACTCCGCCTTCCAATTCCGAAATCATGGGTTGATTCTTATTCAAAAGATATTAGAGAATTACTTGGATTGAGGCGCGACTACGGTGAATCAAGAGACATACTACATACATTTAAGGCGAGAGATATTGAATCACTGGACCCATTGAAAATATCCTTATCGCTAGAAACACATTTAATTGAGTATTTAGGGGATACACTAGTTCGTTACGATAAAGAGAAAGATTGCTTCATTCCTCATATTGCGCATCATTTTCATGTTGATTCATTCAAAAAAATTTGGACTTTCTATTTACGAAAAGGGGTCTTCTTTCATAATCAAGACTATGTGACAAGTAGCGATGTAGCTCACACTATTGACCGAATGAAAAACAGTTCGCCATCATATTCATGGCTAGCTAGAAATATCGTAAAGGTAACCTGTCCACATCCTCAAAAGATAGAAATCCACTTAGATGAACCGAATCCGTTTTTCCTACGTTATCTTTCTGCGATTAATTTTTGTATATTGCCAGCCAATGTAGAGTTTGATGAATACGTATGGATAGGGACTGGTCCTTTTAAAATGAAAGAGAGATCAGAAAATAAGCTAATATTAGAAGCGAACGATTATTATTTCAAAGAACGTCCGTTAATAGATGAAATTCATTTTTACCGCGTTTCATCAGAAGCAGCAAAAACAATTTACCTTTCAGGTGAAGAAGACCCTACGAACGTTATACCGGCTAAACATACGATAACGAATGCCGGTGTTCAGCTTTTGTCGTTTAATTTAAAACGACAAAATATTATTAGGCAGCACGCTTTTAGAGAAGCTATTTTTCACCTGTTTGATGTACAAAAGATGGCGGATGACTTCGGAATTGAGATACATGAAGCGAGTAGTATAGATATAGAACGTTCGAGGCGACAAGAAAAGTTTCCTAACAAAATCCCTGCGCTACTAGAGCAGTCAGGTTATCAAGGCGAGAGTTTGAATTTATATTGTTTCCGTCATAACCACGCAGTCAAAGAGGCAACATGGTTAAAAAAAGAAGCGGAAAAATACGGTGTGCAGTTAATAATATGTACTATTTCATACACACAATTTTCGCAAGCAGGAATAGAAGAAAATATCGACCTATTAATGATGGGCTTGTCACTTTCGTTTGATAAGCATTTGGCTTTTTCCTATGCGTTAAAAAATCAAGTGTTATTATTTAATCGGTTGTTTAATCAAGAGGTAGAACTGTATGTAGAAGAAAAATTAAGGCAATTCGAGTTAGAAGAAGAGAAAGAAAAGAGGATAGAGTTAATGGATGAAATAGAAAAATACTTGCAAAAAGAATATGCCTTTTTCTTTTTACATCATCCTATCGTTACGAGATTTTTAGACCGAACAATTGAAAATGTGCAATCTCATTCCTTTGGTCAAATCGACTATACGAAAATATGGATTCCAAGTTAAGCACTGCAGAAGACTAATTTATAGTAGTGGTGACTCTTTTGTTGTATTCTTCAAGTAGGAAAAATTCGTGAATGAGAAAGGGGTAGCGCTTATGGAAAAGTATCGGATTAACCAAAACAAAGGACTAGAGTTTGGAATATATACATTAGGTGACCATTTACCAAATCCTATTACAGGAGAGAGAATCTCCGCAGGGGAACGTATTCAAGAAATCATTAACTATGCCAAGCTTGCGGAAGAGGCGGGGCTAGATTTTTTTAGCGTAGGAGAAAGTCATCAAGAGTATTTTGCAACGCAAGCACACACGATTGTTTTATCTGCAATTGCACAAAGCACGAGTAAAATTAAAATTGCAAGTTCTTCGACGATAGTTAGTACATCGGATCCTGTACGTATTTATGAAGATTTTGCTACGATTGATTTAATTTCAAAAGGTCGAGCGGAAATCGTTGCGGGGCGTGCCTCACGCATCGGACTCTTTGAACTGTTAGGTTACGATGTGAATCAGTATGAGGAATTATTTGAAGAAAAGTTTGACCTATTAAGACAGATTAATGAAAATGAAGTGGTAAACTGGAATGGGGAATTCCGGGCGCCGTTAAAAAATGCAAAAATTATTCCACGACCTGTAAATGGTTCGATGCCGATTTGGCGTGCAGTTGGTGGTTCACCAGGTAGTGCGATTAAAGCTGGTTATGCAGGGGTGCCGATGTTTTTAGCACATTTAGGCGGCCATGTAATGAGCTTTAAACGTTCCATCGATGCCTATCGAGAAGCTGCTAAACAAGGTGGACATAATCCGGAAGAGCTGCCAGTAGCAACAGCTGGATTTTTCTATGCAGCGGAAACATCTCAACAAGCGATTAAAGATACGTATCCTCATATAAATGAAGGGATGAAGCGTACGAACGGACGCGGATTTCCAGCTGAGGCATATGCCCAGGGAATTGACCCACAAAATGTGATGAATATCGGTAGCCCGCAGCAAATTATTGAAAAAATTCTTTATCAACATGAAGTATATGGACACCAGCGATATATCGCACAAATTGATTTTGGTGGAGTGCCGTTCGAACGATTACAAAAAAATCTTGATCTCATCGGTACAGAAATTTTACCAGCAATCCGGAAGTATACATCAAAGAGTCATTAAGAAAAGGAGGTCAGTGCCCGTAGACGCTGACCTTCTTTTTCCATTTATTTTACTTTAGGCTGCTTTATTTTTCCGATTCCGAGTTCACGTGCCTCTTTGTAAAGCGCCTTTATTAAACTTACTGTCATTAACCCCATAATGATGGAGAAAGGGAGAGCAGCAACGATCATCGTGTTTTGCAATGCTTGAAGTCCACCTGAGTATAATAACACTAATGATATTGTGGAAAGCATGATACCCCACACTAACTTGATTTTGTTACCAGGTGAATGAGAACCATTTGTTGTCATCATTCCTAATACATACGTACCTGAATCTGCAGAAGTGATAAAAAATGTACCTACGAGGATCATCGCGATAATCGAAGCAACAAAACCTAAAGGGAATTGAGAAAAAACACCAAATAATGCTTCTTCCGTTGCAAGAGAAGAAATATTTGCGATTCCTTCATGCTCCAACATGATTGCTGTTCCCCCGAATGTGGAAAACCAAAGAAATCCAACTACGGAAGGAATAAATAAAACAGCAAATACAAATTCACGAATCGTACGCCCTCTAGAAACTCGTGCAATAAAAATACCGACAAACGGCGACCATGCAATCCACCATGCCCAATAGAAAATAGTCCAGCTATTAATCCATCCACGGATATCCTCATTTAATGGTGCTATTCGAAAGCTCATGGACACTAAATTTTGAACATATGTACCGATGGAGTGTGTGAACAAGTTAAGAATGAAAAGGGTTGGCCCTACTAGAAACATAATTAAAAATAAAACTCCAGCTAATCCCATATTCGCATTACTAAGTATTTTTATTCCTTTCTTCAAGCCTGTATAGGCAGAAAGCATAAATAATACAGTTACGATGGCGATGATGATAAACTGAGTTCCAATGGAAACTGGGATTCCGAAAAGGTAGGACAATCCTCCATTAATTTGAACCGCACCAAACCCTAAAGTAGTTGCGACTCCAAATACAGTAGCAAGTACGGCCAAAACATCAATTGATTTCCCAGTGACTCCATTTACTTTATCACCTAAAATCGGCTTCAATGTTGCACTAATTAATCCACGTTCCCCATGCCTAAAATTAAAATACGCTAGAACGAGTGCTACAATTCCATATATGGCCCAAGCGTGAATTCCCCAGTGGAAATAAGTGTAGCGCATCGCATCTAAAATACCTTGATCTGTTCCTTCTTGTGCCGTTGGAGAACTTAACGCATAATGACTAATCGGTTCTGCGGATCCCCAGAAAACTAGTCCAATCCCCATACCAGCACTAAATAGCATCGCAATCCATGTAACTCTTGAAAATTCAGGTTTATCGTCTGGCTTACCAAGTTTTAACCTTCCTAACGGACTTAACATTAAATAGAGACAGACAAGCGTAAGTATGGATACTAGAATTAAATAATACCAGCCGAAAACATCCGTTATAAAAGCTTGAATGTTAGCTGTAATGTTTTCTAAGCTATCAGGAAGTACTACTCCGACAATCACAAGTAATGCAAGGATTGCTACAGATATATAAAAAACAATCATTTCCTTTTTCATAGTGAGCCCCCTTTAAATGTAGTACCCGAGATTATCTCTGTTAGTTTCTCCGTTCGTTCAATCTACATACATACAGATTTTATGCGCCTTAAACTTCTAAACAAAACAATGATTATGTCGATATTATAATTAAATAATATTATCTTTGTTGTAAGTAGTTGGAGGGGTTCCAAAATGATAAGAACAATAAAGAGTAAGCTAATATTTTCGTTTGGGATATTAATTACTTCATTAATTATACTTTGTTTACTATCAATTCTTTCTTTAACAAAGTTAAATGAAGAGATAGAAATAGTAGTGAAACAAGACTTTAGTGTCATGTCTCATGCGAAAGATATTCAAAAAAATATTGTCGATATAGAAACGGCGGAAAGAGGATATTTATTTACAGGAGATAATGATTATGTAACAGCGTATGAGCGTGCAAAAGAGGAGATAGAAGCGCACTTTATGCACTTACATGACTATGTAAGTGACAATGAAAGGCAAGTAGAAAACCTACGAATAGTGGAAGAAGCTTTTCAATTATGGTTAACAGATTATGTAGTGAAAAATATAGAAATAAGATCATCCAACAGTTTAGAATTGACGAGTAGTTTAGTGGATTTAAATAGTGGAAAAGCATCTATTGATCAATTAAGAAGTAAACTGGAGAATTTTATTGATATTGAACAACAACTAATGCAAGGGCGAATAAATAGCTTAAATCAGTTAAGCGTAATAGCAGAACTAACGTTAATCATCGCTTCTATTGTCGCAATCATCGTTGCGTTGCTTTTAGGAATAGGTATTACGAGAAATATTACGAAAAACTTAAGTTATATTAGTGGTGTTATTTTAGAAATGTCTAACGCTGGCGGAGATTTAACAAAAAGAATAAACGTAAAATCAAAAGATGAGATCGGACAGTTAGGGGAAAATACGAACAAGCTAATAGAAGGAATAAGTAATCTTGTTAAAGAAGTAAATAATAGTGCTACATTAGTAGCGAGAAATAGCGAAGAACTCGTAGTAGCATCAATCGAAACGACAGAAACGATTTCTCAAATTACCGAAACAAATAGTGAAATTGCGGCAGGCTCGGAAGAAACGACTAGCTACATTGAGTCGGCAGTAGGAAAGATGGAAAATCTTAATGCACTAAATAAGAATGTAAAAGACAATGCTGAATTAGTTAAAGCAAAATCAATTGATATGAAGGAAGCATCAATGAATGGTGTGCACAATGTTAGTGTAACGACTGCTAGTATTGAAAAATTACAAAACTTATCGAATGAAAATATAAATGTAATGAACCATCTAGAAAAAAAGTCTAGTGAAATTGGAAACATTATTAATAGTATCAATTCCATTGCCGATCAAACGAACTTGCTTGCATTGAATGCTGCAATTGAGGCTGCAAGAGCTGGAGAAGCAGGAAAAGGTTTTGCAGTGGTAGCGATGGAAGTGAGAAAGCTAGCCGAACAATCGAAAGCATCAGCTGAAAATATTGGTGACATTATTACACAAATCCAAACAGAAATAACGAATGCAATTACCGCAACGACAGAAGTAAATAAAGAAGCAAAAGTAAGTGTTGATAGCGCAAACGATACGGAGAGCTCCTTACAATTAATTGCGGATAAAATTGCAGAGACGTTGACTTTAGTTGAAAATATTACGGAAAACGTAAATGGAACGTACCTATTAAGTGAAGATGTAACAAAAGTATTTAGAGAAGTAGCCGTTATTTCAGAAGAAACGTCTAAAGGAAACCAAAATAATGCTGCCGCATCAGAAGAAGGATTAGCTGCGATGGAACAAATGAACTCAAGTGCACAAGTGCTAGCACAGCAAGCGGAAAAATTAAAACAAACGATAGCGAATTTTAAAATATAATAATACGAATTCGTAAAGGGAACAGAGTTAATCTGGTCCCTTTTATTCAGTGGAGGAAGGAAAATACAATCATTTGTAGTATTTAGGAGATAGAGGAGTTGAGAAAATGAGGCAAATTATCGCAATGGGTGGCGGTGGGTTTTCAATGGAGCCTGATAATTTACTATTAGATCACTACATTTTAGCTCAAGTAAAGAAAAATTCACCGAAAATATGCTTTGTTCCAACCGCTAGTGGTGATCAAACGAATTATATTGAACGGTTTTATAAGGCGTTTAACAACCTTCCGTGTCAGCCAACTCATGTATCTCTATTTGAGCCTAATTTTACGGATCTAGAAACCTACATTTTAGAACAAGATATTATATATGTTGGCGGAGGAAATACGAGAAATATGCTACTCTTGTGGAAAGATTGGGGCTTTGATAAAGTCTTAAAAAAAGCATATGAGAGTGGAGTCGTTCTTGCTGGCCTTAGTGCTGGATCGATTTGTTGGTTCGAAGAAGGCCTAACTGACCCGATAAATGCTCCGTTGTATAAACTAGATTGTTTAGGTTTCTTAAAAGGTAGCCATTGTCCTCATTATGATGGTGAGAATAAAAGAAAACCGGCTTATCACCAATTATTATTAGAAGGAAGGATAAAAGCTGGGTATGCTGTTGATGATGGAGCGGCTCTTCATTTTGTAAACGAAACACTTACTGTGGCAGTTAGTTCAAGGCCAAATGCGCAAGCATTTTATGTAGAGAGTGATGGGAGAACCGTGACAGAAACAGGTCTAGAAATAAAATATTTAGATGATAATAATGACATGTAGAAAACGTGAGCAAAAAGCCCAACTTTTTTAAAGCGGGCTTTTATTAGTTTAATAGAGTTAGGATGGTTGGTTAATGCTAATTTTTTGTACGGGAATGTATATGTCCATTTCTATATTTTCATCTCCGTGACATCTTTCGTCATACAATTCGAATTCAGTGCCTCCACTATGTTCATAACCAGATTGAGGGAACCATTCCGTATATATGTTATTCCAAGTTGATTGAATAGAAGCGGTAAATGTATCCCCATTTGCCTTCGGAGTCGTAAATACTGCATATTCTTGTTCTGGAAAACTTCTATACACCATTCCTTCAAGTGGCTGAGAACCTTCGTTTACTTCCATCCCAATAATATAAACAAATTCATTTGTATTAGGATTGAAATCTGTACAAATACCAAGCTCTACATTTTGATTAATAGGATTAGGTATGTTACAACCTAATTTATTCTTCATAAACTGTTGCCAAAATTCCGGGATATCCTTGTTGTTCTGACCATTTTCATTTTTTGTTTTAAGCTCATATCCAATGATGTGAAAAGCAGGTTTCGTAATTAGTTTTGGTTCCATTTGTTGTCCTCCTAGTAATAGGTTATTTGAAAGGTAGGCTTTCCCTTGTAACGGACCACTTAATCTTTTGGCACTTCGATATTGCTTCGGTGAAACACCATACGTCTTTTTGAACGCGCGGTTGAAAGACTCTTGATATTGGAAGCCAACAGCGATGGAAATACTCGTTACGCTTTCATCGGTATAAAATAAACGCTCTGCTGCACAAGTTAGTCTTCTTTTTCTTACATAATCCATCACAGTATCTCCTACAATTGTTTGGAAAACACGATGAAAATGAAAAGGAGAAAAATAAGCAACCTCGGCTAATTGCTCTAAGCATATTGGCTCGTGCAAGTTTTCTTCGATGAAATTTAACGTTCGTTGCACGGAATTTATATAGTCCATTCTCGATTCACCTACCTTAACTCTACTTTAACACCAAACAAACATTCGCACTTAACATTTTTTGCTATTCATTTGATTCCATTTCTACTTGTTTTATATAATACTCCATTGCCTGATTAAGCCATTGTTGTTCTTCCTCTGTAAACGGAGAAGGTGCGATGTTTTCTAGTTCTTGAATATCCGTTTCTTCGACATCAGCTTCTGCTAATTTTTGTATTAGTTCTTCGCCGAGGAAAGAAAAAGAAGCTTCTACATATAATTTAACCATTTCTTGCACCCTTGGGTCCTCAATCGGATTCCCGTACAGTTGCTTTACTTCTTTCGTTAATTGAACAAAGCTTTGATCTAAAGAGAAAATATCTTCTTCAGATTTTTGGTCTAGCTTTTCCGTTATGTGAGTTAGGTTGTGCTGTTCCATCCAATCAGTTTGCCTTTCTTCTGTATGGAAGGTTTGGATTAAACTAAATAATACGCTACTTTCTAGCTCTTCTTCTTTTTCTAACAATCGCATTACTCTTTTAATTGCCTTCATTGATTGATCGAGTTGTTCTTTTTCTTTTTGTAACCCCTGTAAGTGAGATGCTAACATTTCATTAAAATCAATAGAGAAACTTGGTTCGTGTAAATAATGGCTAATTTGCTCTAAGCTATAACCTAAAAATTTAAGACTTACTATCTTTTGCAATGTAAATAGATCCTCACAATTGTAAATTCGATGACCTGAAGTAGGGTGTTTCACTGGCCGTAACAGTCCGATTTCATCATAATAGTGTAACGTACGTACGGAAATACCAGTTTTCTTTGAAAATTCACCGATGGAAAAAGAATTATTTTCTTTCATACACATTGCCTCCTTATTAAGTATAGGGTTTATTATAAAACCTCACGTTACTGGAGGTTCAAGAGAGAAAATGAAATTATTACCATCATTTTTATTCGACAAAAAGGGTGGTAACCCTTTTTAAATTGTAATCGTGAGAACTATTTTTTATAATTAATAAGAGTTAATAATCTTTAAATAGTGGGAGACTAAACATGAACAGAACTGTAATAAACAACTTGAATGTAGCAGGTACGATCAACTTGCGTGATTTAGGTGGAGTACAAACTAAAGACGGTCAGAAAGTAAAAAAGGGGATGCTTTATCGCTCAGGAAATTTAAGTAGGTTAACAGAGGCTGGTGAAGCTACGTTAAAAGAATTAGGAATCAAAAAAATATGTGACCTACGAGGTCATGATGAAACTAATAAATATCCTGATCCAATGATAGAAGGAGTTGCTTGGTTTCATACACCATTACTAGCTGAAGATGCCGCGTTAGGTAATGCTGGAGATCATTCGAGTTTTGTACAAGCACTTCGAAATTCAAAGCCAGGAGAATTATTAATTTCATTAAATAAAAAGATGGTGCACTATAAAAGCTCTTTCCAACAAGTTTTTAAAGTATTATTAACGGAACCAGAAAAACCATTTCTTTTTCATTGTATGGCAGGAAAAGATCGTACTGGTGCAATTGCAGCGTTAATATTAAGTATATTAGGCGTATCTCGTGAAAGTATTTTACAAGATTATTTATTTACGAATGAAGTTTCAGGAGATATAAACACTCACTTCGATGAAATTGGTTATAATGATTTGCCCGATGTCGATGAGGCTGTACTAGATGCATTATTTGAAGCGAGAGTAGAATACATAACAACCTTTTTGAATGAAATTGATCAACATTATGGATCGATTAAAATTTATACGAAAGAAGTACTTGAGTTATCAGATGAGGAAATAGTTAAACTGAAAGAAAATTTTTTACAATAATAGTAGAGTTGAAGATTTTAAAAATCTTCAATTCTTTTTTATTTGTCTAATATTGTATTTATAACTACAAAAAACTTTCGTAAAACAACTTATTTACGGAAGTTTTTTTGTGCCAATGTAAAAACATTAAAATGGACCAAATGAATTTAAAGGAAATTGGAGAACATAAAAACAAATGTTTTGACAAACGTGATAGATTTTATTATGAATCGATTTATGTTCAATAAATCATATAAGAATACTGGGGGTTTAAAAATGAAAAAGTTTTTAACTTTATTCTCATTACTTTTCGCTTTCGGAATCATTCTAGCAGCGTGTGGCACAACTGCTAATGAGGATACGAATACGACAGGTGATAACAATACTGACACAACAGAAAACACTTCTGATTCTTTACTATCTAAAGTACAAGATGAAGGAAAATTAGTAATCGGAACAGAAGGTACATACGCACCTTTCACGTTCCATGATGAAACAGGTGAACTAACTGGTTTTGACGTAGAATTAGCTCGTGCGATTGCAGACCGTCTTGGAGTAGAACCTGTGTTCATGGAAACACAATGGGACGCAATGTTCGCTGGACTAGATGCTGGACGTTTTGACGTTATTGCTAACCAAGTTGGAATTAGGGAAGATCGTCTAGAAAAATACGATTTCTCTGACCACTATATTACTTCCGCAGCTGTTTTAGTTGCACACGAAGATAATGAAGAAGTCGATGGCTTTGAAGATATTGAGGGGTTAAAATCTGCTCAATCATTAACGAGTAACTTTGCAGATATTGCTCGTGATAATAATGCCGAAATCGTTGGTGTAGATGGATTCAACCAAGCGATTGAACTTATGACATCAAAACGTGTGGATGTAACGATAAACGATAAGTTAACAGTTCTTGATTTTATTAATCAACGTCCGAATGCTCCTGTGAAAATTGTTGCCGAGAGTGAAAATGCTTCAAAAAGCGGCTTTATGTTCCGTAAAGGTAGTAAAGATTTAGTGGAAGAAGTGAACCGTGCCCTTCAAGAAATCATTGAAGACGGTACGTATTTACAAATCGCAGAGAAATGGTTTGGTGAAGATGTACTTAACTAACATATTTATGGATCCAGTCAGATTAGAACGCTGGATTGAAATATTCCAGAGTTCCCTTTTACCTTTAGTAAAAGGGGCTCTCTATTATTCAGTACCGTTAACGCTTATATCTTTTACGATTGGATTAGTTATTGCAGTGCTTACTGCGCTAGCGCGAATATCAAAAATAAAACCGCTTAGCATTATAGCGAGAGTTTACGTTTCCATCATTCGTGGAACACCACTTTTAGTGCAATTATTTATTATATTTTACGGTTTACCTAGTATCGGAATAACGCTAGATCCATTTATGTCAGCTGTTATTGCCTTCTCCTTAAATACTGGCGCCTATGCTTCAGAAGTAATAAGAGCTGCTATTTTGTCGATACCTAAAGGACAGTGGGAAGCATCCTATTCGATGGGAATGACGTATGCACAAGCATTACGTCGGGTTATTTTACCACAAGCATCGAGAGTTTCTGTCCCGCCATTATCTAACTCTTTTATTAGCCTAGTAAAAGATACATCGCTAGCTTCTATCGTTTTAGTTGCAGAAATGTTTCGAAAGGCGCAAGAAATAGCGGCAGCGACTTATGAACCGTTACTTCTATATATACAAGCTGCACTTATTTATTGGGTTGTCTGCTTTACATTATCCATTATCCAAGAGCTGCTAGAAAGCCGACTAGATCGGTATGTAGCAAAATAGTTAAAGGAGCTCGTAAAAAAGTGATTTCCGTTAAAGGTTTATATAAGCAATTTGATGATTTACAAGTGTTAAAAGATATTAACATAGATATTGAACAAGGAAAGGTTGTCGTTGTAATTGGCCCCTCAGGTTCAGGAAAAACGACACTTCTCCGATGTTTGAACGTATTAGAAACCCCAACTTCTGGCGCTGTTGCAATTGGTGATCAACAATTAGACTTTTCTCAAAAAGTAGACCGCAAGGCGATTGCCAACTTTAGAAGGCTAACAGGAATGGTGTTTCAAAACTACAATTTATTCCCCCATATGACAGCTCTTCAAAATGTGATGGAAGGTCCAATTACTGTCAAAAAGGAAGCAAAAAGTGTAGTGGAAGAACGTGCGAAAGAGTTGCTTAAAAAAGTTGGTTTACATGATAAAATGGATTACTATCCATTCCAATTATCGGGCGGGCAACAGCAACGAGTAGGTATTGCAAGGGCACTCGCAATGGAACCAAATGTTATGTTATTCGACGAGCCAACTTCAGCGTTAGACCCCGAATTAGTAGGGGAAGTTCTACAAGTAATGAAAGACCTTGCCAAAGAAGGAATGACAATGGTCGTCGTTACCCATGAAATGAAGTTCGCTAATGAAGTAGCGGATGAAGTTATATTTATGGATAACGGTGTTATTATGGAAAGAAACGTACCAGACGTAATGTTCCAATCGCCAAAAGAAGAAAGAACGAAGCAATTTTTAAGATTGATTCAAGAGTAAAAACAAGGGAAACCTTGTTTTTTTTATTTTTGAAGTTTTTCATCGGTTGTCAATCATCATTACTTAATGTAAATTTGAAAGGAGATATATAATCAGAAAATTAAAACGAAAGAGGCCGATTAAAAATATGCACGGGGATTCTTCTAGTTTCGATTCTATGATAGCTCCTTTTTTACCTACTATTGAAAAATATTGTCGTAGTTTTTCGGCGAAAAAGTGGGAAAGAGAAGATTTAGTTCAAGAATGTCTTTTAAAGATTTATATTTTATTAAAAAAAGAGCCGACAAGTAAGCTGACAAAAAAGTACTTATATTTTATTGTAAGAAGTACTTGGATTGATCAGTACAGAAAAAATAATAAGATTGATTATGTATCCGATACAGAAGTGGAACTCGAAAATAGGAAGGATAATAAACGAGAATATGACATTCGTGTAATTTTGGAAACATTATCAGAGTATTTATCCTTAAAACAATTTGTCGTCGTTCTCCTTACAGAAATATTCCAATTTACTGCCAATGAAACAGCAATTTTAATTAAGGAATCGGAATCCAATGTGTATACAACCTTACATCGAGCTAAGAAGAAGATCCATCGTTATAATTCTTTAAGTGCAAACGATCATATAAAAGTACAGAAAAGAGAAAAAGCGATGGACAAAGGAATGTTTGAACAGTTTTTAAATGGATTTCGAAATAACAATCCTAAAATTATATATGAGTCTTATCTCTCTATTCAACAAATGGGGATTGAAGTTAGTGCAGTTAAAAATTCAAAAAATCGATACTGTTTTCACTTAAAAGATCCAGATGGAAATATAATTATGATTTGTACATAATTTTTATTTATCGTGTAAGGAATTACAATTTTTTTTCGTTAATTAATGTGACGAAAAGAAAGGGGAGATACAAATGGCAAAGGAGCTACTATATGGAGTAGGAATTTTTATTCCTGTTAGTGATTTAGACAAATCAACAAAATGGTATGAGGAGATGCTCGATTTTGAACTAATTCATAGCGACGAACCTAATGCTAAAACATTTAGAACTTGTGATGGAAAAGTAATTTTTACTCTTGTAAAATGTGAAAATATTACTCAACCGAAATTTCCGAAAAATGATTACGATGTTGGGGTGTACTATAATTTTCTCACAACTGATATCGATACAATCCATCAAGAAATGCTTGCAAAAGACGGAAACGTTAGTCTGATACATGACTACGGTGATGTTAAAGGATTTAGTATTACAGACCTTGATGGCAATCGATTTGGTATCGTTACATGAGTATTCTGTACTTTTCGCTTGAAACGATAATCTAGTAACGAAAAAGACGAATGCTTATCTAGCCATTCGTCTTTTCTCGTTCTTTTTTTGTTATTAATATATAGATGCATGTTGATGTGCATGTAATTTCTTGAAAATTCCCTGCTCATTTGCAAGCAATTCTTCATGTGTTCCATCTTCCGCAATACCATCCTCGTTAACGACTAGAATTCGGTCTGCATTACGTATCGTTGCTAGTCGATGAGCAATAACTAACGTTGTTCGATCTTTCGATAACTCTGTTAACGCCTCTTGAATGATAGCTTCCGTTTCTGTATCAAGTGCAGATGTCGCTTCATCTAAAATTAGGATACGAGGATTTTTTAAGAACATTCGAGCAATAGAAAGTCGTTGTTTTTGCCCACCTGAAAGCTTTAAACCTCTTTCACCAATTTGTGTATCATAACCATCCGGTAAAGACTCAATCAAATCGGAAAGGTGAGCACGTCTTGTCGCCTCTTCTATTTCTTCTTGTGTAGCATCTAATTTTCCGTAAGCAATGTTTTCTTTCAATGTACCAGTAAATAAGAATACGTCCTGTTGAACTATACCTATGTTAGATCGGAGGGATTCTTTTGTCATGTTACGAATATCCATTCCATCTATTGTGATCGAACCTTCTTCCACATCGTAAAAGCGAGGGATAAGTGAACAGATTGTAGTTTTCCCAGCTCCAGACGGCCCAACAAAGGCAACCGTTTGACCTGCTTTAATAGAAAAGCTTAAATCATTTAAAATGCGTCTATTTTCTTCATAGCCAAAACTAACATTACGGAAAGCTATATTCCCGTTTAGTTCTGGAACATCAATCGCTCCAGGGTGGTTTTCAATGTCAGGCTGTTGATCCATAAGCTCTACAAATCGCTTAAACCCAGCCATTCCTTTCGGATACAATTCTAGTAACGCACTAATTTTATCTATCGGCTTAAATAACACGTTAACATAAAGGATAAAAGCAACTAATTCGCCGTAGGTCAACATTCCAGAAAAGCTTAACCATGCCCCGTATACTAAAATAACTAACGTCATCAAACGAGTCGTAATATAAATTCCGGATAAATTCCAACTCATCACTTTATAGCCTTTTAGTTTAGAAGCACGGAAAAAAGCATTGTTTTTGTCAAAACGCTTCTTTTCAAACTCTTCATTTGTAAAAGATTGAACAACGCGTACACCTGAAACGCTATCTTCTACTCTTGCATTTACGTCTGCAATATTCCCATACATTGCTGTCCAAGCCTTATTCATTTTGATGTTCGAATAGGAAATAAGCCAAACTAAAAACGGAACGATAATAATTGCGACAAGTGCTAGTTTCACATTAATCGTCAACATAATCCAAAATGCACCAATGAACGTCATAACGGCGATGAACAAATCTTCTGGTCCATGATGAGCTAATTCGCCAATATCCATTAAATCATTCGTAACGCGACTCATAATGTGACCAGTTTTCGTGTTATCAAAAAAGCGAAACGATTGGCGTTGAACGTGGTAAAACAATTCTCTTCTCATATCGGTTTCAATATTAATTCCTAGCTTATGTCCCCAATAGTTTACAATAAACTGCATGCTCGAGCTCATTATATAAAGTGTTAACAACCCAGCACTAACAGCCAAAATCGTACTCCAATTTCCTTCTGGAAGAAGACTGTCAATAAACCACGAAACAGCTAAAGGAAAGCCAAGCTCTAATAACCCAACTAATACCGCGCATGAAAAATCAATGATAAACAGTTTTCGATGCGGACGGTAATAACTAAAAAAACGTTTAATCATAAACGCACCCCCAATACCCCTACCGTATTGTCAAAACTTTATATAAAAATAGGTTATTAAATCCTATGTTAGAGGGCTTTATAAGCAAAAAAATTGCCACCCCCTGAATTCTGTAGATAATTGAGGTTACCACAACACCCAATTCCAGAAAAGGAAGTGACAATTTGTACCCTCAAATTATAACCTATTTATTAACTTTTATAAACTATCAAGAACAAATTATTCGAACTTTGCTTACTCTATTGATTGGAAAAAGCATGTTCGATAAACCAAAAGAAGCTCCTGTTAATCAGCCTTATCGAAAGCTTCAAATTGATGATTTACCTATCATTGAAAAACTAGAAAGGCTCGATTATCAGCTTTTATTAGCGGAACACCTTCAATCCAAAGGGAAACCGTTAAAACCAGTACAGCGACGAGCGAATTCTACGCCCGTACCGTCTACCTTATGTTGTCCTAAGTGTGGTGCTCCTTCTGCGTATTTGTACGCAAATAACGGAGGAAAAGGACAATATCAGTGTAAGGTGTGTGCGTGTGTTTTCAATAAAAAAAGTCGTTATCAGAAAGAGGCCATTCTTAAGTGTCCTCACTGCCTTAAACCGCTTGAAAAAATTAAAGAACGAAAAGATTTTCACGTGTTTAAGTGCAAAAATGATATGTGTACCTATTATCAAAAAAACTTGAGCGCCATGACTAAAAAAGAGAAAAAACAGTTTAAAGAAGATCCACAATCGCTGAAAGTTCGCTACATTTACCGGAAGTTCCACATCGACTATCAACCGTTATCCAAACAATCACCAAAGCAGCCAAAAGTCGATTTATCAAGATTGTATGTTTCACCGCATACACTTGGGCTCATCTTGACGTACCATGTCAATTATGGATTATCGGCCCGTAAAACGGCAGCGATCATGAAGGATATTCACGGCGTGTCTGTCTCCCATCAAAGTATCCTAAACTACGAAAACAGCGTCGCATTATGGCTCAAGCCTTATATTGACTACTTTCCGTATGAGCTGTCGGATCAATTCTGTGGGGATGAAACGTACATCCGGGTCAACGGTCGTTGGCATTACCTGTTCTTCTTTTTTGATGCGGTCAAGAAAGTCATTCTTTCGTATCCAGTATCACCAAATCGCGACACCGCAACAGCGATACGAGCGATTGATGAAGTACTAGTGAAACTGAAAGAAATACCAGAAAACCTACAATTTGTAGTAGATGGTAACCCTATTTACTTGTTGGCACAGCATTTCTTCGCAGAGAACCACATATCGTTTGACGTAAAACAGGTCATCGGGCTAACAAATGAAGACGATGTCTCTAGAGAGTATCGACCTCTCAAGCAAATCATCGAGAGACTAAATCGCACGTTTAAAGGGAATTATCGATCGACGCACGGCTTTGGTTCTGAACAAGGATCTGTTTCTTTTGTGACATTGTTTGTGGCTTACTTTAACTTCTTGCGCCCACATTCTTCACTTGAAGGTAAAGTGCCAGTAACACTTCCAGAATTAGAAAAGCTACCAACCATGCCAGCGAGATGGACAGCCCTTATTGGATTAGCTCAAGACTGGATTCAACAACAGTCAGCCTAACTTTTGTTTAGCTGAGCCCTATTCAGCTATCGGCGAAGCGAACTCTTGACAAACCGAACTTACCAATGGTTTAAAATGGAAAAAGTCAAGGGTTTATTTAGCATGCCTTCTTTTGTTCCCTTCGCCCTTGATTGACCTCTGAATAAACCATTGGTGTGTTTGTCAAGAGCGATAGCGTGGTATTTCCACCTAATAAATGGTAGGTAGTATGAACCGTGCTAGTTTTTCATAGAACTTTTGACACTACCACCCCTACGATTATTAAATTTTAGTTCACACGAGAAGGATTATCAATACAATTTTTAATTTCATATCACTTATTATTATTGTGTAACTTTTTTAAATAAAGCTCGTCCTATAGGTTGATGCTTAAACAGAAAAATATTTGGAGGACATCTTATGAAAAAACTGTTAATTATCTTAGTTAGTGTTATTATTTTTAGTCTATTAGTTGCTTGTAACAACAAAGGAGAACAAGCTGGAAAAAATGTAGAATTAGAGACAATTTGGATGGAAATTAAGGAACATATTGCTAAAGACCTAGAGGATAATGGAATTGAAAATGCACTTGAAAATGGTGTACTACAATTGTATGTAGAAGCAAATTTAACAGGTACAGCAGATGAAAACCCGACCAAACAAATGATTTTAGAACATACTCAAATCAATGAGGAATCTATCAATGCTGGATATTATTTAGCTGCGATGATGAACGTGAATTCTGACCAAATTATTCTCCTTCAAGCAAAAGATCGTGATCATGTGGAAGACCTACAAGCAAGTTTGGAAAGAGAGCTAGAAGCGCAAACCCAAACATGGGAGCAATACTTACCAGATCAGTACGAAAAAGTAAAAAACAATGTAATTCAAGTTAATGGTAATTACTTATTATACGTAACATATGAGAAGCCAGATTCTATTGTAGAAATTTTTAATAAGCATACGAAATAAATTTGTTACGGCCCTTAGCCAAAGATATTAGTTTTCTTTGGCTAAGGGCTAATCTTTTTCAAATGATGGAAGTGAATGTATGGTATTCAGTAGTCTTATCTTTATATTTTTTTTCTTACCTATTTCTTTACTACTTTATTATTTAATTCCTAAAAGATATAAAAACGTTATGTTACTTTTTGTTAGTTTATTCTTTTATGCATGGGGAGAACCCGTATATATTTTTTTAATGCTTTTTTCTGCCTTAGCAGATTATATACACGGTCGAATTATATACAAATATCGTAAAACGCAACAAAGTATAGCGAAACTTGCCTTATGGAGTTCGATATCTATAAATATTGCGATATTATCTTTTTTTAAATACGCAGATTTTTTGATTGATAATGTAAATGTTCTCTTAGGTACATCATTAAGTCCACTAGATTTACCTTTACCGATCGGTATATCGTTTTATACGTTTCAGACGATGTCCTATTGTATTGATATTTACCGAGGTCAAGCAAAGCCACAACGAAGTCCTGTTGCTGTTGCTACTTATGTTTGTTTATTTCCTCAATTAATTGCTGGTCCGATTGTTCGCTATCAGACGATTGAGAAGGAACTTATGAATCGAAAGTGGGATAGCGCTCAATTTGCAAATGGTATTTGCTTATTTATTATTGGGCTAGGAAAGAAAGTGTTATTAGCTAACAATATGGGTCAACTGTGGGTTAATGTTTCGCAACAACCATTGAATGATGTTTCAACATTAACAGCATGGATAGGTATAATTGCATTTGCCTTCCAAATTTATTTTGATTTTAGTGGTTACTCCGATATGGCTAAAGGGTTAGGGAAAATGTTTGGCTTTACCTTTCCGAAAAATTTCGATTATCCGTATACTTCCAGAAGTGTTACGGAGTTTTGGCGGAGATGGCATATAACTCTAGGAAGTTGGTTTCGCGATTATGTGTATATTCCATTAGGAGGTAGTAAAAAGGGCTTTTTTATTCTCGTACGAAATTTAATCATCGTCTGGGGATTAACTGGGGTTTGGCATGGAGCAAGTTGGAATTTTATAATATGGGGTTTATATTTTGGAATCATTATTTTTATGGAAAAAAGAGGCGTACTACGTATATTAAGTAAATTACCAACCTTTTTACAACGAATTTATTTAATTTTCCTTATCTTAATTGGATGGGTACTATTCGTATTTGAAGACATTGCTCTAGCATTTTCATATTTTAAGGTTATGTTTTATATACATGACGGGACATTTGTGGACAATGCTTTTTTCTTTAACCTATTTAACAATCTTATCTTACTAGTAAGTTGCTTTTTAGCTTCCATGCCAGTATGGAATTTTTTCTTTAACAAATTTTTAGGTGAGAGGTTCAGATTTATAGCTTTATTTATATGTTATGTTTGTCTACTAATTTCATCTATCGCGTATTTAGTAGATGATTCGTTTAATCCTTTTTTATATTTTCGTTTTTAATAAGGAGATTTTCCTATGAAATGGTTTCAGAATAGTATCATTATATTTTTCCTCGTTTTTATTTCTAGTCTAGGTTTCATAACCGTCTGGAAAGAAGATGAGTCGTTTTCACAATTGGAAAACAGGTTTTTAACAGAGCGTCCAATATTTTCGTGGGGTAGCTTTTTTTCTGGTGAATTTACTGCTAACTTCGAAGAATATATAAAAGATCAATTCGTTTGGAAAGAAGAATGGATTTTATTGAAATCTGATATCGAAAGGATCTTTTTGAAGCAAGAGAACAATGGAATATACTTTGGAAAAGAGAGTTATTTATTCGAACCGCTAAAAGAACCTGGTGAACAGTTAAGTGACAATATTAGTTATATTAATGAGTTTGTTAGAAAAACAGAAAATGTGACCTCGTATATTATGTTAGTTCCAACTTCAGTTAGTATTTATGAGGAAAAGTTACCGCCATTTGTAGAATCGTATAATCAAAATGAATTGTTGGATTCTATCCAGAAAAAACTAAATAAAGATATTGAAGTGATAGATATAAATAACGAATTGATAGATAGAAAGACGGAGTATATTTATTTTCGTACGGACCATCATTGGACGATGAGAGGTGCCTATTATGCTTACGTAAAAGCTGCAGAATACTTACAAGTGGAGCCATTAAAATTGAATGATTTTTCAATAGAGGTTATGTCGGAAAATTTCTTTGGCTCGTTTTATACGAAGGCAGCATCGCGTCGAATTCTTCCAGATAAAATGGAAGTATTTACGCCCAACCTAAATATTGATTACACCGTAACGTATTATGATCAGAATAAAGTAACTTCTTCGTTATATGAACTGGACTTTTTAAAAGGGAAAGATAAGTATGGTATGTTTTTAAACGGTAACCACTCTCTTGTAACGATAACTAGTTCTTTAAAGAATGGACGGAAATTAGCAGTAATTAAAGATTCCTATGCACATACCTTTCTGCCGTTTTTAGCAAATCATTTTGAAGAAATTCACGTTTTGGACTTACGATATTATCATATGAATTTAAATGACTACTTACAAGAGGAAAGTATTGAAGAGGTTTTATTTTTATATAACCTTTCTAACTTCGCTACAGATAGAAATATGTTTTGGCTAATGCAGTAAAGAAGGCACACCAAAATGGATGTGCCTTTCCGTTATTTCGTAATAATAACTGGACCGTCTTTCGTTACGATAATCGTGTGTTCCATTTGGGCAACAAAGCTTTTATCTTCAGTTGCAAACGTCCAACCGTCATTTTTTTGGTATATTTCTTCCGCACCGGTTGAAATAAATGGTTCAAAGGCTATCACCATACCTTCTTGTAACACCTCTTTATCCATTGGGTAATAGTAATTTAAAATGTGGTTAGGAGCTTCATGTAAAGCACGTCCAACTCCATGACCAGTTAGGTTTTTAATAACAGTAAAGCCATTAGCTCGAGCAGTTTGGTAAACAGCTTTACCGATCGTATTGAGGCGAGCACCTACTTTAATTTTTGCTAATCCAGCCTCAAAAGCTTTTTCTGCTACTTCGCATATACGGTATAATACAGGTTCGCCTTCACCTACAACGAAAGACAACCCGGTATCAGCAAAATAACCATTCTTCGAACCAGATACATCAATATTGACTAAATCACCTTCTTGAATAACGCGGTTTGATGGGATTCCATGCGCCACTTCGTCATTTACGCTTATACAAGTAAACCCCGGGAAATCATATTCTCCCTTTGGACCAGAAATTGCTCCGTAATCTTCAAATAGCTTTCCAGCTAATTCATCCAACTCTTTCGTAGTAACTCCAGGTTTTGTCACTTTTATCATTTCATCACGAATGGTTCCACATATCTTTCCGATTTCTTTTAAAGCTTCAAGCTCTTCGTTCGTTTTGACAATCATTGATTTCCTCTTTCCTACGAAATAAATTTCATTCCGCTTATTAATATATACCATTATTATTTTACTTATTTTTTTCCTTATAGACAAAGAAATGTACTTGGTGAAGAAAAAATGGGCGGGAATGAAGACTTGTCCACATTTTCATTCATTTGTGGCAAAAACTTCAATCATTTTTGTAAGGGACAAGCATACGATTATAGTATACTTATAGAAGGTAGGAAAAACGGATGAACGTTTCGAAATCAGTAGTGGCAGCATCCTTGTTTGCAACAGTAGCAATTAGTTTTTGGGGAATATCCTTTGTTTCTGCAAAAGCAGTCATAGACAAATTGGATCCCTTCACGTTGCTAGTTAGTCGGTTTGGGATTGGGGCAACGTTTTTACTCATATTAATACTTATAAAAAGAGAATATTCTTTGAGGCTACCAATCCGCTATATTCCTCATGTTATCGTACTTTCCATCATTGGGGTATTTGTCCATCAACTTCTGCAAGCAAGTGCTCTATTAACGATTGATGCTTCTTCTGCCGGGTGGCTAATTACATTTTCTCCAGTGTTTACTGTATTTCTTTCCATGATATTTCTACATGAGAAAATGACATTCTCTAAAGGTTTTGGCATTATTATTGCTATATGCGGTGTGTTCTTAATTACAGCAACAGGAACGGGTAAATCTTTTAGTTTTTCATTCCATATTGGTTATATGCTTATGATATTAAGCACATTAAATTGGGCAGTTTATTCGGTGCTCTTAAAAAAATTAAATGTTCCTTTACCGGCGCTAGTATTAACTTTTTACATAAGTTTTATCGGATTTATCCTTACACTACCCTTTCTCATGAAACAAAGAGGTTGGGAGAAATTCGAGTCTCTAGCGTATGCGGAGTGGGGACATCTCATTTTTTTAGGGATTTTCGTTTCTGGTGTAGGATATTGGTACTGGGGAAAGGCATTAGAAGTACTAGAGGCATCAAAAGTTTCTGTTTTTATTTACTTAGAGCCAATTTTTACAGTCATTGCTGCTGTCATCCTACTACATGAAAAAATAAAGATAACAAGTGTTACAGGCGGCCTCATTATTATTATCGGAGTCATTTTAGTAAATGGCCATTTTAGGAGACGTTTAGTTTAAAAATATTTCTTAAAAAAGAAACCTTAATACAAGTCTAAACGTATAACATAAAAGGCTTGTACAATAAGAAGTGTCGTTGTCGAAATTTTACAGAAATTTAACTAGACAAAGGAGCTTATATTCTGTCACAATATAATTATTTTAACTAAGGAGAATAATTCAATGTATTACAAAATTATGCAAGTAGGGTCAGTTATACTTTTACTTTTTGCAATTATTTATTTAGGGTCCCTTGTTGACTGGATATTTAGACCAGTAATAGTGTTTGGACAAACCTTGTTTGTACCGATTCTTCTAGCTGGAGTGCTTTTCTACTTATTAAGACCACTCGTACATATTTTAAGTAAAAAGATGCCTAGAGGAATTGCGATTTTATTAGTTTATATCGGTTTAGTTGGATTAGGCGTCGGGCTTTTTTCTTTTATTGGCCCGGAATTACAACGACAGTTTACTAACTTAATTAATAGCATGCCGGTCATTGTGAAGGAATTACAAGTGTTACTACTCACTATTCAAGAGAATGATTTAATTCAGCGATTTGGATTAGAAGATGCATTCGAATGGAAGGATCGTATCGAACAAATTGTTGTCATCGCAAGTGGGCTAGTAGGTGACCTTGTTACTAACACGATTTCTGTTATTGGTACTATTTTTAATACGTTACTATTATTCATTATCGTTCCCTTTATTCTTTTTTACTTGTTAAAAGAAGGGGAAAGACTTCCGCATTTTGTTCTGAACTTTATTAGTAAAGATAAACAACAAAAGGTAAGGCCGATTTTAACGAATATGGATGAGACGTTAAGTAATTACATTCAAGGTGTCTTAATTGTTTGTTCCTTTGTTGGTATTTTGTATTATGTAGGATTTAGTATTATTGGACTTGAGTACGCTTTAGTGCTTGCGATATTTGGTATGGTAACGAATGTGATTCCGTATGTAGGTCCGTGGATCGGCGCAATACCTTCGTTTATCGTTGCCTTACTACACTCTCCTATGCAAGCAATTCTTGTCCTAATTATTGTAGTCGTAATTCAGCAAATCGAGAGTATTTTTGTTCAACCACAAATAATTGGAAAAAGAATGTCGATCCATCCAGTTACGGTTATGATCCTTGTCCTTGTTGCAGGCCGTTTCATCGGAGTAGTTGGAATGATATTAGTAATCCCGACATACGCTGTTGCTAAAGTAATTGCAACACACTTATATAGTCTATGGAAAGTTAGAAAAGAAGAACAAGAAAACTTAATTAAGTAAACAAATAGGATCTATTTCTCATCAAGATGAAAAATGAGAGTAGGTCCTTTTTTATGATGAGAAAAAATAAAGTAATAGAATAGTAAGAATAAGGTGAGGCAATAATAGTTATATCGATTTAATATACTTTTCCAAAGATTAAACGAAAACGAGATAGATAGAAAAGGAATAGAGCTTTAAGAATTAGTTTCTGAATTTTTAAGAAAGGAAGGAAAAGATGAAAAAACTGTTAGCTATACCTATTTTGATTATGGTACTTATTACTGGGTGTTCAACCGAAGAACAACAAATCGATAACGAACATCAGGCTTTTGCAATGAATGATGTGCCGGAAGTACTGGCTGAAAATCTAGCAATTCCATGGTCGATTGCAAAATATGATGAAACATTTTATTTAACTGAAAGAGAAGGTAGTATTGTAAAAGTCGAAAATGGAGAAATAGAACGTCAAACCGTCCATTTTAAAAAAGAGCTTGCAACTGCCTCTGAAGCCGGGCTATTAGGTTTGGTGCTCGCTCCAGACTTTTCAAAATCGAATACAGCTTATGCATATTACACATACGAGGACAGTTCGGGGCAGTTCAATCGTATTGTGACACTACGCTTAGAGAAAAATGCTTGGACAGAAGATAAGTTGCTTCTTGATAAAATTCCAAGTGGTCCACGCCATCATGGAGGGAGATTAAAAATAGGTCCTGACGAAAAGCTATACGCTACAACAGGTGATGCGTCTGTAGAAGAAATAGCCCAAGATTTAACTTCTTTAGGTGGAAAAATTTTAAGAATGAATTTGGATGGATCACTTCCATCTGATAACCCATTTCCGAACTCCTACGTTTATAGTTACGGGCTTAGAAATCCTCAAGGGATTACATGGTCACCTGATGGGACACTTTACTCAACAGATCACGGCAACAATAGAAACGATGAGGTAAATAAGATCGAAGCTGGTCTCAACTATGGTTGGCCAATCATTGAAGGAAATGAACAAAAAGAAGGATTAGTTCCGCCGTTATTTACTTCAGGAGTTGAGGAAACTTGGGCACCTTCTGGAATGGATTATGAAGATGGAAATTTATACGTTGGTGCTCTTAGAGGTACTGCCTTATTGCAATTTAACCTCGAAACAGGGGAAAAACAGGAAATAATAACAAGTCTCGGGAGAATCCGTGATGTATTGATTGAAGGTAATTATCTTTATTTTATTAGTAACAATACGGACGGCCGAGGAGCTCCTCAACCAAATGATGATAAACTTTACAGAATCGAACTATCAGTTTCCAATTAATATTCGTAAAGCCAGTCCTATACTTAGTATAGGGTCTGGTTTTTTTTTGATAATTAACTATTCAATGGACAAATAATAACATGTTAAAATAAAGTAAATCCCCATGTAAATGTTGTAGAAACTAAGACGTTGGGAGAGGGAAAATGTTTACGTTTGAAGAAAAGAAATACATGTTGTCCGTTTTAAAAAAGCAAAAGACAAAAGCATTTTTTAGAAAAACGCCTGAAGTAAACGATAGATTAATTGAAAAACTAGAACAAATGATTCGTAACGAAGAAGTGAACGAACGTGAATTGAGAAACAAATTTTAATTCGAAGAGAATCATCAAAAAGGTGCGCAAATAGAACATTTCGCACCTTTTTAACTTAAAGGAAACTTAGTGAAGTTATGGGAAAGAAGCAAAGAGGTGGTCAGTTTGGAGAAATCACATAATGAAAAGTCTGCGACTGTAATTGGTGCTGGTATAGGTGGCCTTTGTACGGCTATTGCTTTACAACAGAAAGGATGGAACGTTTCTGTTTACGATAAAGCTACAGAACTCAAGGATGTTGGTGCAGGGATTGTATTGTCTGCGAATGCCTTAAAAGTGTTGGGAAAATTAGGACTAGCACTTGAGATCAGAAAAAAGGGTGCCCCGGTTAAAAAGGCCGAAATTAGAACATGGGACGGAAAACCACTAGTGAATGTACCTGTTCATGAACAGGCACAGAGATATGGGAGTTATAGCTATTTAATATACCGTCCCAGCTTACAAAAAGTATTACATGCGGCATTATATGAGAATACAGTGAATCTTAAAAAAAGATTAGTACATATAGAACAGCGTGATTCAAAAGTAAGTGTAGGCTTTGAAGATGGCGAAGTAGTTAAAGATAATTTAGTCATTGGTGCTGATGGGATACACTCCGAAGTTAGAAAAAGGGTAATTGGTCCAAGCCCTTTACGTTATTCTGGTTTTACAGCTATTAGAGGAATTTCTGTCTATGAGGATGCACGTTTCCCTATGGAACTAGGTGGAGGTTTCGAAGCATGGGGCCATGGAAAAAGGTTCGGGTTCTCCCATTTAGGAAAAGGAAGAATCTTTTGGTTTGCAGCTATAAATAGTGAAAGTGGCACTATTATTAATTCCCCTCATCCAAAGAAAATCGCTTTAGATCATTTTAGCGGCTGGTGGGAGCCAGTTACTAACATGATCGAAGCAACAGAAGAATCGAATATAATTGTTCATGAAATTTTTGATAGAAAACCGATGAACACGTGGAGTAACGGAAAGATTACACTGCTCGGTGATGCTGCCCATCCGATGCTACCAAATTTAGGACAAGGTGGGGCGCAAGCGATGGAAGATGCATTAGTGCTCTCTCGCTGTCTTGACGATTACCCGAATGAAGTTGAGAAAGCATTAAAACAGTATGAAGAAATAAGATACGGCCGAACTGCTAAAGTCGTAAAAGGTTCTAGAGCAATGGGAAGAATGATGCAACTCGAAAATCCAATTGCAATTTTTATTAGAAATCAACTGTTACGGAACAGTCCAGACTCTCTTAAAATGAAACGGTTAGAATGGCTTCTAGGACACGAAGTATAGGAGCTAGTAATTTGTGATAGAAGTAATAAAGTATGCCCATAATATGAAACCGTCAGAGCATCATCTTCATATAAAGAAGAAGCTGAGTTAATGAGATATAAAGATATGGGTTAGGTATATAGTTACATAAGCTTCTTAAATCAATTTTAAAAAAGCGTTGTGGATATTAATCCAAAACGCTTTTTTAATATCTACAAAGATGATCTATATAACTTGAATAGATTTAATTGGCACAGGCCATGTTTCTTGTGTATATGCCATTGTCCAAAATTGATGCTCTAACTGTGTGCTCGTAATAAAGTGGTCACGCATGCGTTTTTTTTCGTATTCACTAGCTTTGGCCGCACAAGCATCTATTTTATCCATAAATGTTTGTGTGATGGTGCTAACTTCCTTGTCACCATAAAATGTAATCCATTCGTAGAAAGGGTGAGTTGGTGTCGGTTTTACTTCCTTTATCAGCTTTCTACCAATTTCCCAATACGTCCAGGGACAAGGTGCTAGTGCAGCAAGTGTTTCGCCAAGTGTACCGTTTGTAGCAGCCTCCATCATATGGCGTGTGTAATGATGGGCGGTTGGAGCAAGTGGAGCTTTTTGTAAATCCTCGTACCGAACACCTGCAACCTTACAAAAGTTATTGTGCGGATGTATTTCTGCATTTAAGACAAACCCTATTTGCTCCTGGAAAAACGTCATATCTTCTCTGTCTGTACATTTAGAAACCGCAAGACCATAAATACGGCAAAATGTCGTTAAGTATTCATAATCTTGTTGTACGTAATGAATGAGTGCTTCTTTCGGTACATTTCCTTCTCCAATTCCTTTTACAAAAGGATGTTCAAAAATTGCTTCAAAGATTGGGTCTGCTTCCTGTCTTAACTGTTTTGAAAATGTCATGTAGTATTCCTCCTCCAAATTAATATAAGAAGAACACCCACATTCACCCATGGAAGACAATGCGAAAGGGGGTACGCATGAGCTCTTTTTACAACATAAAAAAGCTCCTCTTCCATGGAAAAGAGAAGCATGAGCATACGAAACGTACTCGATGCACCACTTTCCTCCGCTGGTATAAACCAGATCAGGTTCAAAGGGTCCGACGCGTAAAGCGACGTCTCAGCCTATTGGCTCCCCTAGTGGATATCCTATTCCATATACTACATGAATTTAGACATTATTCAATATACAATTGGAAAAATAGTTAATTTTTACTAAAATGTATCGTGATGCTATGTTTTTAATTGTTACTATAGAAATAAGTAGTAAACAAAAAAAGAAAATTAATCTCAAATCTGTCACAAAATAAATCAGTTAATCGTCTTGTTTGTAAAATAGGAGGATGATAACAATGAAGAATACAGAAAGAAATTGTGTTGTAATTGGTGGAGGGATTGCTGGACTTACTGCTTCTATTTATTTAGCACGTGCAGGATTATCCGTTACATTAATCGAAAAAACTAAAACAATAGGTGGTCGGGCAAAAACAGAAGTGATGGATGGTAGTTATGTCAATCTCGGACCACATGCCTTATATTCAAAAGGAAAAAGTTTAGAAATATTAGCGGAATTAGGCATCTCTCCAAAAGGAAATAGCCCTGCCATCGGGGGAAAGGTGTTTTACAATGATTCACCGTATAACCTTCCCGCCAACCCTTTCTCTGTATTAACTAGTGATTTATTTAGTTGGAGAGGGAAAATGGAATTACTCCGCTTTTTTATACTTTTACAAACAAAAAAATTAAAGAGCAACCGAGAGATCTCCGTTGACCAATGGCTTCATGAAAATATAAAGGATGAACGTGTTCAGAAATTTATTCTCATGCTTATACGTTTATCTTCTTACTGTAACGACCCTGATAGGCTTCGTGCCGAAGTTGCATTTAAGCAGCTGCAATTAGGAAAAGCCATTTATGTTCATAACGGTTGGCAGTCAATTATAGAGGAGTTAAAAGAGAAAGCGGAAAAATTAGGTGTCATTATTCAAGCGGGAGCCTCCGTTCAACAAATAAAAGGGAAATTTCCACAGTTTGAAGTGAAATTAAGTAACAATAAATCAATCTTCACACCATATATTTTATCAACAGCAAGCCCAAATGAGTTGAGGAAATTCCTTCAGGGCTATGAAATAGATGCAATCAATGAACTTATACCAGTCCGGGCAGCATGTCTGGATATAGTGCTAAACAAAACACCGAATCCTACAGTATCATTCGCCTTGAGCATGGACCAACCACTCTATTTTTCTAATCATTCCAACGTCGCAACATTAAGTGACAATCAAAGCCACTCCGTCATACACGTAATGAAATATTTGAGCATTAATGAACCTAGAACGGATTTAAAACAGGAGCTCGAACAGTTTCTTAGTCGAGTTCAACCAGGCTGGGAAAAACATGTTATATCAAAACGTTACCTACCGAACATAACAGTAACTAATAGCATGATGAAAAAACAAAAAAATGAAATGGAGCAGATTCCAGGGTTATTTATTGCCGGAGATTGGGTTGGCGCAGAGGGAATGTTAGTTGACAGTTCTTTTTTTAGTGCAAAGCAAGCGGCCATGAGCATTATTGAATTAAATGAAAAAATGGGAGTGTAGCGAGGATGGAAATGGAGGAAGCATATACGCAGTATAAACCGCTACTTTTATCCATATCTTATCAGATGGCAGGAAGTATGACGGAAGCGGAAGATATCGTTCATGATATTTTTATAGATTTTCATAAGATTGATAAGAACAATATTAAAGATTATAAATCGTATTTGTGTAAAATGGCCACTAATCGAACGATTGACCATCTAAAATCCGCGAGTAAAAGAAGAGAACATTATATCGGACCGTGGCTCCCTGAACCGTTAAATACAGATCAAGATCCGCTGCATTCTATCGAACAACATGACCAACTCTCCTACGCGCTCCTAACACTACTAGAAAAACTTAACCCGGTTGAACGTGCAGTATTTGTATTAAGAGAGGTATTTTCTTTTTCCTATGATGAGATGGAGAGTTTCATAGGAAAAGAGGCGGCAAACTGTCGGAAAATATTGAGTAGAGCGAAGAAAAAGCTGCATTTTCATGAATCTAAAAAAAAGAATAATGTAGGTAGGGATGAAGAAGAAAAACTAATTAATCAATTCGTTTCTGCCGTAACGACTGGAAATACAGACGAACTATTTCAACTACTGAAAGAGGACGCAATTTTATACAGCGATGGTGGCGGCAAAGTTACCGCAGCAATATTTCCGATTGTTTCAAGTAAACGAATCGCTCGATTTATATTTGGCTTATTACAAAAATACAGTGATGATACGTCGTTATCCATACAAATGACACTAATCAATGGCCAGCCAGGACTTTTTATCAGTAGTGACCGAGAACCGAGCAGTGCCGTCTGTTTTGAGATTACAGATCAAAAGGTAACGCAAATATTTGTAATTCGCAATCCAGAAAAATTAACGTATATGTTGGAAAGTGGGAGGGGAAAAAAATGAACCTATTTATTCGTATCATAGAAATATTGTTAGGCACTATTTTTCTCGGAGCAGGACTTAACGGATATGTGGTTTTATTCGGATATGAGCCGTTTGCTCCTACAAGTCCAGCCGCCATGGAGTTTTTAGGAGAGGGATACTTTTTAGCGCTTGAAAAGGGTGTAGAAATAGTTGCAGGGATTTTACTTATAGTTCGTAAATATGTTCCATTAGCATTAACTGCATTAGCAAGCATAATCATTAATATAGTCGCATTTCATATTTTTGTAGATTCTGATTTGTTATTACTTGCTTTATTCATCACATTATTGGAAGGGATATTAGTATGGTACTATCGTGATAATTTTAAAGGGCTTTTGGAAAGTACCGTTAAACAAAAGAATTAAACTTATTGAGCATGAACAAATGAAAAAGAGGCTGAGACAAAACTAAAATGATCATGATAAAAAACGAACAATCGCAGAATTAGCGAAGTATATTTCCGGAGCGGATTATTTCCACTCTACTATCTTTTGTTCGTTTTTTACTTTGATAAAAATAGTTATGTCCCAACCTTTTTTTTGTTCTTTTTATCCAATTGTCTAAGTACCATATTACCTGGTCCTATATAGGAATATAAAAATAGGAAGCTACTCCTATACTAAAACACTCGATTAAGAATAGTGGGTGATACAATTTCTTTTTAAAAAATTGGAAAATAGTAACTAACAACATTAGATTACTTAAAAG
This sequence comes from Sutcliffiella cohnii, assembly GCF_002250055.1. Classification (NCBI taxonomy): domain Bacteria; kingdom Bacillati; phylum Bacillota; class Bacilli; order Caryophanales; family Bacillaceae; genus Sutcliffiella; species Sutcliffiella cohnii. The sequence continues at coordinate 1,149,199 of NZ_CP018866.1, forward strand.
GTAGCATTCAAAAAAGGGGACGATAATGCATGTTAGATACAATACCATTTATTAATCGAAAAAAGAACAGGAATAATAACTCTGAAACGATAAATATAGAAATCTATCATAACGATAACAATTTAACATCACTCTTTGATAATCATCCAGATCCAATTGTTGTGATAAATAAGGATGGATATCCTATTTATGCAAATGATGCGTTAACCGCTGTTTCAGGCTATACAATGTCTGATCTAAAATACAAATATATAGAGTACGTACACAAAGATTATGTTGAAGAGGCAAAAAAGTGTTTTAAAAAGGGGACTAAAGGAAAGGTTCAGCATTTTGTTTCGTGTATTTATGATAAAAACGGTAATGTTATGACAGCTAATATAACGTATGTTCCGTACACAGATTCGATGAAAAACATTATCGGTGTTTATTGCATCATAAAAGATATGACTAAAATGATAGAAATAGAAAATACGTATCACGAACAGCAAGAAAGAATACAGAAAGTGTATGCTCATTTAGAGGTAGGAGTTTGGTCTTATGATGTTCTAACAAATACTTTTTTACTCACGTCACCAGGTGTAGAAAAGATAACTGGATATACGGTAAAAGAACTAAATGAGTCGATAAAATGGCAAGACATTATTTATGAGAATGATAAAGAAAAATATACAGATGAACAGTTTAAGCTTTGGAACGGAAATAATATAAATCACGAATACCGAATCGTTCGTAAAGATGGGAAAGTTGTATGGCTTCAAGATCAAACATTACCTGTTAAAGATGAGCATGGTGAAATTATTCGCATAGATGGTATCGTAACAGAAATTACAAAACATAAAGAAAATGAAGAAAAACTATATAAATTAGCTTATTTTGATTCCATAACTGGTCTTTTTAATAAAGAAAAATTTGATACAGTACTAGCTAAGAAAATAGCAACTACTAGCAGAAGTAATGGAAGCTTTTCTGTTTTATATTTAGATATTGATCGCTTTAAAAAAATTGTCGCAACGCTTGGATATAGAATAGCGAATAAGCTATTAAAAGCATTTGCTACGAGATTAGAAGAGTTAGCAGGAGATGTGTCTTGTATTGGAAGAATTACTTCGGATGAATTTGGAATTATTACGAATGAACGTATTAGTCGTGAAGAGGTTATGCTATTAATTAATAATCTGTTTGATGATTTAAAAGTACCATTTATAGTGGACGATTATGAATTATTTCTAACGGTTAGTATCGGGATTTGTTCCTATCCGGAAGATGGACAAGACGTTGTTAGCATCGAAAAAAGTGGGGAAATCGCTTTAAGTAGAGCAAAAGAACGTGGGAAAAATACGTATTATTTTCTAAATAAAATTACGGATTTGACTCATTTACGTCATATTGAAATAGAAAGTGATTTAGCGAAATCGATTGAGTTGAATCAATTACTCCTCTATTTTCAGCCACGGGTAGACACAAAGAGCGGAAAAGTTTTGTCTGCTGAAGCGCTAATACGTTGGCAACATCCGAATTGGGGATTAGTTTCACCATCAGAGTTCATTCCATTAGCTGAGGAAACAGGCTTTATTAATGAGATTGGTGATTGGGTAATAAGTCAAGTTTGTCAGTACTTACATGATTGGAAAAAAGAAGGGAAAGAAGTTATTCCAATTTCCATAAATATTTCTGCGCAACGATTCCTAAGGCACGATTGGAAAGCGTTTATATGTGACATCATAAGCAAAACAAAGATAGATCCAGCTTTTATCGAATTTGAAATAACAGAGACATATTTAATACGTCACGAGGAAGAAATAATAGAAGCGATAAAATATTTAAAGCAATTAGGGATAAAAGTTGCGCTAGATGATTTTGGTACTGGCTTTTCTTCAATATCGCAATTAGCCAAGTTCCCAGTCGATACAATAAAAATTGATCGCTCTTTTATTAAAAAAGTAACAGAACAAAACGGAGACGAGATATTAGCAAAAGGAATCATTTATATTGCAAATAGCTTAAATAAAAATGTGGTTGCGGAAGGAGTAGAAACTGTAGAGCAATTAAATGTATTGCAACAACTAGAGTGTAAAGAAATTCAAGGGTTTCTTTTTAGTAAACCAGTTCCGGTCATTGAGTTTGTTCGAATTTTAGAAAAGAAATTTCTTAAGCCAAAAAGTGCGGAAAGCTCGCGTCCAATTATAAATAAAAGAAAATATTATCGTATCGATTTACCGTATTCGATAGAAGGGAAAATGACCTTAACATCCATTCAAGGGAAAGAGGTTGATTTAGGAAAAACGGATATATTGATACAAAATATTGGTCCGGGAGGGTTAAAGTTTTTATCCACCATCAACCTTCCTGTACGGCCAGATGTTATTTATCAATTTGAAACGACTATATTAAATGAGCCGATAACGGTACTCGGCCATGTTGTCTGGAAGGTAGAAGATGTAGGCACTTTCCAATACGGAATACAATTTGTTATCGATGAAAAAGATAGAGATAGATTAATAAATTTATTTAACCATTTAACACTGCATTTAAGAAAACCTTCTAGAGCCACTTACGGAGAGGTAGTGGAAAATAGTCATAATTATTTTAGACAAAAGAAATTAGTTTAAATTAATTCAATATAAAGTCCATATATAACGCATGTAAAGATTTCCTATCCCTAACAGTATATTAGTATGGTAAACTAATAAAGCGAAATACTGTAAAAAAATAGTAACAAGAGGGTATGAGAAAAAATGAGCGATAATAAAATTAATATACTATTAGTAGATGACCGTACAGAAAATTTATTAGCATTAGAAGCAATTCTAGATAATGAAGACTATCAATTAATAAAGGCAACGTCAGGTGAGGAAGCTTTAAAATTTCTCTTAAAGTATGATTTTGCAGCAATCTTATTAGACGTTCAAATGCCTGGAATGGATGGTTTTAAAACAGCAAGTATAATAAAAGCGAGAGAAAAAACACGTCACATTCCTATTCTATTTATTACCGCTAATCATTTAGACCAAGAACATGTTTTTACGGGCTATTCTGTTGGTGCTATCGATTATATTTTGAAACCTGTCGATGCACTCGTATTAAAAGTAAAAGTAGAGGGGTTCGTTCATCTTTATAAACTTAATGACCAATTAAAACAACAAAAGAAGGAATTAGAAGAGAAAAATAGATTGCTGGAAGAATCATACTTAGAGCTATCAGAAAAGTCTAATAGGCTAAAAGAGTCAGAAGCCTTATCTAATGTCATTTTCAATACTTCTATAGACACGATGCTAGTTTTAGATGAAGATGGCACGTTATTGAAGGTGAATCCAGCTTTTGCATCGATGTTTTTATATAAAGTAGAAGAAGTCGTTGGTACAAATATTAGAGATTATTTTTCTAACCAATCACAGTTAGAGCAGTTAGCGAACAATTACGAGCAGTTCATAAATATACCCCCGACTATAGAAAAGAAATTAGTTATAAATGCGGTAAAAAAAGATGGAAGTGTTTTTCCTGTAGAAGCTCAACTTGGAAGAAAACTTGTTAACGGAAAAAATATAATTGCCGTTACAATCCGAGATGTAACAATCCAAAAGGAATACGAAGAAAAAATTACACATATGGCTTACCATGACTACTTAACAGGATTACCAAATCGCCGTTTTTTTGAAAGAAACCTACAAGAGCAAATGGAAGCTTCTATCGAACAAAATGAATCATTTGCTCTTATGTATATAGACATTGATCGTTTTCAATCTGTTAACAATTCATTAGGTCAACGAATCGGTGATGAGTTGTTACAGCTAATTGTACAACGAATAAAAAATAGTGTGCCAAATGAATATACTATTTATAGAGTTGGTGGCGATAAGTTTGCTGTCTTTTTATCAAATCGAGAAACAGCAATAGAAATTGCAGAAGAATTGCTTACAACGTTCAATAGTCCATTTTTAGTCCACTATTACGAAATCTATGTAACGGCAAGTATCGGTATTAGCATTTTTCCATACGATGCAACTAATGCACAAGATTTAGTTAAAAATGCAAATGCTGCATTATATCAAGCTAAACGAGAAGGTATGGACAACTATCAACTTTATCATTCTGGCTTAAATCTACAAACATATCGAAAGTTTATGTTGCAAAATGATTTGCGAAAAGCTTTAGAACGCAATGAATTAATTGTTCATTACCAACCACGCTATGTCGTACAAGAAAAACAAATGATGAGCGTAGAAGCGTTAGTTCGTTGGAATCACCCTGATTGGGGCTTAATTTATCCTGGAGAATTTATTCCGATTGCAGAGGAAACGGGTATGATTGGACAAATTGGCAAATGGGTTGTAGAAGCAGTATGTAAACAATGGAACGAGTGGAAGGGAAAAGGGTTACCACCAGTTAGAATCTCGGTAAACTTTTCTGGACAACAATTTCTCCATAAAAATATGGAGGAAGAAATGAAAAGTATTATTAAGAAACAAGAAGTAGATCCAACATACTTAGAGTTTGAAATAACAGAGTCTACTTTAATGTCCAACCAATCCGCGGTTCTAAAAATGATAAATAGTTTTAGAAATATGGGAATTAAAATTAGTATTGATGACTTTGGAACGGGCTACTCTTCCTTAAGTTATTTACGGAAGTACCCTGTCGATATAATTAAAATAGATAAATCATTTGTACAAGATCATTCCGATGAGAGTAGAGCGTTAATCACCGCAATTATAACACTAGCTTCCCAATTAAAGATGAAAGTTGTAGTGGAAGGCGTCGAAACGAACGAGCAGTGGGAAGCAATGAAAGCTATGAAATGCGATGAAATTCAAGGTTATTACTTTAGCCGACCTCTTCCATCATTAGAACTAGAGCAATTTTACGCAAGGCAGCTTGAAGGGGAAAATATTCGAAAAGCGGAAATGCAAAAAGAGGTCACTGTAATCCCACAATTGGAAACAGATAATGAACTGTTAGTTAATGCTTTGGCGAAAAATAAACTAACGTTCTCTTTGTCAGCAAGAGAACTAGAGGTGTTAACCCTTGTCGTAAAAGGATTTACTAATAAAGAAATTTCGGAAGAATTATTTATAAGTGAACATACGGTTAAAAACCATATAACGAAGATTTTCCAAAAACTAAATGTAAATGATCGGTTACAAGCGATGGCGAAAATTTACCAAAGTTTTTTAGAATTAGAAAAAACGAGATAGATCTGAGGGAACAAAATGAAAATAAAAACGAGGTTATTGCTAGCTATAAGCGCAATTCCAGTTCTTATAGTATTAATTGCACTTATTACTTTATTCCAGTTAAACAATTTACAAAATATGAATCAAAAACAGTTGGAATACTTTGATACAATTATGCTGGCTCAGTCTATTCAAAGAGATATGAAAGATGAAGCGGTCAGTTTACGTGACATCGTTATCTTTCAAAATGCTCAATTAATAGAAGAAGAGAAAGAACAATTAAATCACCTAAATACTTCAATAGAAATGAATCTTCTGAAATTAGAAAAACTATTGGATGAAAGCGAATTATACGATAGTTTTATTGAGTTGAGAATGGTCCGGGAAGAGTTTAGTACTTATAAGGAAGAAGTTCTTGAATTACTCTCCACCGGTCAAAATGAGGAAGCAATACAGCTCATTAACAATGATAGTAAGAAAATACATGAAAACTTTTTCAATTCTATTACTAAAATTGTCGAAGGACTCGAAGTATCTGTCAAACATTCTATAACAGATAGTTCTACTCAATTTGAAGATCAACTTTACACTAGTAATATTTTTGCCATTATCGGTATTTTATTAATTGCTGGTTTTATAGTGAAGAATGTGTGGGACATTTCTAACAGACTTAATAAAGTTTCCAAAATTATGTCTGATGTGGCAAGCGGAAAAGGAGATTTAAGAACAGAATTAGAAGTTACATCCACTGATGAGATTGGTGATGTAGCAACGTCCTTTAATAAAATGACCTTTACTTTAGCGGAACAATTGGATAAAGAACAAACGTTAACATGGACGAAAACGAATATAGCCAAAATTACAACAAACTTAAGTGAAAAACAAGATTTAGAATCTTTATCTAAGACGTTACTTTCTGACCTTGCACCGTTATTAGAAATTGTCCATGGTGTACTTTACGTTCAGGATACGCAGAACAAAGAGGAAGGTTCAGCATATCGTCTTTTAGGAACGTATGCGCTAAAAGAGAGAAAACATAATAACAATGTAATTCGTAAAGGCGAAGGACTCATCGGTCAGGCGGTATTAGAAAAAGAATCGATAATTATAACGGAACTTCCTAATGACTATGTACGTGTACATTCTGGAATAGGCGCAGGAAAACCATTGAATCTTTATGTACTGCCAATTTTGTTTGAAGGAGAAGTAAAAGCTGTTTTAGAAGTAGCTACTTTTAAAAGCTTTACTGTTGATCAACAAAACTTTGTTGAGGAGTTACTAGATGGTATTGGTATTATCATTGACAATATTCAAGGTAGATTACGACTAGCATATTTATTAGAAGAAGCTCAAACATTAACGGAAGAGGTTCAAGCACAAAGTGAGGAACTTCAGTCTCAACAAGAAGAATTAAGACAAACAAATGAAGAACTAGAAGAGCAAACACAATCACTTCGTGCATCCGAAGAAAAATTACAACTTCAACAAGAAGAACTAGAGCAAGCAAATGCTGATTTACAAGAGAAAGCTCTATTTTTAGAAGAACAAAACAAAAAGTTTGAAACAAAGAATCGGGAAGTAGAGGAAGCAAGGGTTCAATTAGAAGAAAAAGCAAGTCAGTTAGCGAAAACATCAAAATATAAATCGGAGTTTTTAGCTAATATGTCTCATGAATTAAGAACGCCTTTAAATAGTTTGCTAATTTTATCAAAGCTATTATCGGATAATACGGATGGGAACTTATCAGGAAAACAGAGAGAGTATGCCAAAACGATACACACTGCTGGTAGGGATTTACTCATGTTAATAAATGATATATTAGACCTTTCTAAAATTGAAGCAGGAAAAATGGAAGTAAACTACCTTCAAAAAGATATGAAGGAAATGATAGAGACGATCGAACAGCAATTTTTACCTGTAGCGTTTGAAAAGAACCTTAAGTTTTCTATTAAGATAAATGAAACAGTCCCTCCTATTATTCAAACGGATGATAAGCTATTACAACAAATTCTTAAAAACTTATTGTCTAACGCATTTAAGTTTACAGAAGAAGGGTCTGTTACGTTGCAAATTGACTATGATAAAAACAAAGAGTTATTTTATTTCCATGTTAAAGACACTGGTATAGGAATAAGTCCTGAAAAACAGGCGATCATTTTTGAAGCGTTCCACCAAGGGGATGGTACTACAAGTAGGAAATACGGTGGTACTGGTCTCGGCCTCTCCATTAGTAGAGAATTAGCTAGTTTACTAGTAGGAGAAATTTCCGTTTCAAGTATGGAGAATGTCGGAAGCACCTTTACGTTAACTATTGGAAAGCCAACTGAAATACCCAAATGGTTGGATGTAAAACAAGGGTATGAGGAAGTAGCTGTTACAAACGAAGTAATTCATCCTTATAAAGATACAAAACAAGTTGATTGTGTAAAAATGGACTCGGTGAAAACGGAAAAGGATGAGGAAATCAAACGAGTCCTTATTATTGATGACGATCCGATGCAAAGAAATAGTTTAATGGAATTAATAGGGGAGCACAATATTATAATGAAGGCTGTTGCATCAGGGAAAGAAGCGATGGAACAAATTAAGAAAGATCATTACGATATACTAATTTTAGACTTAGGTTTACCTGATACATCGGGCTTTAAATTGCTAGAAAGTTTAGCAAATGAATCGAATAATGAGCACCAAAAGATCTTTATTTATACAGGGCGTGATTTAACATCAAAAGAAGAACTTCAATTACAACGATATGCTGATTCGATTATTATTAAGGATGGTTATTCCCCAGAGCGCTTAAAAGAGGAACTAACATTATTTTTACAAACAGAGCAAACGGAAGACGAACCGATTGTACAAGAAACTGTCAATGCTCAATTAGATGATATACATGTATTAATTGTTGACGATGATGTTCGAAATGTATTCGCCCTGTCTAATGCTCTTGAGTTATATGGAATGAAAGTATCGTTCGCAGAAAATGGAAGAGAAGGAATTGAACTGTTAAAAACCTCCGATAATATTGATATCGTATTAATGGACATCATGATGCCGGAAATGGATGGTTATGAGGCAATTCAGCGTATAAGAACAGACCTAAGTTTAGATACACCTATTATAGCCTTAACTGCCAAAGCGATGAAGGAAGACCGTGATAAGTGTATCGAGGTAGGAGCTTCTGACTACATTGTGAAGCCTGTACTACCTGATCAATTAATCTCCTTAATGAAAGTATGGTTATATCGTGAGGACAGTTAGGGGCTTTCAAATGGATATCGAAAAATATTCTAACGAAGAAACATTAGAAAAAATTGAAATTGAACTACTTTTAGATGGCATATATAAACTATTTGGCTATGATTATCGTAACTATGCCTATCAGTCCATTAGAAGGAGAGTTTGGCATCGTGTGTACGCCGAGAACTTATCAACCATCACATCATTAACAAACAAAGTACTTCATGAGTATGACTGTTTAAACCGTTTAGTAGCGGACTTTTCGATAAATGTGACGGAAATGTTTAGAGATCCATCTTTCTTCTTAACTATTCGAGAAGAAATAATTCCAATCTTGCGCACATACCCTTCCATTCGAATATGGCATGCAGGTTGTTCGAGTGGTGAAGAAGTATATTCCATGGCCATTTTACTCGAGGAAGAAGGCCTATATGAGAAAACAAAAATTTACGCAACGGATATTAATGCAGACATATTAAAAGTAGCAAAAAAAGGTTTGTTTTCGTTAAATAATATGAAAAGATATACAAGTAATTACATTGCTGCTGGTGGAAAAAATGCCTTTTCTTCTTATTATGAAGTAACTGAAAAAGGTGTAAAGTTTCACTCGTATTTGTCAAAAAACATTGTATTTGCACAGCACAACTTAGTGACGGACGGCTCTTTCAATGAATTTCACGTCATTATTTGTAGGAATGTATTAATATATTTCAATAAAACGTTACAAAAGAAAGTGCATGATTTATTTTACAATAGCTTAAATATGTTTGGATTTTTAGGAGTCGGAGATAAAGAAACAATCGCCTACACTCCACAAAGTGAAAAATATATACAAGTAAACAAATCAGAAAAACTATATAAAAAAATAAAATAGAACAAAAGTTAATGAGGTTGAGACAAAACTTTAACAGACTAAAAAACGAACAATTGAAGGGTTTAGCGGAGGAAATATACGTAGACTCCTCGGAAAATGCGTCCGCCTTTTTCTTCGTGCGATGTTTCGCTGTCGAAGCCTTCCTTGTCCTGCGGGAGGAAAGGCATAGGTGAGACCCCGCAGTGCGAAGCACGAGGAGGCTCACCAGCCGCCCGCGGAAAGCGAAGTATATTTCCGGAGCGAGTTTTCCCCGAATATTCTTTGTTCGCTTTTTAATTGGTTATAATAGCTATGTCCCAACCTCTTTATATATATTTATGTCTTTTAGACTACTAAATTAAGCTTTTAAACCATTTTTTTCTGAATTAAACAAACAGGTGACTTTCTATCTGTGTATCTTATATAATAGTAAATAAATATTTTAATTTTTTAATAATTAATGATACACTAATAATAGAATAATATTGATAAACGGAAAAGAAATGGTCGTACGTTAGTCTTTAAGAGTTAATGTAAGCGCGACCAAATCTTTCTACAAAACTTAGGGGATAAGGGCGATAAATATGAGCAACAAACAAACGAAAACAGACGTTATTTTAATTGGTGCTGGTATTATGAGTGCAACGTTGGGGACACTGCTAAAAGAATTAGTGCCAGACTGGAACATCTCAGTGTTTGAAAGACTGGAAAGTGCAGGAGAGGAAAGCTCTAACGAATGGAATAATGCCGGAACAGGGCATGCAGCATTGTGTGAACTTAACTATACTACTGAAAAACCTGACGGCTCAATTGATATTAGCAAGGCAATAAAAATTAATGAACAGTTTCAAGTTTCGATGCAGTTTTGGTCCTATCTTGTAAACAGAAAACTTATCAATAAACCAGAAGAATTTATTAAACAATTACCTCATATGAGCTTAGTGCATGGGGTACAAAATGTACACTTTTTGAAAAAACGCTTTAAGGCGCTTTCAAACAATCCGTTGTTCCACGGGATGGAATATACGGAAGATCCAGAAAAGCTAATGGATTGGATTCCGCTTATTATGGAAGATCGCAATGTAAACGAGCCAATTGCAGCAACAAAAATTGACTCTGGAACAGATGTTAACTTTGGGGATTTAACTCGCAAATTGTTTACCCATTTAGAAAGCAAAAATGTCAATATCAACTTTAACCATAATGTAGATGGTATGAAACGTACGAACGATGGATCGTGGGAATTAAAAGTTCGTAACATAGCAACAGGTAGAGTAGAGCGTCATACAGCTAAATTCGTCTTTATTGGTGGCGGTGGCGGAAGTCTACATTTACTACAAAAATCAGGCATTCCTGAAGGTAGAGGTATCGGCGGATTCCCTGTAAGCGGCATTTTTATGGTTTGTAATAATCCAGAAATCGTTGAACAGCACCATGCGAAAGTATACGGGAAAGCAAAAGTTGGTGCTCCACCAATGTCTGTACCCCATTTAGATACTAGATTTATAGATAATAAGAAATCATTACTATTTGGCCCGTTTGCTGGTTTCTCACCGAAATTTTTAAAAACAGGATCCATGTTTGATTTAGTAACTTCTGTAAAACCGTACAATGTACTAACGATGCTAGCAGCTGGCGCAAAAGAAATGGCGCTTACGAAATATTTAATTCAGCAAGTCATGCTCTCAAAAGAACAACGGATGGAAGAGTTACGTGAGTTCATCCCGAACGCTAAAGCGGAAGACTGGGATCTAATTGTAGCAGGACAACGTGTGCAAGTGATTAAAGATACAGACGCTGGAAAAGGAACACTTCAGTTTGGTACAGAAGTAATTACTGCAGCGGATGGATCCATCGCAGCATTGCTAGGCGCTTCGCCAGGTGCTTCGACAGCAGTATCTGTTATGTTAGAATTAATGGAAAAATGTTTCCCTCAACATATCGATGAATGGAAGCCAAAAATAAAAGAAATGGTACCTTCATATGGGGTTTCACTATTGAAGAAGCCAGATCTAATTAAAGAGATACACCAAACAACAGCAGAAACATTAGGTTTTATTGAAAAAAAACAAGGTAGTCCCAAAATTAAAACGCGTATTTTGCAGGAAGCATAATTTGCCTTAATGGCGAATTATGCTTCTTTACTTTTCAACGCTAGTATAAACCGGTAGGTAAAAGCGATTCAGTTAGCACAAAAGGTAGCTCGGTTGGCACAAAAGGTAGCTCGGTTGGCACAAAAGGTATCTCGGTTGGCGCAAAAGGTATCTCGGTTGGCGCAAAAGGTATCCCGGTTGGCGCAAAAGTAAGTTCGGTTGGCGCAAAAGTGAGCTCGGTTGGCGCAAAAGCGATCCCGGTTGGCCCAAAAGTAGCTCCGACTGGCTCCAAAGAGGCTCAAATGGCTGAAGAAATTATCGCGAAAAATGGAATTAGCGAGAAACCGTAGCACAACATTCACCCTAAAAAAGAAGTGGGGAAAAACATCTAGGTTTTCCCCACCCAAATGCACTACCTATCCCGATATTTAGAGGAAACGGTAATATTTCTCTCCAAGTAACTCCTTTTCTTCAAAACTACCGACAGCTAACTGGGCCTTAATGAAAGCTTGTAAATCAGACTGTTCTACATCATACATTACTTCTATTTCTTTAGCGAATAACAGCTTTTCTTTTTCCAGTAAGCTAGACAGAGACGGTTGTTCGTTTCGTTTCGGTTCTTCCTTTAAAACTTGTTCTAACCCAGAAACATAATATTCTAAAGCACGACTTCCGACCATTTTAACACCTTTATCTTCCTCATTGACCATAATAATGGTTGGGAAACCTCTCACCCCTAATTTTGCTGTAAGGGCAAAATCTTCGTTCAATAATTGCTGTCCAATAGGACCTCCTGCTTCCTTAACAATTTCTTCACCATCAAGACCTAAGTTATTTACATTTTCAATCATCACAGATACTTCCGCAATATTTGCATTGAACGCAAATAGCTCTTCTCGCGCACGGCGTAAATATTCGTTTGCTTTTTCATCGCCATGCTTTTTTTGAATGACTTTGTAGACACGAGATGGGGGGAATGAAGACTGAACAGGGTTTGTAATCATCAATGACCCGTCAATCGGCATACGTGAATATTCACCAACTTCTCTCCAATGACCTGCAACATCAGCTGGCCCAGAAATGCCATTAGCAGGATCTACTGGCCCATCGCCCCATTTTTCTAATAATCCACCCATAACAGTATGGAAATTAAAGTAATGCCCGTACTCTTCTTTTAAACGACGAAGGGTAGGTTCAAGCGCCCAACAATGCGAGCAAATAGGGTCAGTTACATAATATAAATTTATCTTTTTCTCCGGTTTGTTTAAATCAATTACTTCCATATCGTTATCGTCCACGACACCACATACACCTGTTTCTACATCACATATCAAATTATTATTGTTCGCCACAACTGATTCTCCTTTTCTTTTAGGCTATAATTGAATAATAGTATAGTTTGGAAATTTTCCATACCAATAAGTTGAAGGATTTGTTGTTTATCCAACACACGCAAGGAATTGTTGAAAAAAGGAGGGGGTATTTTCATGAAAGAATCAAAAACAGATCCTCGAGTTATCCGTACACGGAAATTAATTATGGACTCTTTTATTGAGCTTTCGGGTAAAAAAGAATTTAAAGACATAACGGTGAAAGATATTACAACAGAAGCAATGATAAATCGGGCAACGTTTTATTATCATTTCGAAGATATATATGACTTACTAGAAAAGGCGTTATCTGAAGTGCTTTTAATAAATTTAGACAGTAAGCTGTATGAAAAAAGTGAATTAATCGAAGAGACGTTCGTGAACATTTTTGAAGCAATAACAAATTTCCAAATCTCCTTATCTAACCGCTGCCATAGAGGGTATGAGGATACGATTGCTCGCATCATAAGAGAACAATTGGAAGTGCTTTTTTATAAAATGTTAGTAAAAGAAAATAAGGAAGAAAGAAAAGAGTTAAAAATAACCGCAATCATGCTTAGTTGGGGTATGTATGGAGCTTCTGTAGAGTGGAGAAGAACTGATAAAACCGTAGGAGCAGATGAGTTTATAAAAGAAGCGATTCCTTTTATTACGAATGGAGTTCAATTTCTTAATAGAAAAACGTAGCAGTCTAACCCGAATAGGGTGCTGCTACGTTTATTTTATTTATTGGTTTAACACTCTTACTGCCCTTGCATGTTTACTTTCTACCCCAGTGTTAGACAGGGAAGTTACACCGTACGTATAAGATTTTCCATCTTCAATTGTTGTGTCAGTAAATGTTGTAACGCCATCCTTTGTATAAATAACGTCTACTATATTCGCAGGGTTGTTGTAGTCTCCTTCTTTATTTCCTTCAAATCGATAAATAACATAGCGTCTAGCGTCGGAATGTTTCTTATCGTCAATTGTAAGTGTTATCTGTCCATCTTCTTTATGTGCATGAACAGTATTTGGTTTTTGCGGTAGTGAATCGTTGTTCCAAGGTGTTGCAGGAGTTATTGCTTTCGTTGTGTAAATTTCATTTTCTAAAATATTTGCGTAGCCAATGTTATTTTTAATAATTTGTCTTAGTGAAAAATGCATTTGCCCTAATGCTGTTCCATTTGCTCTGTTGTCTAAAATTTGCCCTGCTAATTCATAAGGGTTATACCAGTTTTGGTCAAAATTATCTGCTACTTTATAATCTGCAGTACCGATATATAGGTTAACTGGGGTGTTGTAAGCGTATGTGTTCACCTCATTGCTCCACCAGTCTAATAGAATGGTATAGTCTGCGGCAGCAAATCCACGGCTCCAGTAGATTTGTGGTGTTATATAGTCAATAGAACCGTCCTTAATCCACTGTCTCGTATCTGCGTAAAGGTCGTCATAGTTTGTTTGACCAGCCGTTGTTCTACTTCCTGTCGGATCGTTTGCAATATTACGCCATACGCCAAATGGTGAAATACCAAATTGTACCCATTCTTTTTTGTTTTTGATCGCATTATTTAAATCGGCAACTAATCGGTTAACGTTATCTCTTCTCCAATCGTCAATATGATCGAATCCTTCACCGTATAGCTCATATTGCTCCTGATCAGGGAACTCTTGGCCTGCAATACGATATGGATAGAAGTAGTCATCCATATGTACTGCTTCGATATCGTAGTTTTCTACTAATTCCTCGACTACGCTAATGAGGTAATCTCTTACTTCTGGAATACCTGGATTTAAATAGTACTGACGCCCGTGATATACAACCCACTCTGGATTCTTTTTCGCTACATTTTTGTCCGCTAAGCTTTCTAATGTTTCTCCTGGCATTGTAATACGATAAGGGTTTACCCAAGCGTGCACTTCGATGCCACGATTATGTGCCTCTTCAATCATAATCGCCAACGGATCATATCCAGGGTCCGTATCTTGCGATTTTCCAGTAATGTACTTAGACCACGGATCGATATTGGAAGGATAAAACGTATCTGATGTTGGTTTCACTTGATAAATAATAGCATTAAAGTTTTTTCCTTTTAAAAAATCTAACGTTTCTACAACCCAAGCTGTATAAGCTGTTTCATTCATACCAGATCGAATGTCAATATTTTGTACAGTTGCGATCCACGCTGCACGCATTTCGTGTTTCGGATTCATTTGCTCTGCCGCCTTTGCTTGACTGTTGAACATAGGAACGATCAAGCTGAACAATAAGATCGTAATCCATATGTACTTCAGTCCTTTTTTCATTTTCATCGATAAACTCCCCACCTTCTTTAATTTGTAAACGGTTACATTATTAGAAATAATATTTCAATTTAAATATAAAAATATGAAATATCATTTCTATCATTATTATAAAGGCAATTGCTGATTATCGGTATAGTTCAAAATGCGCAAAAATTGTAATGTTCTGAATATTTAATTAGGAAAACATACCTATCTTTGTTGCTTTATGTTGTTTTCTGTATTGTGTTATTTCTATATCTTGATAAGAATAGGCTTAGCTGTCGGAAAATATAATGAAGGGAAGCTTAAATCAATTGGGGTGTTAGTGTCTTCCATGACTGACAGTGGGAGTCTTACGGACGATGAACCGCTGCAATTATTATTAGACTTGGTGGTGATTAATAGTGGCGGTCGTAAAAGCTACGAGTGCAGATAAAGCTCTTTTAGCACGGTTACTACGGGCGGAAGCAGAAGGGGAAGGAGTTAATGGTATGTTACTCGTTGGAGCGGTAGGAATTAATAGAATTCGTGCAAACTGCTCCGATTTTATAGGGTTACGAACGATTCCTGAAATGATTTATCAACAACATGCTTTTGAAGCGGTACAACATGGGTATTTTTATCAACGTGCACGAGAAAGCGAAATACGCTTGGCGGAACGCGCTGTAAAAGGAGAAAGGCCTTGGCCAGCAAAATATAGTTTATGGTATTTTAGACCTCCAGGTGATTGTCCTCCAACTTGGTACAATCAACCACTAGTAGGGCGTTACAAGCTCCATTGCTTCTATGAACCGACAGGGGCTGAATGTGAAAATGTTTATAATACGTTTTAACGTTTGCCCAATATTTTAAAATAAAAAGTCTGTGCCCAGCTTAAGTTACTGGAGCACAGACTTCTTTTATTTTACTAAAACTTCACAAGGCTTTCCTTTGATCCATGTTAATTCATTATTTGTTAAGTTCATTACGATACTAAATACCGTTTCCATTCTTTTGTTGTAAGGTACATTATCATCGTTACATTCATGGCGGCATATAGAATACGGATGATTATGATGATTAGATAGTAAGGAAAATAAGTCTGCCTCATTAGTTATTTTCGTATTTTGTAATAAGCTGTCCATCGTACTTAATCGTTCGAGAGAATCAGGAAGAATATCTTCATTTACTTTTCTTTTTAATGATTCGTCACATATATGATTTGTATGAGTTAAGATCCCACTATTAGTTGTGCGACTGACCGTATGGTGTGGTGAAACCTCTACACTAGCTAGTTGAGTTGATTTTGACCCAATTAAAAAGTGGGCACAGGATGCGAGTTGGTTTTCCTCCACCTTAGAAAGTGCTTCTTCAAAGGTAGCAGACTGTAATACTGCTCTTAATCCTAAATGTATTGGTACTTTCGGTTCCCACGTATCGGTAACAAGCGCATTTAAGCAAACACCAATTCCCTCTGAATTACTGCCAATCTTACCGATAATACCAGCTTCTGTCACCATATTAATCGTTGGGTAGTCTTTTTGTTCTATAGAAAGGTGGACTAAAGATTGGGCTTGAGCACTTTTCCAATCCCAGTTTTGAGCAAGCCATGTGTCAGAAGTTTTTGGATCGGTTAATGCAAAAGAAGTACACCCATCTAGCATTACTAACGCGATCTCACTTCTAGCATTAAGTGCTAGTATATCTTCGAATGAAACATCTGCACCGTCAGCAACACCTTGAATTTCTTCTATAAACTTATCATTATATTTTTCAATGGCATTTACATGTAACAAAGCACGATTTGTTGCGTCTTTCCATGTAAGAGCAGCGTTCTCAAAGAACATTTTTTCATACGTGGCTAGACTAACATGTATTTTTTCCTTTGCCAGTTTGCCATGATCAAATCCTATGTTATACGCAGTGCCAGATAACCGAATGGCGGTTTCGCTTTTGTTTATCATTTGTAAGCAACCTCATTTTTTTTACTATAGACGAATTCACCATCTATCATCGTCCATTCAATGGCTGAGTCCAATAATTCATCGGTTTCACAATTTAATAAGGAGCGATCAAAAAGAATCAAATCTGCTAGTTTACCAGGTTCAATACTACCCTTAATATTTTCTTCGAATGAAGCATATGCACCATTAATCGTATACATCCGAATAGCATCTAACAGCGATACTCTTTGCGTTCCACCAATTATTTCACCTGATGGAGACTTTCTAGTTATCGCGGAATGAATTCCTTGAATAGGAGTAAAATCAGTAACAGGACAATCAGATGAAATGGCTGCCGGAACACCTTCTTTAAGATAATCATTTAACGGAAACATCTGATACGCGCGTTCGCCATAATTTTTCACATAGCCATCGCCATATTCATGGAGAAAAGCTGGATTAGGTGTAGGAACTACATTTTGTTCTTTCATTCTCTTCACTAAATCTGGTGTTGCAATTCCAGCATGTTCAATTCTATGCCTTGTATTTTTACGTGGGTAAAGCTCATTAGCCTTTTCGATAGTGTTAAGTAACATATCAATAGCAGCATCGCCTTGAGCATGTGCAGTAAATTGCCAACCGTTTTTATGAGCAGGAATAAATAAATCATCGACTTCCTCTTGTGTATAGTAATGAATTCCATAGTTATTCGGATCACTTGTATACGGTTCTCTAGTCCAAACAGTGGGACCACTGCTACTGCCATCAAGGAATAATTTGACTGGACCAAGACGATATTTTTCGTTACCTAGACCGGTAGATATACCAGACTCATTTATATGTTTTACAATTTCGTGTGCATCACTTAGCGACCCAACCATTGCATAAACTCTTTGTTTAATCGTTCCGCTTAAGGTAGATTGTTGTAATAATCGCAAATTATTTAATCCGTAGCCAGTTGCATCATGAATGGATGTAATCCCTTTTTCTGCAAAATGGTTCGAAGCGATTTCATGTGCTTTTTCTATTTCTTCGTCAGAAAAGGCAGCGATGCTAAACATGTTCATATGTGCATTTTCAAGTAAAAGTCCTGTCAATTCACCATTTGCATGTTTGTCAATTTTTCCACCTTCCGGATTTGGGGTATGTTTATCAATACCAGCTAAACGGAGAGCATAACTATTTACAGCGGATATATGTCCACAAGCACGAATGACCATAATTGGGTGGTCAGAAGAAACGTTATCTAGCTCTTCAAGAGTAGGGAATCTTTTGTCTGCAATCGTTGTGTCATTAAACCCCCAAGCTCTAACCCATTTCCCTTTTTCTGTATGTAACGCACTATTTTTTAACTCGGTCAGTAAGTCGTCTATCGTTTGAACGGATTCACTTTTACAAGATACGGATAGTTGATTCGTACCATACATAGTAATATGTATATGTGAATCTATGAAACCGGGCATTAATGTTTTTCCTTCTAAATCTATTAATTCTGTTTGGTCATCTTTTAATGCTAGCACTTCTTCATTTGTACCAGTAGCGATAATTTTATTGTCTTTAACGAAAACAGCTTGCTTTATAGCGTTATTGTTGTCCACTGTAATTACTTCACCGTTAAAAAATAAATAGTTGTTATTCATTTAGTCATACCTCCTAGTAATTTTATAATAGAAAGGGAAGGAGGGGACATAACTATATGTATCAAAAGTAAAAACGAACAAAATAGTAGAGTGGAAAAACCCGCTCCGGAAATATACTTCGCTTTCCGCGGGCGTGTCTAGTTACGGCGGCTTGGCCCTCGAGACATAAGCCAGTCACTTCCGTTGGGCAAAGAACGCCCAACTGCAGCGTCTGTCTTATGCTTGTCGGGCCAGAGCGAGCCACCTTCACTTTTCGTACTGGTGAGCCTCCTCGTGCTAAAGCACTGCGGGGTCTCACCTATGCCTTTCCTCCCGCTGGAGTCTCCGTATATTTCCTCCGCTAATACTGCGATAGTTCGTTTTTTTATGATAATTTCTGTTATGTCTTAGCCTCTTAATATAGTAATTGTTACTAGTGATTTAATTTAGCTTCGTTTGAATAGAAGGGTCGGTTGGTATGTTATTGTCGTATAGTTCATCCACCATGTCTGGGAAGAATTTTTCGACTGTGTTTCTTGTTACTGGTTGAGTCATTAACGATACAACGATGAAAATAGTGAAGTTAGCTAATAGTCCCCAAATACCTGCATGAACCCCTAGTGGGTGAGCGATAACGAAGGAGAATAATACTGTAATGACGAATCCAGCAAATATCCCCCAGAAAGCACCATGTTTAGTCGCTCTTGGCCAGAAGAACATACCAACGATAGACGGAAATGCTTGGGCAATAAAACCGTAACCGATTAACAAAATGTAGACTAAACTAGCTGGTTGCATTATAGAAATTGGCGCAATGATAAAAAACATGATAGGGAATATAAGTCTTCTCGTCCATATTCCAGCCTTGTCATCACTCCACTTAAATGCTGGTTGTAAAATGTCCTTACTATAACTTAATGCTGTTGCGTGAACACATGGCTCACTAGATGACATAGAGGCAGCTAACGTTCCTGCTCCAAGTAAACCTGCCACGATAATAGGCATATTTTCTAATGCATACGTAATGGCAACTTGATCCGGATTTGCGATATTCGGATAAGCAAAAATACCGATAAAACCAACTACAATCATTGGTATTAATACAATATAATAAGTCGGAAGTAAAGTAGCTGCTCTTCGAATGGAGCTTCTAGATTTTGCTCCCATCCATTGAATCCAGTGAGTTTGCCAAATCGAAAATACAGAAACTAAAATAGAAGTAGTCCAGAAAGTGACACTCATATCACCTAACCCACCTGGTAGCGTTAAAAATTGTGGAATATCTTCCTTCACTCGTTCAAAGATAGGACGGAAAGAATAACCCCCTGTAAATTGATTTGTAGCCCAAAGGCCGATAAAAAAGGAAACAAATAACATTAGTCCACCTTGGAAAGCATTTGTAATACTAATAGCTCGTAATCCGCTTCGGTACAAATAAATAGAAATGACTCCTAAAGAAAGGAAAACACCAACCCATGTAGGGATTTTTCCGTAACTCATAACATTTAAAATATAGGCAGAACCAGTAGTTTGAATGACGGCATAAGCAAGAATTCCGATAGAAGTAACAAACGAAGCTAATGCACCGAGAGATTTACTTTCATATCGATCGGAAATAGCTGCTGATTGTGTTACATGTTTGAACTTTTTACCCAACTCCCAAACTTTTGGGCCAAAATACCAAGCGATTATTCCCATATACGTTAAATACACGACAACGTAAAGAGCGGGTATACCTTTTGAATAGGCCCAACCTGGAGAACCCATGAACGTATAAGCACTTACTCCACCAGCTCCAATTAGTAAGTACATAATAATTGGTCCGAGGCTTCGGCTCCCAACACCCCATTCCTCGACGCTGTTCATATTACGGCCTTTACCGGAAGAATACCCTAATATAACGGCTATCACCATGTATGATAATGTAATTGCTAGAGGGATAAACATTTCCATCAATCTGCACCTCCAATTTTATCGATAAACACCATCATTAACGTGGTGAAAAAGATAATAAAAATAGACCATGCCATTATAATGGGCATTCCAAGGACAAGCGTTTCAGTATTTAGGAAAGGAACAACGGGCCATCCACCTAGGGCGATTGTAAATAAAATTAAAGCAAAACAAGCCCAGCCTTTTCCTGTTTTAGGCATTTTAAACGTAGCTTTCATACACATTTCCTCCTTTGTTGAAACTTGGATTTTACAGTATTTTAAGAACTGCTTTATAGAGAAGGTTGGTCCCTGTTGTAATATCGTCTATGGAAGCGTATTCATTTGGATGGTGACTTAAACCGTCCTTACATCGTACAAAAATCATCCCGAAAGGACTTATCTCTGCCATCATTAATGCATCGTGGAATGGGCCGCTCATCAATTCATAAGGTACCTGATCCATTTGTTGCAGCTCATCTTTTAAAATATCTTTTATCCAATCAGCACAATATTTAGGCTCACTATTTGTATCTACTGAAATTGAATAATCAAGCTGATATTCTTCTACCGTTTCAGCAATTATTTCGTAAAGCTTTTGTTCAAATAAATCCCGACGTTCTGGTAATATATCCCGTAAATCAACTGTAAACGTAACACGATCAGAAATACTATTTCGAGAGTTCGGGAAATTCTCTATGTAGCCGACCGTACCTACAGTAGGAATAGTTTCATCCTGTTTTAATAATTCATCAAATAAATAGATAACTCTTGCAGCTCCAACTAATGCATCTTTTCTTAAATTCATCGGTACACTTCCTGCATGCCCAGAGTGACCTCTAAATTCTACCGTTAACCAAAGGGGTCCAGAAATTCCTTGAACGATTCCAACTGGCAACTCCTTGCTTTCTAATAAAGGTCCTTGTTCAATATGCATTTCAAGAAAAGCAAACACATTATCACTCGTATAACGAACTGGGAATGCTTCATTTGTTGTAATTCCAATGTTTTCTAATGCTTGTTTTCTAGAGATGCCGTCACTATCTTTTCGTAAAAGATCTTCTACAGTTAGATTACCTGTTAATCCTCTTACACCGAATAAACCTTTGTTAAATCTAGCTCCTTCTTCATCTGAAAACGCTACTACTTCGATGGATCTTTCAAAAGTTAAGTTAGATTCATTCAGTATTTGAACTACTTCGATCGCACCGATGACACCAATCGTTCCATCAAACCTACCACCCCGTGGTTGTGAATCAATGTGAGATCCTAAAACTAATCGTGGTAGAGAAGGGGAAGTACCTTCATACACACCGATAACATTTCCGTAACAATCTATTTCTGTTTTCATCCCCGCCTCGACCATCCAAGAGGCTACAAGGTCCATTGCTCTTTTGTCTTCTATTGAATGAGCAAGGCGAGAAACTCCCGTTTCACCAACTTTCCCAATGTTGGCGAGTTTCGTGATTCTATCTTCTAGACGTTTTGAATTGATCAATGAAATCCCCTCTTTTTATTTATTTTCTTAATATACAGAAATGTTTAATAATAAATATAATTGAAAAATACCTTTTTACTCACCTACCAAACTGTCAAATAGGAGGGGAAACAATTTTACACTTTGTACATTATGAAGACTTACTTAATTGAAAGTAGTAAGCTTTTATTGCGACCTCAATAGCAGATCGATTCGTTGGTTGTAAAAGATCCTTACCTAGTAATTGATGAATTTTTTCTAATCTATGATAAAGAGTTTGGCGTACAATAAACAATTGTTCTGCGGCTTCTTTCTTAGAACCGAGACAATCTAAATACGTCGAAAGAGTAAGAAGTAACTCACTCCCATTTTCTTTATCGTATTGAATTAATGGTCCAATGTATTGTTCAACAAATGCATCTAATTCTTTCCTATTTTCTAGCTGAAAGAAAAGATGATGAATACCGATGTCTTCATAAAAAGGTGAGGTGATGATGTTAGTCTCCTGGAGCTTTATACTTTTCTTTGCATCAGAATACGAGTCTTTTAGTTTAGAAACATCGGTAATTAAACTACTAATCCCAAATTGTGCGTTATGTAATTTATTGGAAATGCTAGAAAAGATTTTTTTTGTTACTTGTAATAGTTTGTTTTTGTTGTCAGTTACAGACTCTTTTATTTGAGAAAAACAAATAATAACAATTTGATTTTTTCTTACCGAAATTATTGGTAAAAAATTGTGTTGAGAATAAAGGGTCCGGATCGAAAGGGATAATTGTAATTTCAGTTCCTCCCATTCATTGTCCGAGGAAATCGTCGTTTCGAAGTCTGTTTGAATAACGATTGTCCGGAATTGATACTCATGTTTAAACTGATTTGGTAAAGAGAGAAGCGTCATTAATTCTTCAATTGGATAATTTTTACCTTGGATGCAACTTTGGACGACTTCATCTTCTTGATTTAGTTTTCTTTCCTCGATTGTTCGATTTCGTAATAAAATTTGTGCGATGGCAGATGCGCAACGATCTAAAACGGAAACGATAAATTCATTATCATCATCACAATTTACTTCCACGCATATATGGCCCCATACTTGCCCTAACCCGATAGAAGGATAAATTAATATTTCCTCTTTTTCAATTGTTAATATCTCGGATTTTTTCATCTGATGTAATTTATGATAGTTGGAACGTACCATCACTTCGAATGATTTAGACTCAGGTGGATAATGGAAGGATTGTTCCTCTTTTGTAATAAACATCACCTTTTTTTGTAAGTAGTTTGATAACTTTTGCAATATTTTCAACGTACCATTATGAGTTAAAGATAAGTCAGTGAACTCTTTTGCAATCTCATTTAATTGGCTTAACATTTGGTAGTGTTGATTAATGATTAATGTATGTAAATCTAATGTAATATCAACAAATTTAACGACCTTTTCAAAAACGATAATTGGGAAGTTATGTTTATCTGCTAGCTTTTTTATCTCTGGGGAAAGGCTATGAAAATATGCGCCTTTTTCAATACAAAGACAACTTACATTCTTTTTTATGAGTTGTTCATACGTTTTTTTGTTTGGGGAATCTAGTTGAAGTCCAACACCAGTAGTGAGGATTAATTCGCTACCATTTAATAAGGATTCAAAGTCTTTCGATTCAAGTATATGGGCCCATTTTATTTGTTTATCTAAACCTCCTTCACCAGCAAGTAGCTTCGCAAAACGAAATGTATCTCTGTTTAACACATCTCGAACGGTAAGTATATAATCTTTTTTCAACATGCATCCCTCCTGTTTGTAAAAGGAAAATGGAAATCATTTTACAAAGTGTAAAATGAAAAAAGTTAAAATAGTCTGTAAATTAATTATTAAATAGACATCACTATGTGTCAATGAAAAGTATTAGTGTGTTAATAGGAGGGTGTAAAAATAGGTAGTATGTAGGAGCAAACTTTACAATACGTAAAATTATGTGATTGGAGAGGAAATCATTATGAGTAACGATGTAAAAGAAAATAAACAATTACTTGTAGAAAAAGACAAGGAAAATATTTGGCACCATATTACTCCTTATTCGCAAAACCATACACCTTTAATTGCTGATGAGGGAAAAGGATCGTGGATTACAGACCATAACGGGAACAAATTTTTAGACGGTATGTCAGGGTTATGGTGCGTAAATGTAGGGTATGGAAGAGAAGAATTAGCAAACGCTGCTTATGAGCAGTTAAAAAAGTTGGCATATTTTCCGATGACACAAAGTCATGTGCCAGCAATCCAGTTAGGTGAAAAATTAAATGAGTACTTAAATAATGAATACGTTTTCTTTTATAGTAATAGTGGGTCAGACGCGAATGAAGTAGCGTTCAAACTAATTCGCCAATACCATGAGCAAAAGGGGTCACCATCGAAGTATAAGTTTATTTCTCGCTACCGAGCGTATCATGGTAGTTCCATGGGTGCGCTATCAGCTACTGGTCAAGCGTTGAGAAAATATAAATACGAACCATTATCGTCAGGGTTTCTTCATGTAGCGCCACCTGATAATTATAGAAGACCAAAAGGGCAGTCTGTGGAGGAATACAATATCCGCTGTGCAGAAGAATTAGAGCAAAAAATCATTTGGGAACAAAAAGAAACGATTGCTGGTGTCATTATGGAGCCGCTAATTACTGGTGGAGGTATTTTAATTCCACATAAATCTTACGTACAAAAAGTAGCTGAAATTTGTAAAAAACATGAAGTGCTTCTCATCATTGATGAAGTAATTTGTGGATTTGGTAGAACTGGAAAAATGTTTGGCTTCATGCATTACGACATAAAACCAGATATTATTACGATGGCAAAAGGTCTTACTAGTGCATATCTTCCTTTATCTGTTACCGCAGTAAGAAAGGAAATTTATGAAGCATTTAAGTCTAGTAATGAAAATAGTCACTTCAGACATATTAATACATTTGGAGGGAACCCGGCTGCTTGTGCACTAGCAATAAAAAATATCGAAATTATCGAACAAGAGAATTTAGTGGCAAGATCAGCGTTGCTAGGGGATCGACTATACGAAGAGTTAAAAGAGTTAGAAAATCATCCGTATGTAGGGGACATTCGTCATAAAGGATTTTTAATGGGAATTGAATTAGTAGAAAACAAAGATACGAAAGAACCAGCTAGTGCCGAAAGAATAGGAAAAATAATAAAAGAGTGTAAAGACCTAGGGTTAATTGTAGGTAAAAACGGGGATACGGTAGCAGGCTTTAACAATATTTTAACACTCAGTCCACCACTTTCTAGTACAGATGAAGATTTACAATTTATTGTAGATGTTTTAAAGAAAGTATTTCAAGAAAATCAATAAACAAAAGAGGAGAGAGATTATATGACGACAACTACAGTTGGTAAATTAAACAATTTTATTAATGGAGAATGGAAAGAAAGTAATGCAACACAATATCTAACTGTTCCTAATCCGGCAACAGGAGAAGAATTAGCACAAGTACCTATTTCTACAAAAGAAGATGTTTATCAAGCAGTTTCCTCTGCAAAAGAAGCGTTCAAAACGTGGAGTAAAACACCGGTTCCAAAGCGAGCAAGAGTACTATTTAAGTATCAACAATTGCTTATTGATAATTGGGATGAGCTAGCAAAACTGATTACATTAGAAAACGGGAAAACATATAAGGATGCATACGGTGAAGTACAAAGAGGAATTGAATGTGTAGAGTTTGCAGCTGGTGCACCGAGTCTTATGATGGGGAAACAGTTGCCTGACATCGCAACAAATATGGAGTCTGGAATGTACCGATATCCAGTTGGAGTAGTCGGAGGTATTACACCATTTAACTTCCCAATGATGGTACCATGTTGGATGTTCCCACTAGCAATTGCTGTCGGAAATACATTTGTATTAAAGCCGAGTGAGCGTACACCGTTACTAGCTAATAGATTAGCAGAATTGTTTAAAGAAGCAGGTTTACCAGATGGCGTACTTAATGTTGTTCATGGTGCTCATGATGTAGTGAATAGTTTATTAGAACATAAAGACGTGCCTGCGATTTCCTTTGTAGGTTCCCAACCGGTAGCAGAGTATGTTTATAAGGAAGCAAGTGCACATGGAAAAAGAGTGCAAGCATTAGCGGGAGCGAAAAACCACTCTATCGTCATGCCAGATGCTGATTTAGACGCAGCTGTAAAGGAAATTATCGGTGCAGCATACGGTTCAGCAGGTGAAAGATGTATGGCATGTTCTGTCGTCGTTGCGGTTGGTGACGTTGTAGATCCATTATTGCAAAAGTTAAAGGATAGTGCAGACTCTATTAAAATTGGAGACGGTCAAAACGATGATGTGTTTTTAGGACCAGTTATTCGTCCCGAGCATAAACAACGCACAGAAAACTATATCCGTTTAGGTGTTCAGGAAGGTGCACAGTTAGTCCGCGATGGAAGTAAAGATGAAGCGTATCATCAAGATGGATACTTTATTGGTCCAACTATTTTTGATCACGTTACAACAGATATGACAATTTGGAAGGAAGAAATTTTTGCACCTGTCTTATCCATTGTAAGAGTTGATAGTTTAGAAGAGGCTATCGAACTAACGAACAAGTCTGATTTCGGAAACGGGGCTTGTTTATTCACTCAAAACGGAAGTAGTGTCCGCTACTTTAGAGAAAATATTGAGGTAGGTATGCTTGGAGTAAATATCGGAGTGCCAGCTCCAATGGCATTTTTCCCATTCTCAGGTTGGAAAAACTCCTTCTACGGTGATTTACATGCAAATGGATCCGATGGAGTAGAGTTTTATACGAGAAGAAAAATGTTAACGGCTAGATGGTAATATTATTTTTAAAAAACACGTCCTTTTCCAATATGGAAGGGACGTGTTTTTTTGTGTGGAAAGGATATTAAAACTCGTAGGAATGCCTTTAATATTATGCGAATAAAATGTTCAAAAGCAATTATAAATTGAAAGGAGAAGTATGATGAGTCGAGCGTTAGTTTTACAAACAGATTTTGGTTTAAGTGATGGGGCAGTGAACGCGATGTATGGGGTTGCTTTTTCAGTAGATGCAACTCTTTCTATTTTTAATTTAACTCATGACATTCCTCCCTTCAATATATGGGAAGCGTCGTACCGCTTGTTTCAAACAGTGAGTTATTGGCCAGAAGAAACAGTATTCGTATCTGTCGTCGACCCTGGTGTTGGGTCTGACAGAAAAAGTGTGGTAGCAAAAACAATGGCAGGTCAATATATCGTTACACCAGACAATGGCACTTTATCTCATGTTGAACGCAACGTAGGGATTCAAGAAGTGCGAGAAATAGATGAAAACGTGAACCGACTCCCTAAATCTGGTGCATCCCATACGTTCCATGGAAGAGATGTGTATGCTTACACCGCTGCAAGGCTAGCGTCTGGAAAAATATCTTTTGAAGAGGTGGGCCCATTACAGCCTGTCGACTCTATTGTTACACTATGCTGCAATGACGCCGTAGTGAAGGACGGTGAGATTACTGGAATTATTGATATTTTAGACATTCAATTCGGAAACCTTTGGAGCAACATCAGTCGTGAACTTTTCGAAACGCAAGGAATTTCATATGGAGAAATGGTAGAAGTGGAAATAAAACACGGGAAGCGAAAAGTATATTTGAATCAAATGGCATACGGTCGTTCGTTTGCAGATACAAGAATTGGTCAACCGCTCGTATATGTCAATTCCTTAGATAATATGGCCATTGCTATTAATCAAGGGTCTTTCGCGAAGGCATACAATATAGGAACCGGATCTAATTGGACGATTAAAATTAGAAAATATAATCCGTGAGTGGGATGTGGTTGAGAATACGCATTTGCTACGTGTGGTTTAGAAATATTAGTTTGTTGAACAGAAATTCAAAAATGTTGAACAGAAACTTTGCGAAGTGGAACAGAAACCGCGGTGAGTTGAACAAAACTTGTGATATCGAACAGAAATCCAAACATGTTGAACAGAAACTGTGATAAGTGGAACAGAATCTTCAATATGTTGTTCAGAACAAACGTGATGTTGTACGGAAGCCAAGCCAACTTAATCAGTATCAAAATTAATTGTGCGCGGTGATAAATAAATCGAGGTCGTTGATAAATAAATTGGAGTCAGTGATAAATAAATGGTGAGCGTTGATAAATAAATTGGAGTCAGTGATAAATAAATGGTGAGCGTTGATAAATAAACCGGAGTCGTTGATAAATAAAGTGGCCGCGCTGATAAAAAAATCGAAGTTGTTGATAAAAAAAGGCCCGTGGGTGATAAATAAAACGCTGTCCGGTGATAAAAAACTCGTGCATTTAGTTGAACAACAAAATAAAACGGCTCTCCTACTTCCAACGAAGAAGTAGAAAAGCCGTATTTCCATCGAAAATGTACACCCAATCAGTCAATTTTTATTTTCTTCTATCCTCAAACCAACCAATTAAATGTTCAAGGCGTTCTAATCGGTGTTTCGGTTTACCGGAGCGGGATAAATCATGGTTCTCGTCTGGGAAGCGGACAAGCTTTGTGTCTACGCCTAGACGTTTAAGCGCCACATACCATTGCTCTGCTTGTTCCATTGGACAGCGTAAGTCTTGTTCACTGTGTAGGATAAGCGTTGGTGTTTTAACGTTACGAGCATAATGTAAAGGTGATAGTTTAATAAGTTTTTCATAATCGTCCCAAAGGTCGGCGTGACCGTGCTGCCATTCTGTGAAGAAGAAGCCGATATCACTAGTTCCGTAGAAGCTATGCCAGTTACAAATACTGCGTTGTGTAACAGCTGCTTTAAAGCGGTCTGTACGAGTAACGATAACGTTTGTCATATAGCCACCGTAACTTCCACCCGTCACGAACAGTTCTTCTTGATCAATATAATCAAAGTTTGCTAGCGCGTAATCAACACCAGCCATAATATCTGTATAGTCCATACCACCGTAATCCCCGATAACAGCATTTACGAAGTCGTGTCCATAGCCGTGGCTGCCACGTGGGTTTGTATAAAGAACCACATAGCCTTTCGCCGCCATTAGCTGCATTTCGTGATGTAAACCATTCCCATAAGCAGTTGCTGGTCCACCATGAATTTGAAGGATCATCGGATATTTTTTACCTTCATCATATCCGTAAGGCTTCATCACCCAACCTTCAATATCCCAGCCGTCTGTGCTTTTGTATTGAAAGTTTTCTGGAGTGCTTAAATGAACCTCATTGTAAAGCTCGCTATTCCAATCTGTTACTTGTACAAAATTTTTCACGTTATTCAAATCTTGAACTACGACATCTCCAGTTGAATGTGGAGTTGCAAGTACAACAACAGCTTGATCGTCACTAACGATATCAAAAGATGTAACCGACGCTACCCCAGGAGTTAATGCAGCTGAAACTTTCCCATCCAAACTTACTTTAAACAATTGACAGTCGCCACCGACAGTTGCGATGAAGTAAATATTAGAACTTGTTTCATCCCAAATCAAACGCCCTTCAGCCGTATCATATTTCGCATCTACGCCTACAAGGTTACCTACTGTGTAATCAAAATGCTCCGTTACATTTTTTAATTCACCCGTTTCAACAGATAGTAAAAGAACATTCGCATTCCCTTGACTTCTTTCTCCGCGTGTATGACCCGCAACTGCTAACCATTTACCATCTGGAGAAAAAGAAGGAGCCATAACGTACCCATTTCCTTGATAGAAAAGTGATTCTTCTTTTGAAGCAATATCATATTTCCAAATCGCCGGCAAGTAACCCCACTCTTTATCTTCTGCTTTTGTCCCAACATAAAATAAGCTTTTTCCATCTGGAGAAAAACGCGCTTGACCAAAATCATGATCTCCAGCTGTTACTTTTGTGAAAACTTTTGTTTCTACATCAAATAAATAAACATGCTTGCGATCTTCGTTATAAATTCCAACTCCGTCACCTTTGTAACGAAGTCTTGTGATCACCTTTACATCACTTTTATCCTTCTTCTCTTCGTCTTTTTCAGTAGACAATTTTAACTCACCATGAACCGTAACAGCTAACTGCTTACCGTCAGGTGACCATGTGAATTCACCAACACCTTGCACTACGTCTGTTAGTTGAACTGCTTCCCCACCGTCTGTATGTAGAAGCCAAACTTGATTTTTTCCTGTGCGGTTGGAACGGAACGCAATGGAACTACCGTCTGGAGACCATTTAGGAGCAACGTCCTTCACTAAATGATCTTTCGAATAATGAGATGTAAACTTTCTGCCTTCTCCATTAAGATCTGTTACGTAAATATAAGAATAGTAGCCATCTTTTTCTTGATCTACATGTGTTAGTACGTATGCTACTTTGTCTTTGTTAGGGGATACTTGAGGATCTCCTACAAACTTAAACTGGCATAAATCGTCTGCAGTAATTGGTCGTTTTGTCATTATGTATTCCTCCTTGTTGGGACAGATTACCGTCCGCTTGTCTATGTAATAAAAAATATAAATCTATTTTAACATTTCGAAAGGCGAAACAAAATATAATTTTTCGTAAAATCTAAATATTCTGTTGAGAGTTCTTCTTTTATACAAATCTTTTCTGTTTCATATTCCAACTTGTTCATACGATCTTTAGTAGGTATATTTATAGTAATAAAATGTTTATGAACGTAAAGGTTTGTAGTGTGGGGGTACAAAAATGAAAGTCACAATTAATGATATCGCGAAAATAGCAGGTGTAGCGAAAAGTACGGTATCACGTTATTTAAACGGTGGACAAGTTAGCCCGGAAACAAAAGATAAAATAAAAAAAGTCATTGAGGAAACAAACTATGAGCCTAATTCCTTTGCAAGAAGTTTAAAGTCAAAGAGAACAAACTTTATTGGTGTTATTGCACCTGCTCTTGATTCCTATGTAACATCTAGAGTCCTAATGGCAATAGATGAGAAACTTAGAGAAAATCAATTTACATCATTAATCATTAATACGAGTAAAAGTATTGAATTAGAAATAGAAAGTTTGCTGAATTTAGAAAGACAAAAAGTTGATGGCATCATCCTTTTTGGAACAGAAATGACGGATGAACATATAAATGTCATTCAGTCTATGAACACACCGGTTTTAATCGTCGGTCAGGAAACTCCCGCAGTACATTGTATCGTCTTTGATGATTACAATGCAGGGTACGAAATCGGAAAGTACGTGGCAGGTCATGGTCATGAGAAGGTAGTGTATTTAGGAGTTTATGAGCGTGATGTTGCCGTAGGAAAAGTACGGAAACAAGGTGTTTTAGATGGACTGCTCCATGAAGGAAAAAATGTTGCGACCGTTTATGAAACCGAGTTTGATATAGACAAAGCAGCCAAAATGACGAAGCAAATAATGAAGGAGCAACAATTTACGGCACTAATTTGCGCAACAGACAACATCGCGTTAGGTGCAATGAAAGCAATTAGAGAGACAGGAAAAAATGTACCTGAAGATATTTCTTTAACTGGTTTTGGTGGGTATGTTTATTCCACATTTACGGAGCCTCGTTTAACGACCATTAAATTTAAGCATAAAGAAACAGGCCATCTTGCGGCAACAACAATGATAAGCATCATTAATGAAGAACAAGTCCCGAGTGTCCAAAAAGCAGACTTTACACTGCTAGAAGGGAACAGTGTCAAAAAAGTATAGCGTTTTCAAAATAATGATTGCAATACAAATAAAATCGTAATACAATTAATCCGTGGAACCGGTTCCTGTATCGAAGCTATAGAGCCGGTTCAAACAATATATTTTTTTGCAAACAAATGGAACCGGTTCCGGTTCACTAGTAGAATGCAAGAGGAGGATATACCGTGAGTAAAAATAATACATCTAAGTACAACGAAGCAGCAAAAGATGTTGTGCATTTAATCGGTGGAAAAGAAAATATACAAGGGGCGGCTCACTGTGCTACTCGTTTAAGAATTGTTTTAAAAGACAATGACAAAATGGATTTAAAAGCAATCGAACAAGTGGAGCACGTTAAAGGGGCGTTCGTCGCTGGTGACCAACTACAAATCATATTTGGTGCTGGTATTGTAAATAACGTGTTTGAAGTATTTAAAGTAGAAGCAGGAATAGCAGATATGTCTTTAAGTGATGTAAAAGAACAATCTACTAAAAAACAAAACCCGTTTCAACGTGGTATAAAAGCGCTATCAGATGTGTTCGTACAAATCATTCCAGGCTTATTGGCAGCTGCCTTATTAATGGGGATTACTGGATTATTAGGTCAGCCAGGAGTTTTTGGGGAAAGATCTGTTGTGGAAATGTATCCGTCTATTACAGGGATTAATCGATTCTTTCAAATTATGTCCACTGGTATTTTCACGATTCTACCTTTACTAGTTGTTTATTCCGCTACGAAAAGGTTTGGTGGAAATCCAGTATTAGGTTTAGTAATTGGAGCGATTATGCTACATCCGGATTTAGGAAATGCATTTGCTGTTGCTAGTGGGGATGCTAATGCAGAGCAGATTAATATATTAGGATTAAATATCGAATTAGTAGGGTTCCAAGGTGGTATTATCGTAGCACTAATGATGGGACTTGTCGTAGCGAAACTAGATCAGTTTTTTAATAAAAAAGTTCCTGATATGATTAAGCTTTTCTTAGCACCACTATTAACTGTAACACTTTCTGGGTTATTATTATTCGTTATTATCGGTCCATTAGGACGTACGTTAGCAGACTACTTAACGTACAGTTTAATGTGGGGAACGGAAAATCTAGGGGTTATCGGATTTATTTTATTTGCAGGTGTTCAACAGATTGTCGTTATCACAGGATTACATCACGTCATTGGAGCTGTGGAAGCCCAACTGTTAGCAGATACAGGTTTTAACTTTATTATGCCTTTAATGTCAGTAGCTTTAATGGGACAAGGTGGAGCGGTACTTGGGTACTTGTTTTTACGTTGGAAAGACGATAAAGCACGTCAAATTGGTGTGTCGTCCTTCGGTTCATTACTATTTGGAATATCGGAGCCAGCATTATTCGGAATCAATTTAAAGTATAAGTTCCCACTTATCGCAGGTTGTTTAGGTGCTACATTCGGTGGAGCATACGTGTATTTTCTAAATGTTACAGCTTTAGGGTTTGGAGCAACCGCAATTCCTGGTTTTGCAATTGTTGCGACACAAGGTGGAGGTCATCTTCATTATTTAATTGCAAACATTTTAGCAATCGTTATGGGCTTCATTTTTACAGTAGCATACGCAAAAATTAAAAAACCAAGTTACGAAGTTTAATAGATGTGTGAGAGAGGTGTCAATATGGAAAGATATACGGAACCAAAATATAGAACAATTTATGAAGCAACAGAAGAAGAATTAGAGCAACTAAGATTAAAGTCTATACATTCCAAATGGAAGCCTAACTTTCATATTCATCCTCAGTATGGATTAATTAATGATCCGAATGGTCTTGCGTATTTTAACGGGGAATATCATGTGTTTTATCAATGGTATCCGTTCGGGGCTATGCACGGTATGAAGCATTGGGCACATGCAAAGTCAAAAGATCTAGTAAACTGGGAAAGACTTCCTGTAGCAATAGTTCCAGTTGAAGACTATGAATCTCATGGTGCCTATTCTGGAGCATCTCTCGAAATAGATGGTAAGCTTTATTTGTACTATACAGGTAATATCAAATATAGTGCGGAAGAGAGATCTGCGAATCAAAACCTTGCGATTATGGACAGGGATGGCAACATTACGAAATACGAAAACAACCCGTTGATAGAAGGTGTTCCATCCGGGTTTACTGGTCACGTTCGTGATCCGAAAGTTTTTCAAAAAGGTGACACTTATTACATGATGCTCGGTGCGCAAAGAACCGATTTAACTGGAGCTATCATAGTCTATGAATCTAGTAACGGAATAGATTGGAGTTTCAAAGGTGAATTGAACATAAACTTAGAGCTCCCAGACTCTGTTTACATGCTAGAGTGTCCCGATTATTTCGAGTTGGATGGCAAAGATGTGATTGTCGTATCTCCACAAGGGTTGAAGCCAGATGGACACGATTACCACAATCTTTACAACGTAATTTACGTCATTGGTAAGCTAAATCTTGAAACTCTTACATTCGATGTAGAAACTTATCAAGAGTTAGACAAAGGGTTCGATTTCTACGCTCCTCAAACATTTACTGGTCCTAATAACGAGCGTTTTTTATACGCGTGGGCAGGTATGGGGGAAATTGACTATCCAACAGATAAGGAAGATTGGGCACATTGCTTGTCATTACCGAGAGAACTTAATCTAGTAAATGGGAAGGTTCTTCAAAAGCCAGCGGACTCATTGAAGCTTCTAAGAAAAGGTCAAAAGGTGAAAGAACTAATGACCGTAGAAGGCGTGAAAGAAATTGATCATGAATCTAGCCAGTACGAACTGGAACTAGATTTTCAAAATAAAACCTCTTCTACATTCGGTGTGGAACTGTTCGCATCAGATACAGAAGGATTAGTCCTACAATTTAATAAAGAAAAGCAAGTAGTAAGCTTAAATCGTGAAAAATTTGATGCTGTTTTTGGAGAAGAGTTCGGTATAATTAGAAGTGCGGAACTTGAAATTGGAGACATTACGAAAGTACAAGTAATAGTAGACCGTAGTATTGCTGAAATTTTCATTAACGACGGAGAAGTTGTATTCACGACTAGAGTTTTTCCAAAGAGTGAATCGAACGGAATAAAAATTTACAGCGATGGGAAGCTAGAATGTAGTTTTACAAAATATGAACTTTCTGAAGGTATTTCTAAATAAGGGTGAGAGTATGACAAAATTATACGCAATCGGTGAAGTGTTAATCGATTTTATCCCACAACAAAAAGGTGTGTCGCTTAAAGATGTCGTATCTTTCGAGCGCGCACCTGGTGGGGCACCTGCGAATGTTGCGGCCGCAGTTGCGAAATATGGTCATAACGCTTCTATCATTACAAAACTGGGACAAGATTCATTTGGTGATTTTTTATTGGAAGTGTTAAACGATGTTGGGGTAGAGACAGATAAAGTGCTCCGAACAGCGGAAGCCAATACAGCACTAGCATTTGTTTCGTTAACAGAAGATGGTGAAAGAGAATTTTCTTTTTATCGTAAACCGTCAGCAGACTTACTTTTTCAAGAAGATGAGCTGGAAGCAGACTGGTTCCAAAAAGGAGATATTCTACATTTCTGTTCTGTAGACTTAGTAGAAAGTCCAATGAAACATGCGCATAAAAAGGCGATTTCCTTAATGAAAAATAGTGGTGGACTTATTAGCTTTGACCCAAATGTGAGACTTCCTCTTTGGGATAACCCATCGGATTGCCGCGAAGCAATTTTGGAATTTATCCCGCATGCGCACGTTGTTAAAATCTCGGATGAAGAATTAGAATTTATTACAGGGTTAACTGATACGGAACAAGCGATTCACTCCTTGTTTACCGGTGATGTCCAAGCTGTTATTTTTACGAAAGGTGCAAAAGGAGCAGACCTTTACGTGAAAGGGCAAAAGTGGGAGTCAAAAGGATACAAGGTCGGAGTACAAGATACAACTGGTGCAGGCGATGCCTTTATAGGTGGTTTCTTATATCAACTACTCGTATCTGGCACGACATCGGAAAATTTAACGAATGTACTTGCCGAGAACTATGAACAATTTTTACAGTTTGCCAATGCTAGTGGTGCTTTAACTGCCACTGCAAAAGGCGCCATCTCAGCACTTCCGACAAAGGAACAAATTTTACAACTAATAGAAGAGCAATCGGACCCGTCGTAATGCGGGTCTTTTCTTGTTCATTGTTAAATGAGCGTATAAGCAGACTGTTTGCATTTGTCATTTTATCCCTCTAAGATGAATGGAAAGAGTTAAAACATTTGTAGAAAGGATGTTTACGATGAAAATACTTGTAGTTGGAGCAAATGGCCAAATCGGAAAACAGTTAGTAACCTTTATACAAGAACAGGATCATTTACATGCGAGGGCGATGATCCGTAATAAGGAGCAAGCATCTTTTTTTGAAGAGTTAGGTGCCGAAACGGTAGTAGTAGATTTAGAGGGAGATATTGATTCAATTGCAAAAGCTGCGGAAGGCGTCGATGCGATAGTATTTACAGCTGGTTCAGGGCCACATACGGGAAAAGATAAAACGATAATGGTCGACTTGGATGGTGCGATAAAAACAGTAGAAGCTGCTAAATTAGCTGGTATAAAACGTTTTATTATGATTAGTTCCTTTGATACGAGACGACAAGCTATTCTCGATGCCCCACCTTCTTTCGCACCATATGTGGCAGCGAAATATTATGCGGATGAATGGTTAAGAAAGACGGAATTAGATTATACGATCATCCATCCTGGTGCATTAGTAAATGAAAAAGGAACAGGAAAGATAAAAGCGGGATTTGATTTGGAAATTGGAGAAGTTGCTAGAGAAGATGTAGCGAGGGTAATTATTGCAACATTACAAAATGATAGCACCATTGGGAAAGAGTTTCAGGTAATTGGTGGGACAGAGTCAATTAAAGAGGTGATACAATCTGTTTAATGGAAAGGCGGTTTATTCCGTCTTTTTTTGTGCAAACATTTAGACAAGTTTTTAATGGTACTGAAGAAATGTCATTTGGGTGGTACACTTTATCTATGTTGGGAGAAGGGGGAAAAGAATATGCTGCATGAGAAAATAGAAGTGAAACATAAACAAGATGTCGCCATGTTACATACTTACATATTGGATAATTCATCTGAAATCGATCCTAATCGAAAAAGGCCAATGGTTGTCGTCTGCCCTGGGGGAGGGTATGAGTTCACTTCCGATCGGGAAGCGGAACCTATCGCGATTCAATTAAACGCAATGGGGTTTCATGCGTCTGTTTTAAGGTATAGTGTAAAGCCAACAGAATTTCCATCAGCATTATGTCAGTTAGCGAAAACAGTAAAGTTAATTAGAAAGAATGTAGATAAGTGGAATGTAGATGCAAACAAAATCATTATAATGGGTTTCTCTGCTGGTGGACACCTTGCAGCGAGTTTAGGAGTTTTCTGGAATAGAGACCCGTTACCCAAAATATTAGACGTACAGCCGGAACAAATAAAACCGAATGGACTAATACTATCGTATCCAGTCATCACATCAGGGGAACATGCACATAAAGGTAGTTTTCGAGCGTTGTTAGGGAAAAAGTTAGCTGATAAAGCGTTGCTTAACCTAATGTCATTAGAAAATCAAGTAACGTCACATACACCGCCTACTTTTCTATGGCATACGTTTACCGATACCGCGGTCCCAGTAGAAAATAGTTTGTTGTTTGCAAACGCACTTGCAAAGCACGACGTATCATTAGAAATGCATATTTATCCTAGAGGTGCTCACGGTTTATCACTTGGAACAGAAGAAACGATGGTTAGTGCAAAAAACCTTCAGAGTGAGGTTGTAAATTGGATTGAAATGGCTGGTAGGTGGATAAAAGGGCTTTAAATAGGAACAGGGTCAGTGGATACACTGGTCCTGTTCTTTTCGAGTTTAGATTAGATGGTGTTCTTATTCCTACGAAATTTCATATATATTAGTTGGTTTAACTTTTAGTAGGGTAGGTGAATAAATGGATCAGTCATCAAGAAACAACAAGAAAATAGATGGTAGCAGTAAAGATAAACAACTAGAGAAGTTCCGTATTCAAAATACCGGTAAAAAGATAACAACAAATGAAGGGTTAAAAGTTGCTAACAATGATGCTACATTAAAAGCCGGGCCGCGTGGTCCAATTTTAATGGAAGATTTTCATTTTATCCAAAAACAGATGCATTTTGATAAAGAACGAATCCCGGAAAGGGTCGTACATGCTAGAGGCTTTGGTGCTCATGGAGAGTTTCAAGTGTATAAATCGATGAGAAAGGTTACAAAGGCCGGCTTTCTACAAGACCCAACTACTACCACTCCTGTTTTTGTACGATTTTCTACTGTTCAAGGCGGAAAAGGTTCAAAGGATACAGCGAGGGATGTGCGAGGATTTGCCACTAAATTCTATACCGAGGAAGGGAATTATGATCTACTATCACTTCCGTTCCCAGTGTTTTTTGTACACGATCCATTTAAATTCGTAGATTCGCAACACGCACTGAAACCGAATCCACATGATGATATGCCGACAGCTTCGGCTGCTCACGATAATTTTTGGGATTTTGTTGCGAACAATCAAGAGTCCGCGCATTTTGTTATGTGGGCAATGTCGGATCGAACTATCCCTAGAAGCTGGCGTATGATGGAATGGTTTCCGATTAATACGTTTCGATTTGTCAATGATCAAGGTAAAGCAACATTTGTAAAGTTTCATTGGAAGCCAATACTCGGTGTTCATTCGCTGTTAATGGAAGAAGCACAAATAATTGGTGGAATTGACCCTGATTATCATAGACGAGATTTAAAAGAAGCGATTGACCGTGGTGCATATCCAGTTTTTGAACTAGGTGTACAGATGATTGCGGAAGAAGATGAATTTAAATACGAATTTGATATTATCGACCCAACGAAATTATGGCCGGAAGAATTAATCCCTGTCGAAAAAATCGGAAAGTTAACATTGAATCGTAATGTAGATAATTTTTTCGCTGAAACAGAACAATCAGCGTTTGATATAACAAACCTTGTTCCTGGCATTGATTTCTCGAATGATCCAATATTACAAGGAAGAACATTTACTTACAAAGTGACACAAATGCACCGACTAGGAAGTATTAATTATACAGAACTTCCAATCAATCGTTCACTCTGTCCTTTTCATAATAATCAGCGAGATGGTCATATGAGACATCGAATAGATGTAGACCAAGTAAACTATTATAAAAACTCGATTGCAAACAATACACCAGGTCCTAGCCCTGAAGGATTTGCTCATTATCCAGAAAAAGTAGCAGGTCGTAAGCAAAAGGACAATAGTTTCAAAGATTGCTTTTCTCATGCAAGAATGTTCTGGAATAGTATGTCGACTATTGAGAAACAGCATATTATTGAATCTTTTAGTTTTTCAGTAGGGAAAGTGGAGAGTGAATCTGTTCGTCAACAAGTTGTAAATATGTTTGTGAATGTAGATAAAGAAATGGCAACTACAATAGCGGAAAATGTAGGAGTAAAACCTCCAGCCGGAAATCATGTACCTGTAACAGTGACCTCCCCTGCAGTTAGCCAAGCGAACACCCCGAAATTTGCCTTTTCATTAAAAGTAGGAGTACTAATTGGAGAAGGATTTAATGGGCGAGAAGTGATGAAGGTAATGGATGAGCTCAAGCAAAATGGTATATTTATAGATGTCATTAGTGATAAGCTTGGTACTATAACAGGGACAGATGGTGCGAAGTTAAAAGTGAATAAAACATTTCTTACAACACATCACGTGCTATTAGATGCACTATATGTTGTAGGTGGTCGCTCTAAAAACCAAACAGTTTTTGATCAACGTGTGGACGAATTTATGAAAGGTGCGTACAAAAGTTTTAAGCCAATTGGAGTGGCAACGACCGGGAAACTTTATATTCAAAATGATAAACATAATAATTTGGAAGGTGTCGTTTTCGCGGACCCTTATACGAACATAGAAAAAGAGTTTGTCTCTGCTATAGCTCATCATCGATTTTGGAATCGTAAGTAAATGAAGAAGTAATGCTCTAAACTCCTATTGATTGTAACAATTTTAACATAAAAGCTAATTACTTATATGTTAAAATACGTACAAATAGATTATAGGAGTTGAGCTTTCTTGAGAAAAATAGGACTATCTATTATTGGAATATGCTTTCTTTTAATCTTAGGGGCATGTAGCAATAACGAAACAAAAACAGTAGACATTAAGCAATTAGTGAATGAATATAGTGTTGGTAGTTTCGAAGAGGTTTCCGCTTCTATCACATCACATGAACTAATCGTAACGGAAGAGGATGAAGAAGTTACAACATATGAGCTTCCTAAGGAAGAGTTTTTCGTTTCGATTGCGCCTTATGTGGAAAAAACACACCCATGTGCAATCCATAGCTTAACAGGATGCCAAGGAGAACTAGTAGAACAAGAGTTTGATGTATATATAGAAGATGAAAACGGAAATGTCGTAGTCGATGAAACAATTACTTCTTTGGAGAATGGATTTATCGACTTATGGCTACCGAGAGACCAAACATTTCAAGTGACAATTGAATACGATGGAAAAGAAACGAAATCCGAAATATCTACTTTTGAAGGTGACAATACGTGTATAACGACAATGCAGTTGTTATAACAATGTCAAGAATGAAGCGAACAGTCTATGTGCTGTTCGCTTTTTTTTGATGGGGAAAATTACCTTTTAAAGTGGTATTGTATGGTAAAATATATTTTAAGAAAAATTTGTCATTTCATTTTTCGGGAAATAGTTGAAAAAGCCCTAACAAATCGCCTGTGCAACTGGAAAATATAATAACGCAACTTTCTGTTAACAAAGTGCAACGATAGAATGATAGAGTTAGCAGTGATGTTTTCGTACAATTTAGTTAAGATTAAGGAGGGAGTTAAAAATATGTCATTTGGAGAAAAATTATTAGCGTTAAGAAAAGAGAATGGACTTTCACAAGAGGCATTAGCAGAGAAGCTAAATACATCACGCCAAGCAATAAGTAAGTGGGAAAATGGTCAAGGATATCCTGAAACAGAAAAAATAATAATGATTTCTACTATCTTTGAAGTGTCAACAGATTTCTTGTTAAAGGATAACGTGTCAGAAAATGATCATTCAAATGATGGATATTACGTAAGCAAGGAGAAAGTAGAAGGGTATTTAGATTACTATACGAAAGTAGGTAAATCTTTATCTTTAGGTTTTAGTTTACTTATATTGTCTGTAATTCCATATTTAGTTTTTAAAGACAAACCAGAAATTTATGTTATCCCTATTATTTTACTTGCTACACTAGGATTAGTTACTATTGTATCAGTGATAGTAAAAGCGAACACAGACTATGAAAAGCTTGATAAAAAAATGCTGTTGCTTGACTCAACAACTCTCCAAAACTTAATGGAGCGTTACGAAAACGTGAAGCGGAAGAATGGTGCTTTTGTAATCGGGCTTGGTGTCGCATTACTAATAATTAGTTTTCTCGGATTCTTACTAGAGAGGCAAGACATCGCTTTAGGTGTGTTAGTACCTTACTATCCATTATTTGTTGCCTTTATTGCTATAGGTGTTTTTATATTAGTTCGAAAAATAACGATTATTTCTGCTTACAGTATTTTTGTGAAAAATAAGGAGCATATGGAAAGACTAGAAGCACAATCAAATAAAAAATGGAGAAAAAAGCTGAATGAATGGTTTTGAGATTAATAGAGATTACATAGAAGTGTAGTCTCTTTTTTACTATAGAAAGAAACGAAAATGTTTACTAAAAACTGGGGGATAAACGTATGTGGCATATATCAAAAGAAGCGAAGGAAAAGTTTTTAATGTGTAATTTGTTGCCTATTCAAGAGGAAGATGAGCATTGGGAGATCGCGCTGCGGGAAGCGGAGGAAGAAGGCGAGGACATTTTCACTCGATTAAAAGAAGAACTTGATGAAGTAAAGGAGCAATTGTTACAGACCTTGCCAAGCAGATTTATTCCGTATGTGAAGGACGGTACACTAAACAAGCCAACATTACCAAAACAT
The DNA here is from genome assembly GCF_002250055.1 of Sutcliffiella cohnii. Taxonomy (NCBI): domain Bacteria; kingdom Bacillati; phylum Bacillota; class Bacilli; order Caryophanales; family Bacillaceae; genus Sutcliffiella; species Sutcliffiella cohnii. Next base: position 1,190,788 of record NZ_CP018866.1, read on the forward strand.
GTACGTGATGATTACGTTCAATGGATGCGAGAAGCTGATAAAGAATTCGAACAAGTTCTTGATGCGGCTTACGAACAAACAAAAATGGCGATTACGTATTTACCCCAAGCTGTTCAAGAGGTGTTTCAAGAAAGTTTGCACGATGCGGTAATTCAGCAAATCATTCGTGACGATAAATCATTGCTGCTTATTATTAATACAGATGGTGGTTTTTCAACAAAATCACTAATTCAATTGCATTTTAAAAACGTCACATCGGAAGATACTAATCATCCTATAGAAGTTGGCCAATGGTTTATATATGACGAACTACAGAAAAGAGACAATAGTTTTGCGTTTCGTGTATTGTTCGAATGTCCTGAAAGTGAATGGACAATTACGATGGAAAGTTTAGATGCTAATTATTTTTATCGACCTAGCCTCTATACGAAATTACGAGATGAAGAAAAGTTAGCGGAGACAACATTTGAAAGTTATGTATCCGAGTTAAATAGCGAATATCGATATTGGTTCATTACACCCGATGTTTCATGTGCTATTCAATCACTAACACCTAATATCGAATTCGAAAATGGAGAGATTGAATTTTTTGGAAAAGAGTATGTTGTTACTGTAGGCAACGAAAAGTTCAGCTATCATCTTGATGAACATAATCCAATTGCTTTTATTTATACAGATATTTACGAAGATCCGTATGCACACTTATCCGAACCAGTACTTGTGGAAGACCTAGAAGAAGCAGCATTAAGTGATAATATAGAATTGCAAGTACGCGCCTGGAATACAATGTATGGGAATGCCAAAGAGCTTTCATCAATTATTAATAACGTGTTACTAAAAATACAAATGAAAGAAGAGAACGAAATGTTGTTGAGTGTATATACAAACCACTTTTATAAAGAAGGAATTTTGGCTGAAAACGTAATAGAAAAATTCCGAGACTTAATTGAATTTGAATAATAAAAGGCTATTACATCCAAAGACTACTTTTGGATGTTTTTTTATAAAGTTTAGAATATTAGAACGACTATAAGTAATATAGTATATAAGACATGCACCTCAAGAAATAGGAACGAATGGATAATTAAAGGAGGGCTTTGAATGAAAAATAGAATTGATCCTGAGTTACGTGCAATGCTTGACATTTTTCCCCCGTTAAACTTAGACGATGTACAAGCTACGAGAAAGGCAATGGAGGATGCGGCGCAGTTAACAGAACTACCGGTTGATGAAGAGGTCGTTGTTTCAAATAGAATGGTACCTGGACCTGAAGATAATCCATACGTAAGAGTACGTATTTATGAGCCGAAAGAAAAAACAGAGAAACTTCCAGGACTATTGTGGATTCATGGTGGTGGATATGTGTTAGGTGCCCCAGAGGGTGATGATTTATTATGTCAACGATTTGTTAAGGAGGCCAATTGTGTGGTCGTTTCCGTTGATTATCGTCTTGCACCGGAACATCCGTATCCAGCACCGTTAGAGGATTGCTATGCAGCTCTACAGTGGTTTGCTAAAAAGGTGGATGAACTAGGGGTAGATGCTTCAAGAATTGGAGTTGGCGGACAAAGTGCAGGAGGCGGCTTAACCGCAGCGCTAGCTTTACTTGCTCGCGATAGAAATGGCCCAGAACTTTGCTTCCAAATGCCACTATATCCGATGATTGATGATAAAAACAATTCACCGTCCAGTTTAGAGATTACAGGCAATCTAATCTGGAATCATGATTTAAACGAAAAAGGTTGGTCTATGTATTTAAATGGGAAAAATGGTAAAGACGACGTCCCAGCTCATGCGGCTCCATCGCGTGCAACAGACCTGACAAATCTTCCTTACACGTATACATGTGTTGGGCAATTAGATCCATTTCGTGATGAAACACTCGATTACGTTAAACGACTATGCCAAGCAGGAGTCGACGTTGAATTTCACCTGTACCCAGGCGCCTATCACGGATTTGAAACGCTAAATCCAGCAGCTGCAGTAAGTCAACGAGCCCTCGCAGAATATGTTGGAGCAGTGAAGCATGTTTTGAACCGGGAGAAGGTAGTGGAGAGGAAATAAGATGAAAAAATAAATATCAAATTTGAACCATTTAGAACTATGTCTCTAAATGGTTTTTTATTGTTGCTCAAAAAAATAATAATTAGGACTTTTTATGTATTCTGCTATGAAAGAGATTTTATCGGAGGGATTCCTTTTACGTCTCCCGATTGATTTATGCCAATTGAATTCTCCTTTGCTCCATTATCCATACTAATATAAAACATATAGGTTGACATGAAAGCCGTTTCATAACTTACACTAAGACTAATAATAATGAAGTGATCTATTCTTACATTATTTTGGCTAACTAGATCACGAAATACATATAGAAAGTAGGAGAGAGCATGACAAACAAAAGCGTTATCTTCTTTGATATAGATGGAACGTTATTAAATCATGAAAAAGAACTACCTGCCTCTACGAAAGAATCGATTATGAAACTAAAAGAAGCGGGACATATCGTTGCGATTGCGACAGGTCGGGCACCTTTTATGTATGAAGAATTACGGAAAGAATTAGGTATTAATACGTTCGTTAGTTATAACGGGCAATACGTTGTGTTAAATGGGGAAGTATTATATGCGAATCCATTAAATATTACCTCCCTAATTAAGTTAACGGAAGATGCGTTACAAAATGAGCATCCGATTGTATATATGGATCATGAAGATATGAAGGCGAATGTACCAGAGCATCCTTTCATAAAGGAAAGTATTGATACATTAAAAATAAAACAGTTCCCAACACACGACCCTCACTATTATAAAGAGCGTGAATTGTACCAATCGCTTCTATTCTGTCCAGTAGGGGAGGAAAAGCAATATGAAGAGAAGTATGATGACTTTGATTTCGTAAGATGGCATCCTGTTTCGGTTGATATTCTTCCAAAGGGTGGTTCGAAAGCAAAAGGTATCGATAAAATTGTCGAAAAGCTTGGCGTTTCAAAGGAAAACGTTTATGCTTTTGGGGACGGATTGAATGATATTGAAATGTTAACAGAAGTTCACAACAGTGTAGCAATGGGGAATGCAGAAGATGTAGTAAAATCCGTTGCAAAACATGTGACAGATTCAGTAGAAGACGACGGCATTTATCACGGACTTCAAATGGTTGGATTGTTAAAATAAGAAACAAAAAGTGCACCTTGGAAATACGAAGGTGCACTTTTATTTTAAATAATTCCTTGAGCAATCATCGCATCCGCAACTTTTACGAAACCAGCAATGTTTGCGCCAACCACTAAGTTTCCAGGTGCTCCATATTCTTCTGCTGCTTTTTTACTATTGCGGTAAATATTTTTCATAATTTCTTGTAGCTTACAATCGACTTCTTCAAAGCTCCAGGAAAGTCTCATGCTATTTTGTGCCATTTCTAATGCTGATACAGAAACACCACCAGCATTAGCCGCTTTTGCAGGAGCGAATAATACCCCATTTTGTAAGAAAACTTCAATAGCTTCTAACGAAGATGGCATATTTGCCCCTTCACCTACCGCCTTTACCCCATTAGATACTAACAGTTTTGCAGACTCTTCATCTATTTCGTTTTGCGTCGCACAAGGAAGAGCGATATCACATGGAACCGACCAGATGCCACTGCATTGATCACTGTAAATTGCATTAGAGTGATCTTTTACATACTCGCTAATTCGTTTATTCTCTACTTCTTTAAGACGTTTTACAGTATCTAAGTTAATGCCGTTCGGATCATAAATGTAACCATTTGAATCACTACATGCTACTACTTTTGCACCTAGCTCGATCGCTTTTTCCATTGCATAAATCGAAACATTTCCCGATCCTGATACAACGACAGTGCTTCCTTTGAAGTGTTGGTTACTATCTTTTAACATTTCCTCTACAAAATAAACAGTCCCATATCCTGTAGCTTCTTTACGTGCTAAACTTCCCCCATAACCAATTCCTTTGCCAGTTAAAACTCCAGCTTCAAATCCGCCACGCATTTTCTTATATTGTCCAAATAAGTAACCAATTTCTTTTGCACCAACACCTATATCGCCAGCTGGTACGTCGATATCTGGTCCGATATACTTGCTAAGCTCTGTCATGAAGCTTTGACAAAAACGCATAATTTCTCCGTCTGATTTGCCTTTCGGATCAAAATCAGCTCCGCCTTTGCCTCCACCAATTGGTTGACCAGTTAATGAATTTTTAAAAATTTGTTCAAAACCTAAAAACTTGATGATGCTTGCATTTACAGAAGGGTGAAATCTTATTCCACCTTTATAAGGTCCAATGGCACTGTTATATTGAACACGGAATCCGCGATTAACTTTAACATTTCCGTTGTCATCAACCCATGGTACGCGGAAAGAGATGACTCTTTCAGGCTCAACGATTCTTTCGAGGATTGCTTGACGCATATATTGAGGGTTTTTCACGAGGACTGGCACTAATGAATCGAAGACCTCTTTTACAGCTTGGTGGAATTCACTTTCATTTGCGTTTCGTACTTTTACCGTTTCATACACTTCTTGAACATACTTGCTTGCATTTTTTGTATGTGAATGTTGAACTTTTTCTAATGTTTTCATACGCATCAGTCCTTTTTCAGTTAATGTTTTATGTTAATAGTAATTTTTTTTATAAATATGAGGTTATTATTTATCAGATATTATAAAATATTTTATAATTATTTAAATAATCGAATCAATATCAAGAAACGATAATATTAATGCGTTTTTTGCATAAGTGGATATTTAGGGGGAGAAAAGGTGGACTTTAGACAGATACGGTACTTTATGGAAGTAGCAGTAAGAGAACATATGACAGAAGCAGCAGACGCTTTACATGTCGCACAATCTTCCGTCAGTAGGCAAATTGTAAACTTAGAAAGTGAATTAGGAGTAGACTTGTTTATACGCGAAGGAAGAAGGGTTCGATTAACACCGATAGGGAAAATATTTTTTGAACGAATGAAACATGCAATGAATGTAATGGATGATGCGAAAAGGGAAGTAGAAGAATATTTAGATCCGGAAAAAGGTACAATCCGCATTGCATTCCCAGTCAGCTTAGCTGCGAATACATTACCAACCGTTATATATGCCTTCCGTCAACGATACCCAGAAGCGAAATTCCAATTAAAACAAGGGTTATATCGTGAACTAATCGATGGTGTAGTGAAAGGCGATTTTAACCTTGCGCTACTTGGCCCTGTCCCACAAGAAGAGAAAAAGATAAATAGAAAAATATTATTTACAGAAAACGTTGTTGCACTTTTGCCGATTAACCACCCATTAGCTAAAAAGAAGTCGATTACATTATGGGAGTTGGCAGAAGAACCGTTCGTCCTTTTACCAGAAGGCTTCGTATTTCGTGATATCGTCGTTAACGCCTGTCAAAACCTTGGCTTTACACCAAAAGTTGCGTTCGAAGGAGATGACATCGATGCTCTAAAAGGATTAGTCTCAGCTGGCCTCGGGGTTACCCTAATGCCAGAAGAAACGCTAGTCGATAGTTTACCCCGCTCAGCGGTGAAAATTCCATTAGTCGAACCAAATGTCACACGAACTGTCGGAGTCATCACCCCAAAAGACCGCGTCCTCCTTCCGACTGAGAAGCTATTCTACAACTTTCTTCAAGAATTCTTTATGCGACTAGGGGATTTTAGAAATTAGGGAGTTTTAGACTTTTCAATAAAATGCGGAAGTGCGTCAATAAATTTTCCAACTGCGTCAAAAAGTCGTGTAAGTGCCGCCATACACTTCCCATTTAAAAACAATTGAAACATTTTTAACGTCACATTCGTCGAACAAATACTTAAACAAAAAGAAGGGGGGATTACAGAACTTCCAGAACGGGAAAGCCCACTCCTTTAGGTGTGGGATGAAAGTGATGTCGAACAAGGTATGTATTCAGACATATTAATTGTTCGATTTTTTTATTGAGAACATACGTTCTTGTATGGTAAAATATATCTATAGGAGGTGAGTGCGTTGGCTAAATCTAAAACTCCAAGCTATGTTCTAACGTTAAGAATAAGAACTGAAATCCATCAAGAGCATAAATTATCTAAGCGATTCGAGTTATCCAGGGGCATGTATAATGCGTGCTTACGAGAACTGCTTAAAAGATATACAGCTTTAAAACAATCAAAAAAATATAGAGTTGTTTGTAAGATGGGGAAGGGCAAAAAGCGAAATAAGCTATTTTCCAATTTGAATAAGGAGTTTGGATTAGTCGAGTATTCGCTTCATGAGTTTGTGAAACCGATGCAACATGAATTTAAAAAGAATATAGATGCATTTACCAGTCAAAAAATTGCCACAAGAGCTTTCAGAGCTTTTGAAAAATTAATGTACAAACAAGGTAAGAAAGTACATTTCAAGAAGTACGGTGAAATGAATTCCATCGAAGGGAAGTCTAATTCAACAGGTATTAGATACAAGAATGGCAATATATTTTGGAACGGTCTAGTTCTTAGAACAATCGTTAAAAAGAAAGACGTCTATGCCCACCTTGCTCTAAAAGACAAAATTAAATTTGTTAGAATTAAAAGAGAGTGGATTAAGAATAAATATGTATACTATGCTCAATTAGTGCTCGAAGGCACGCCGCCGAAAAAGTACAATTCCAATGGGATGAAAGATAATAGTTCTACTCAGAAAAGAGTAGGTATTGATATAGGGACTTCTACTGTGGCAGTCTGTTCTGAAACAAAAGTTATGCTGACGGAGCTTGCGCCTAGTGTTATAGACTTAGATAAACAGATAAGGATTATCCAAAGAAGTATGGACAGAAGTAAAAGAGCGAACAATCCATTAAAATATAAAAAAGACGGCACGATTGATACTAGCAATAAAGACAAATGGCTGTTTTCAAAACGATATATGAGAAAAAAGAGCCAATTAAAAGAGTTGCAGAGGCTAAATAGAGCCAAAAGAAAACAGGATCACGAGATGCTAGCTAACTCCATCCTTGCTTTGGGTGACGTAATATTTGTCGAAAACATGAGTTTTAAGGGACTTCAAAGAAGAGCGAAAGAAACAACGGTGAATGAGAAAGGCAAATTCAATAAAAAGAAAAGATTCGGGAGAACGATCAGCAATCGAGCACCTGCGATGTTGTTAAGGATTATAGAACGAAAACTTAAATACAAAGGCATAAGATTAAATAAAGTAAACACAACGCTTATAAAAGCAAGTCAATATAATCATTTCACTAATACATATGAAAAGAAAAAATTGCACGAAAGATGGAATAACTTTGGGTTCTGTAAAATACAGCGAGATTTATATTCAGCTTTTCTATTAATGAACTGCAAGGAAAGCTTGGATGAAATAGATAGAGATCTGTGTGAACAACACTTCCATAAATTTAGAAAAATGCACGACTTAGAAATAACAAGGTTAAAAAAGAAAGAAAAAAACCCCACTAGCATGGGTGTATAATATTTTAATTTCGGTTTAGATACGAGCCGAAACGACCGCTAATAGGAACAGAGGTTTCTTTGGTTGTAAAAGTCTAATTGAACATATATGAGTTCCTTTGTGTTGTAACTAGAAGACTTAATATTCTTTCGGTGAGAGCATTGGAGAAGTATATAAGTAAATTAGAACCCCACTCTTTTAGGTGTGGGAGTATCAGGTTGGATAATAGTGAAAAGGATTCTTTATTGGAAACAATGATGATTACATATGGTGACCAGTTAACTAGACTAGCTTATTCCTATGTGAGAGATAAAGAGATTGCTAAAGATTTAGTTCAAGATGTTTTTATTAAAAGCTACATTAATTGGGAAAAGTTTAGACATGAGTCTAGTGTCAAAACATGGTTGTATCGGATAACGATAAATACTGCGAAAGATTATTTAAAAAGTTGGAGCTATAGAAAATTAAAAGTTTCGGAACTTTATCAATTCAATACTAAAAGTAACGCATCATCGGAAGACGAAGCACTACACAATTGGGAAAAGAATAACGTAAAACATACTGTTTTTGACCTATCCACTAAATATAGAGAAGTTATCTTTTTGTATTATTATGAGGAGTTTACGATAAAAGAAATATCGGAATTAATGAACATACCAATGAGTACAGTCAAAACAAGATTGGGAAGAGGGAAGTCGAAACTTAAAGAAAAATTAGAAAGGGCTGAGATCGTTGGATAATAAAGAAAAAGAGTATTTGTTTCCCGAATTCGATGATTTGACCTTTGATGCTACCGATAGGGAAAAAGTGTTTCGTAGAATTAAAAACGAAACATCCAAAAATAAGGTGAAAAAGCTCTTTAAATCGTTTAGTGCTTTATTTATCACCTCGATCACCGGGATTGTAGCAGTGTTAATATTTATTCTATTTTCCTCGTCAACTATTTTCAATAATAATGAAGAAATACATAATGTTGCACAGATAGGGGAGCATGAAAACCCAAGAACGGAATTATTAATAATTAGGCGAGAAGAACATGAGCGGGCGGATTTACAATTGTTATTTTCGTATATTCCTAGTGAAAATAACTTGAAAATTTTATCCATTCATCGAGATTTGTACGTACCAATTATAGATGAAACTGGTCAGGAAAGAATGAAAGGAAAGGCTCTCGATACTACTATTTTCGAGTCGAAAGCGGCAGAGAAGTCTTTTTCTAAGTTCTTCGGAATGCAAATCGATTCTTATCATGAACTAACAGAAGAAAGATTTGTACAACTTTTAAATAGTTTGGGCGGCATTTCTCTAACGACTACGACCGAAACGTTAAGCGGAGAAGAAGTTTTGAGTCAATTATTAGCTAGGTATGATTCTGCCCGACATACTTTTGAACATAGAGAAAAACAGCATAATGAATTATTAGTAGCTATAATAGAAGATTTAATAAATAAAAACATTACTCAAATTTTCCCTGAAATCGATACAAGCAAAGATTTGAAGATAGATGCAATAGAGATGGGAGAGTTAGTGGAGTTTTCTACTGTTAAAGGGATTGTATATTATATGGTAGACGAAGAAGGTATCGAAAAAGTTAGAACAGAGCTAGGTGTAAAATAGATGCCAACTGAGAAATAGAATAAAAAATGCCACTTCAGTGATAGCAAGTGGCTTTTGTTATTTTAATTATTTTCTATATATAATAGAAGGAACTAGTAACGTAAAAAATCCCAGGTAACAAGGAAGGGTTTTTACCAAACTAATAGAATAAGTTATATAGTCTTTTCTGTTTGGAGGTTTTCTTTTGTTACTTTACAATTGATCTTTATCTTTTATTATTACCAAAATAAAAGATAAGGGGACTATATGATGGAATTTAAAACGACGATAGATGGTATTACAATCGAGATGCTTGAAGGCTTTTTTGTAGGTTGGCCTCAGCCGCCGAGCCAACAAACACACTTAACTTTACAAAAAAATAGTGATAAAGTTGTCCTAGCTCTTGATGAAGAAACTAATAAAGTAGTAGGTTTCATTACAGCTATTAGTGATGGAATCCTTTCCGCCTATATACCGTTCCTTGAAGTATTACCAGCTTACCAAAACCGAGGAATCGGTGGGGAGTTAGTTCAACGGATGTTAACAGAATTAGACGACATTTATATGATTGACTTAATGTGTGATGAGGAGCTCCAACCGTACTATGAAAAATTAGGCTTGATGAAGTCAGTCGGGATGATTAGGCGGAATTATTCTAAGCAATCTGGAATATAGTTTAAGCGGACAGAGGAGGTAAAACTTCTCTGTTTTTCTTTCATGTGTATAGGGTGGGGAGCAATGATATTGCAAGTAAGAGATATCAAAATGAGAGTATAGAGAGGTATTTAATATGAAACTATCAAAGTTACTTTATTTAATCGTTTTTCTAATTTATATATATATAATTCTCGGAGTTGTTGAACCGTTAGTAGGAAATAAGTGGATTACATATTCAATTTTTGCAGTTGGACTTTTTCTGCTTAGTTTTATAATAGATAAAGCAGAAGTACATGTGAAAGCACTTCAAAAACGTATCGACCCGCAATTAAGTGTACTTATTGTGTTTGGAATTTTTGGTACGCTATTTGTTATTCAATTATTAAGCTAATGTTAGAGTAGGAGCTGGATTTAGTTTGATTAAATTAGAGTTTAATGGTTGGAAAATAGAAGTGGATATTGCTCAAACGAAAAGTTTTTATGAAAAATACCATCTTATAACAGAAGATTGTAGTTGTCATTATTGTGCTAATTATTTACTTGCATGTGATACTTTCTCTTTGAATATAATGGGGCTTTTTCAATCATTAGGGATAGATCCTAAAAAAGAAGGCGAAGTGTTTCAACATTTTCAACAGGAGGATGGCTTACATTTTTATGGTGGCTTTTATCATATAGTAGGCAACATATTGGAACGGTCAATTGGAGAAGGACAAGTTATCGACGCAATTGATGGCATTTTATTCAGCTTTACGGAAGATTGTTCACTTGTACCAAATAAGTTTACGACACCAACTATACAAATGGAATTTGAAATGAAAATCCCTTGGTTATTAAAAGAAGATTATCGTAAATAAAAAGCTCTAACCCACTACTAGTCGGTCAGAGCTTTTCCAAATGGAATTATTAACCCCAGATTTCTTTTGAAATATCTACAATGTACTTCAGTTTAGCCCATTGTTCTTCTTCTGTTAAAATATTACCGTGATGAGTAGAAGCAAAACCACATTGTGGGCTAATGCAAAGTTGCTCTAGTGGTACAAATTTCGTTGCTTCTTCCACGCGTGCTTTAATATTTTCTTTATCTTCTAATGTACCGTGTTTAGAAGTGAATACCCCTAAAACTACTTGAGGGCCGCCATTCGGAATGTGCTCTAAAGGTTGGAAATCTCCAGAACGGTCATCGTCATATTCTAAGAAAAAGCCGTTTACTTTTTCTTTTGCGAATAATGTTGGTGCAATTTTTGCGTAGCTACCTTCAAATGCCCAAGTAGAGCGGTAGTTACCACGACATAGGTGAGTAGTAACAATAAGGTCCTCTGGTTTGTCTTCTAAGACGCCGTTAGCTACACGCAAAGCTAACGCAATTAATTCTTCGCGGGAATAGCCACTATCATTAAATGGAATTTCTGGTGCGTTTAGTCCAGCAATGTAAACATCATCTAATTGTAAATAACGACAACCTGCATCGTAAAAGGCTTTAATTGCATCGCGGTATGCTTGGATGATATCATTTGCATACTCCTCAATGTCCGGATAAATGTCCAAGTTACGGATACCAGCGTTGAATAATTGATTTGGACTCGGTATTGTTTGTTTTGCAACCGCACGATCTCCAACAATTTCTTTAAACTCAATAAAATCTTTCACATGTGGATGATCTGGATTAAAAGAAATTTTTCCAACGACACGTACATCGTATCTTTCTGTTTCCACATCTTTAAATTTAAATCCATGGTCTGGCACATAGCCTTCTACACCGTTCAAATGCTCTAGAAAATCAGTATGCCAAAATCTACGACGAAACTCTCCATCTGTTACAGCTTGAAGACCAACTTCGATTTGCTTATCTACAACCTTTTTTATTTCTTCTGTTTCAATTTCACGAAGTTGTTGGGAAGTAATAGTCCCTTCTTGAAAATCCTTTCTTGCTTTATGAATGCTCTCTGGACGTAATAAACTACCTACGTGATCTGCACGAAATGGCGCACTAATTAATGTTTTTGTTGTCATAAGTTAACTCTCCCTTTAAAAGTTTTATAGTTTCTCTAATCAATAGTGAGGTTTAATAGAGCTTAAAATAAAAACCCCTCTTCTCAAAAATAAGAAGAGGGGTGAAAGAACAATATTAAACCGCCGGCTCTTCTTATCTTCTAGCATTACGCTACTGGAATTGGCACAGTACTATTTAAAGTCCGCTGCCGAGGTATCATAGGGCCAGTCCCTCCACCTCTCTAGATAAGAGAAAATTGAAAATATTAAGTTTATGGAATTCACTATACATGGAAATAAAAAGGTTGTCAACATTTTACTGTAAAAATATATTGCGGAATTTTCGACAAACATCCGTCATTTGGAAAAAAGGTTGACATGAAAGCCGTTTCATAACTTACAATGGAACGAGTGTCAAAATACTTTTCTACAATAAAGATATAGAGGAGCTTATGTAGTAATGAATCAGGAGTTTTTTTACATTATTGCAATCATCGCGCTCGGTTACGTATTAAAGCGCTTAAAAGTGATAGAAGAAAAAGAAGGACAAGTTATTGCAAAAATTATTTTTAGAATAACACTTCCTGCCTTAGTTATCGTTACGTTCAACTCGGTTAAAATAGAACCAACGTTAATGATACTGCCAGTTATCGTCCTATTATATGGGTTACTATTAACACCACTAGGATTACTCGTTTTCAAAAATGAAGAGCGAGAATTAAAAGGATCATTTATGATGATGGCTTCCGGGTTAAATGTTGGTTTGTTTGCCTTTCCCCTTGTTTTTGCCATTTGGGGAATGAATGGACTAACGTATTTTAGTATGTTTGATGTCGGAACGTCGTTAATGGTCTTTGGAATTGCTTTTATTTTAGGTAGCTATTTTTCAAAAGAAGGATTAAGCTTAAACCCAATTGAAATTTTAAAACGACTAGGCACCTCAATACCGTTAATGACGTATATTATTGCTAGTACGTTAAACTTTATTAACATCCAACTACCGACAATGGTTATTGATGTGGCAAGTACCATATCAGCAGCTAATGTGCCGTTGTCATTATTGTTGCTAGGAATCTATTTGAATTTTAAAATCGAAAAACAATTCATAAAGCCATTGATAAAATTTCTATCCTTCAAATATGGGACAGGCCTACTTGTAGGACTATCGCTATTTTACTTACTTCCATATGATGACATGTTTCGTTACACGTTATTGATTGGATTTTTGCTACCGGTTGCGACATCTTCGCTTGCGTTTGCAGTAGAATTCAAATACAGCACGGAAGCTACTAGATTAATAGCAACAACAGCAAACATAACGATTATTATAAGTATCGTCATGCTTTATTTTTTTGCTAATTATATATAATAAAATGTTAGACTCGATGGACATGTATCGGGTCTATTTTTATTTGTGTGTTATATTAGAAATAAATTGATATTCACCAATAAACACAAATTAATGCTAACAATCTTTATTTTTACAACCTTCAAAAAGTCTTCCCACTCTAGTACCCTTCACAAAACATCCATTTCCGCAACAAAAGGTAAATGATCCGAAGCTAGCACATTAAATGTATAAGCTGCTGCATGAATTACTTTAATTCCATCACTAACAAATATGTAATCTAGTTTCACTTTCGGCCTTTTAGAAGGAAACGTATAATCTAAACCATCGCTACTTTTAGCGTCTACTAAATGCTGTGTCACTTCGGAATAACTTTTGGAAGACGGTCTCATATTCCAATCGCCCATAAGGATAGTAGGTTGATCAGTTTCCCTTACTTTACTCAACACAAATCTTGCTTGTTGCTGGTGCAAAAAAGGGGCGAAGCTTAAGTGGGTAACAAAGCATGATATCACTTTTCCGTTTATATTTACATGAACCTCTAATAAACCTCTATTTTCCATAAAACTTGGTAAAAAGTCGAATGGATGGTTACAGCTACTTTCAATTGGAAATCGGGTTAAAAGTGCATTTCCGTATTGTCGAGTTCGATTTTTAGTTTTGATATGTATCGTTGGACCGAATACATAGTTCATCTGTAAATTTTCTGCCAGCCATAGTGCTTGGTCTACATATTTACTACGAAAGGAAAACTCTTTATCCACCTCGTTGAGTGCAATTATTTCTGCCCTAGAACTTTTTATAACATCTTTTATTCTACGTAAATCTAATTTTCCGTCGATTCCTCTACCGTGGTGTATGTTAAATGTCATAACGTTCACTTGTAAGTTTCACCTACTCACCTTAACTTTCTTATCCAAAGTATTTAATAAAATAAGGAGGGACATACGTGTTTTCCAAAAAACTATTATTTTTTTAAAAATTCACATAACGATAATAATGTTTTATGAGATAATAAAAAAAATAAAAGAACGGGCTCTTCCATAAATAAGAGGAACTTATTTCAGAAAGGAATGACTGCTATTTGAATGTAATTGTCCATAAATTTAAAGAAGTATTATATGCAGTTTTACCTATTACGTTTATCGTCTTACTATTAAACTTCACGCTAGCTCCACTTGACAACATTTCCATGTTTATTCGATTTATAATCGGTTCTATTTTCATCATCGTTGGATTATCTATCTTTTTGTTTGGGGTAGACATCGGCATTACACCTATTGGGCAATTAATGGGAAAAACGATTGCTAAATCTAATAAAGTATGGATTGTCCTAATAGCTGGGTTGTTGTTAGGCTTCTTCATTTCCATTGCGGAGCCAGACTTACATATTCTTGCTGGGCAAGTAGATTTTGTTACATCAGGTGTAATCTCCAAATCATTAATTGTCGTAGTAGTTTCGATTGGGATTGGCGCTCTCATTGCGTTGGGATTAGTTAGGATTGTATTTAACATCCCGCTATACAAAATATTAACAGTTTTATATTTTATTATTTTAGTTCTCGCTATATATACTTCACCAGAATTTTTAGCAATCTCGTTTGATGCGTCGGGAGCAACTACAGGTGCATTGACTGTTCCATTTATTTTAGCACTTGCTCTAGGGATATCCTCGATGAAAAAAGATAGTAAAGCGTCCGAGAAAGATAGCTTCGGTCTTGTTGCAATTGCTTCTACAGGAGCGATAATTGCTGTTTTACTTATGAATATCATATCAAAAACAGAAGAAATAACTGGAGGAATTGAAGCGCAAGCGGAAGGTACACTGTCCGTCATTGGTCCTTTTTTGCACGAATTTCCTAAGATTACGAAAGAAATAATTATAGCCCTTTTACCTATTTTAATTATTTTCCTTGTATTCCAGAAAATATCCTTTAAAATGTCAAGGAAAGCAGTTCGAAAAATTGTCGTAGGACTTGTATTTACGTTTATCGGACTTGTATTATTTTTAGTTGGTGTCAATGCAGGCTTCATGGATGTTGGTAGGGAAATTGGATATTCTATCGCATCGTTAGACAGGAAAGCATACCTTATTATCGTAGCGTTCGTTCTCGGTCTTGTAACAATACTTGCCGAACCAGCAGTACATGTTTTGACTCATCAAATTGAAGATGTTACGAGTGGATACGTAAGAAGAAACGTTGTGATGTTTTCCCTTTGTATCGGTGTAGGTCTTGCGGTTGCTTTGTCTATACTAAGAATACTTATTCCAGAACTACAATTATGGCATTACTTATTGCCAGGCTACATTATTGCGATCGCCTTAACCTATATTGTTCCTAAACTGTTTGTAGGGATTGCGTTTGATTCTGGTGGGGTTGCCTCTGGACCGATGACAGCTACATTTATACTAGCATTCGTACAAGGTGCAGCAGAAGCAATTGAAGGTGCTAATGTTTTAGTAGATGCATTTGGAATGATTGCGATGGTAGCTTTGACCCCTCTCATTACACTGCAAATTGTAGGACTCATATTTAAAATGAAATCAAAGAAAGTAGGTTTGGAAAAAGATGTCCAGTAACTCTGAAATGATCGCATACGAACAAGTTTGTATTATTGTTGACTTCGGAAAAGGAAGTAAAATTATGCAAACTGCAAAAAAACACGGTATTTCAGGAGGAACTATTCTTGTAGGGAAAGGGACAGTAAAAAACCGCCTCTTGGAAATGTTAGGGATAAATGATATCCGAAAAGAAATTATTATACTAGTTTCCGATAAAAGTACTGTTCATCATGCGATTGAACAACTCGATAAACAATTTAAATTTTCAAAGCCAAACCACGGGATCGTTTTTACAACATCGATTTACCGAGTATTAGGAGCAAAATGTATGAAAGAAACAATAAATGAAGAAAGTGGTGTGAATAATACGATGTATCACGCTATTACGGTTATTGTAGAAAAAGGAAATGCGGAGCTTGTTATCGACGCTGCCAATGAAGCAGGATCAAAAGGTGGTACCATTATTAACGCAAGAGGCTCCGGTATCCATGAAACAAGTAAACTCTTTTCCATGACGATTGAGCCAGAAAAAGAGTTAGTATTAATCTTATCTGAAAAAGAGAGCACGGAAAATATTATATCGTCCATTAGATCAAAGCTGAAAATAGATGAACCTGGAAACGGAATTATTTTCATTCAAGATGTAAATAAAACATACGGTTTGTACCAATGATGAAAAGGAGAGTGCGATGACAATTATTAATAAACTAAAACTAGACAAGTACGAAAACTTAGCAGTCGTTAATGAACCAAGTGATTATCATATTTTTGATGGTTACGATACGGCATTAATCGGAAATCATGATGCCATTTTTATTTTTATCGAAACAATCAATGACATGGTGGAACATACAGAGCGGGTTATTAATGAGCAGCAATTACGTGAAAAAGGATATTTATTTTTTGCTTATCCGAAAAAAGGAAACAAACGTTACGAAACGTTCGTTCATAGAGATGAAATTTTCCCTACATTAAAAGTAGGTGAAGATGGATATGTGGGAGATAGCGATGTGAAGTTCTCACGTATGGTAGCGATGGATGACGTATATACAGTTGTAGGATTAAAGAGAGAAAAGAAGAAAGCACAAAAATCGTCAGTTGCCAGTCAATGTGTAGCTGACTATGAGGATAATGTAAAGGACGTCGAAGCAATGCTTGCAGAGCATCCGAATGAACGAACTTTCTTCCTAGAGTTAACCCCCGGCTACAAACGAGATTGGGCTCGATACATATTTTCTGCAAAACAACAAAAAACACGCGAAAAACGCCAAGCACAAATGGTAGACATTTTATCACAAGGATATAAAACGGTTGATTTATACCGTATGAAAAAGAAATAGAAGTAAAAGTAAGGGACAGGTCTTATTTAGGACCTGTTCTTTTTTTTAGGTGAAGTTTTCTGATAAACCAATTGGACTATAAAATCAAAAAAGTGTAAAGATATCTTTACATCAAAAACTACATCATTTATACTGAGTGTAAAGATATCTTTACACTCGCCTAGATTGGAGGTTGCTTGTGAAAGTTATAAATCACATTAAAGAAATTCGAACAAGTAAGGAGATTACGCAAGTTCAAATGGCGGAAGATTTACAAATTACTCGACAAACAATTAATGCGATTGAAAAAAATAAATATAATCCGAGCTTGGAGCTGGCGTTAAAATTAGCAAAGTATTTTAATGTTCCGTTTGAGCAGCTATTTTATTTAGAAGAAGAGGAGTGAATCTGGTGGGCAAAAAGAAGCTATTATATATTACTTGGGCTGTTATTATCATTTGTATGTTAATCGGAGGGGGACTGGCAATTTATTTAATTGGAAAAGAAACTGGTGAATACCCATTGAACCTATTTCTACCAATGATTATCGGAGTTCTGGGTGGCTGTTTAGTATTTTTCGCTGGTCTTAAAATAAAGGAAAAACGAAACGGAAACGTACCAGACGTAGATGAGCGGACATTAAGAAACCTTCAAAAGTATTTTATGGTTGTTTTATATGTCGTACTGTTTGGAAGTGGAGCAGCATTAATTATCGCTTTTGCAAGTGGGGTCCAATATATCGAAACGGGTCTACTAATTGTATGTTTAATGGGTGTTTATTTAGTTGTAGGAGTAGGGGCGCTAGTTGCCAAAAAAATTTAAAACGGCTAATGACGATATAAAAAGGCACGCTAACGTGCCTTTTCCTCGATATTACTACCTAAAAACTGTCGGATTTCCTCCGTGACTAGTCTGTACTCTGAAAAAATAATACTAAAATGATTACTTCCTGGAACTTCTATGAACTTACTATTCTTCCACTTCGTTGCTAAATGCTGACCTGTTTCTTTTGATAATAAATAAGCGGTTGGATGATATAAACAATGCGGTGCGTAAAATAGAAGTGCAGGCACATGAATGTTATCATGATACTGATTAACGTTCGTACTGTATAAAGCTTCTATTTCTTTATCGATAATATCCTTTGTCGTTTTCGTGGACACAGTTCCATCTGGATGGTGATGTACATCCGCATAGAAATATTCATGAACGTACGAATTCCAAGGTTGGAAAAAAGGTTTCGAACGAAGCTCCTCCGTATACTCATTGAAATTGAGGTAAACACGGCCAAGTCTTTCAATAGAAGGTTGTAAGACTTCCGCTACTTCACGCTCTAAATCTTCTCCGCCATCAACTAATATTAATCTTTTTACTCGTTCAGGATATGTCGCTGTAAAACAGAGTGAAATGATTGCTCCGAGAGAATGTCCCATAACGATTGCATTTTCAATATCGAAGTGAGTTAAAACGTGCCGTATATCTTGCGCATGCTGTTGGATGTGGTATCCATCACTCGGCTTTTCGCTATCACCACGTCCACGCAA
This sequence comes from Sutcliffiella cohnii, assembly GCF_002250055.1. NCBI lineage: Bacteria > Bacillati > Bacillota > Bacilli > Caryophanales > Bacillaceae > Sutcliffiella > Sutcliffiella cohnii. The sequence continues at coordinate 1,209,245 of NZ_CP018866.1, forward strand.
ATCAACCGCTAAAACACGGTAAGTAGGAGACAGTTGTTCTGCAATTGCATCCCAAAACCGTGCATTAGCAGTAAGACCATGCACGCAAACAATCGGTTCCCCAATTCCACCGTAATCAACAACGTGAATTTGAACTCCTCCTGCATTTACTTTATGATTGGTAATTTTCATCTATACTCCTCCTTTAATAGTAGTTTATTAAAAGGAGGTAACAAAAGAGTTACAATGGCGGTAGCAAATCTTCTGGACTATTATTCAATTCAAAATTCTTTCTTAATCTTCTCTAAGGTCACTATGCTAAACCTCTTATACGCTGATTCAGGGAGTGTTTCAAATAGTTGAACACCTTTTTTGGCATAGGAGAGAGCAGCTTCGTTATTCCCCAATACGAGTTGTATTAAACCCTTAAATGATTCTAAAATATAAAACATAGCTAAATCATAAGGATGGTGGAGATACTCTGGTACCTTTACTTGTTCCAAAACTGCAAAAGCCTCATCGTACCGACCTAGGTAATATAGTGCTTTTCCTTTTTCGGCAGAGAGCCAAGTTTCATAATGTACCATTTTTTCTTCTAAATATTCCTCAATTAGCTCCAAAGCTTTCGTATATTGCTTTTCTTCTGAAATAAGCATCATCAAGTTGATTAGATGATAAAAGTGGATAGAAGGTTCATGGTCAGCGAATTCTCCGTACTTTTTTAACTTCATTAAATAATAGTTTTGTTTTTCTTTATTCCCGTCATCCATCGCATGGACAGCGGCAAGTCGATATAAATCATCAATTAAATAAAAAATCCTCTTTTCCTTTGATAAAGTAATGGCCCGTTCCATTACATTTAGTGCTGGTTCTGAATTGCCTACCGCAAAGTATAAAACGGATTCATGATAATCAAGCTCAAGTAGTGACAAAGGATCGATATAAAAATGTTGTTCTTCCACAGCTTTTCTTTCCTTTAAAAAAACGTCTAACGCTTCCTCGTAGCGGTGTTCAACAAACTTTATGGAAGAACGAAACACAGCAATTTTTGTTCGGCTGGAGGATACGTTTAGTTCATCAAAAATATCGGCAGCACGCTGGAGTAATGTTTGCCAACCGTCTATTTTTTCATAGTAAAGTGCATAGCTATACAGTTCTAACAATCGAGCAGACTCGTAACTCTTCGTAACTTTATCAATAAAAGGTTCGATGAGTTTTATTATTTTTTTATATTTATTTGGATCTTCCTCGTGATCAATGTTAATAAGTTGCTCGGCCTGGACCATGACATTTCTCAATTCGCTAGCGTTAGCATTTCCAAGTAACTCCGCAACTTCTACGTTCAACCGTTCTGCAATATACGCAAGACTTTCCATGGAAGGCTGGGCTTTATCATTTTCAATGAGACTTAACATTCCTTTTGTCAATTTTTCTCCAGCAAGTGCTTCAAGTGTCAATTTTTTTTGTTTTCGTAGCTTTCGAATGCGTTCACCTAGCATGTATTAAAGCACTCCTTTCGTAAATCGCCTATTTGTTTAATTATATTAAACTTTTGCTTGTAATGGAAGAACTATCCGTGTTATGATTTGTTTAATTAAATTAAACTTTTAAATGCGGGGTGCTATGATGGATGATAGCTTAAAGTTAAAAAAGGCAACTTACCATTTGTATACGTTTATGATTAGTAAAATGGTTTCGACGTTTGGAGCCCAAGTTTATACATTTGCCATTAGTTTTTATATATTACAACTAACGGGCTCGGCTACTAGTTTTGCAACTAATTTAATTTGTAACATTTTACCTCGAACGATTTTAAGCCCGTTTGCCGGAGCGATTACTGATCGATACTCAAAGAAAAAAATAGTCATCCTGTCACAGATTGCAACAACACTCACCATTATTATTCTTCTTGGAATTACACTAACATCTGGTCTTTCCTTAATTACCATTTATATAACAACAGCTATATTATCTTTAACTTCGATGTTTTCGGGAATTGCATTCACATCATCGATTACTAGTTTGATTGATCAAAATAGAATTCAAAAGGCGATGTCATTAAATCAAATGGCCATCTCATTTGCGGCTATTGGTAGTCCAGCAGTAGGTGGGATACTATACGGAACAGTTTCCATTCCTGTTTTTCTATTAATCTACATTGGGGCTTCGATTATTGCCGTTATTCTCGAGTCGACAATGAACTTTAAACTGTTCGCAACAGAAAAACAGCCAGTAGAGGGCGAGCAAAAAGAGTCAATGTGGCAAAGCATGAAAGCTGGAATAAGCTATTTAAAATTGCAACGAGTCATTATGATTATGATATGGATAGGGTTACTAGTGAACTTTTTATTCGGAGCATTCGAGGTAGGTTACTCGTATATTTTAATTGAAAAATTAAAAATGGAGTCGCAACATTTTGGGTTAACACAAGGAGCATTTTCGTTAGGGATGCTAGTAATGTCGATTTATTTTTCGATGAGAAAAGAAGTGCGCTTCCCTCTATTAGTTTCAAAACGAGGAATTATTGGTCTAGGATTAATTTTAGCTAGCATTACGGTACCACTTCTAATACCAATGAGTTACTTTGTTCAAGTCGGATTTTATATGCTAATCATGCTTGCTTTTGGTGGGATGATCATCGTCGTTAATACACCATTACAGGTGATGCTCCAAAAAACAATTGCAGACGAATATAAAGGGAGAGTATTTTCTATTCTGGAAACGATGTCTATGGCACTTATGCCTCTAGGGATGGTACTTTACGGCTTCCTTTATGACATTCTCCCAGCACATTGGGTTCTAATAGTTTCTGCAGCAATGCTCATTATTGTTATTCTTAGTATGGCAAGACCAACTGTCGTAAAGAAAGCACATCCAGAGTGGGAAGGGAAAGGCTTTTCTTTTGTAAAAAGCAAAGTGAAAAGTGTTTCGAGTTGAATTTATTTTGTATCGATTAGTTGTGAACCGAAGGACTAATATAGTGTTCTTCGTTTTTTTATATTAAATGTTCTCCGTTGATTGAAAATGGTAAAATAAATCATAATAGTCAAATTATTTGGTGAGAGTTTGCATCAATATTAAGGAGCTGGTCTGAATGAAAAGTCAAGTTGTAATGAATGAGTTTGAAACATTTGCAGAAAGGTTAGCGAAGAAGTATCAAATACCTGGAATAGCGATTGGATTAGCGCATAATGGAAAAGTCGTATATGAAAAAGGGTTCGGGCATCGTAATGTCGAAAAGGAGCTCCCTGTTACGATGGATACTGTATTTGGGATTGCGTCTGTTACAAAATCATTTACATGTATGGCAGTTATGATATTGCAGGAACAAGGAAAGCTTTCTGTTCATGACCCAGTTGTTAAATACTTACCAGAATTCTCAACAAAAACGGATGCAACGGACAAAATGACTATTCACCACTTTATGACCCATTCAGCAGGATTACCACCACTACCATCCCTTTTTTATGCGAAAAAAAGAAGCTTTGATCAAGATCCGTCTGTTAAAGATTACCCTGGGCTTTCATTCCCGGAGGATGACAACCAAGGTCCGATTGATACATATGAACAGTTAATGGACTTCATTGGTAGATTAGATATGGAACTAATAGGTGAACCAGGAACACAGTTCAGTTATTCCAACGACAGCTACGCATTGTTAGGCACCATTGTTCAACGAGTTAGTGGAAGCACGTTTGAGCAGTTTGTAAAAGAATATATTTTAGACCCATGTGGAATGGAACATACTTGTTTCGAAATTGATGAACTAGAAGACTATGACAATATCACCTCTCTTTATGCCGCTAGAAAAGTGGAAAACGGTTATGAAGTATACGAAGCTCCAGTTTGGTGGGAGTCACCTTCCATGAGAGGAGCTGGGGCATTAAAGTCTACAGTAAATGACATGCTAAAGTACGCTGAACTCATTCGCACGAAGGGGAAAGTTGGAAATAAACGAATCTTATCAGAAAAAAGCGTCGAACAAATGATTACACCTTATATTGAATGTTCTCCTGGTAGATATTACGGGTATGGTTTTATGATTACCCCTAATTATCATGGGTCGACGCTAGTCGAACATGGTGGGAACTTAAAAGCAGTGGCCTCCCAACTTTGTATCATCCCGGAAAAAGAAATAACTGGCATGATTTTAACGAACTTAGCTGGCGTTCCTGCAGTAACTATCATGGGAGGAGCATTAAACAGTTTAGAAGGAAGAGCGGTAGAAGCAACACCCTTTTCCACAACAAAATACGAGGTGGTACAGGAAGAATTAAGAGATTACCAGGGGACGTATACTTCAAACGAGGGAATGAGTATATCAATTAACGTAAAGAATGAAGGACTAGATTTCTCTACTCAAGGAACCTCTTTTCCAATCCAATGCGTAGGGAAAGACTTATTTTTAGCTATCGTAAAAGATCAAGTGGAGTTAATTCGCTTTGTTCGCGATGAAAGTGGAAACATTGAACGAGTTGCCTATCATATGCGTCAATTCCCGAAAAATGAAATTGGGTAAGGTAGAGTATCAAAATAAGGGTGCTATTTATAGAGAATGGGAGGGGGTACCGAATGAAAGTCTTACGTACAAATCTTATATACAACGAGCAAGTGCCGTGTTCAGACGGTACTTACGTAAATTTATACGAGCTAAATGTCACAGTTCAACTTCAGAAAGAAGAATTTTATTTCTTTTTTACCATAGATGAAGGAAGCACTAGTTGGGGACATTCATTATTAATAGACTCTCTTGGGAATGAGAGACCTGGACTTCTATCACCGCAACAATTTCAAACCATCTTCTCCGGCCCAAAAGTTACGAACCTTGTGAAACAGGTGGAGGAAAAGATGGGGATAAAAAGTACGCTAGTTTCCTTTCCTGAAGAACAATTTACTGGGTACGATTATGTTGCTTTTTACAACCTTTGCAAAAGTATTGCAAGAGATTTACGCGTAAAATCTCATATCATCACTTATGAAGAACTAGGTATATGTAGTTATCAGGCAGTTAAGCTTTCTCTCAGGGACGGGCCGATTTATATACTTTGTAACAACTATGACGTTGCGTTCACGAGAGAGCTAGAAGGCTATCCAATCAAATTCGTTGATGTTTCAATGCTAGCTCACTATTTTTCCTTACCATACAAAGTTTGTTCGGTAGAGGAGTTAAATCGTCCATTCGAGATAACTCGTCCACTGTCAGACTGGGAGCGATACAGTATCAATTATTGGAAGCCACAAACTCAAGGGGATTTTCTGTTTAATTATTGGGATTAAAGTTACTTGTAGCAACGACCATTGCATTCATAAATATTAAACATAAACTTTATTTTGACTGATTGTAAAAAATACAATCGGTCTTTTTTAGTTTGCAAAAGAAGAGAATAATAGAAAATTAGTTTAACTCGTTGTGAACAAAATGAACAAAATTACCAAAATGATTATTATACGCAGTATTTTCATAAACTCTTATTCAATTTTGTTATATGTTAACTTATTTATATAATTTTCAGAAACTTATGGTGAAGATTTTTGAAAGCGTTTCCTTTTAACTTATTAAAAAATCGGTATATTACTATTTTATGAGGGGAGAGTTTACATGCTAAGTATTATCGGATTTGCTACGATATTAACAATTGTGATCTTGCTACTGAAAGGGAGAATTTCACCAATTATTGGACTTGTATTAGTACCGATTATTGGAGCACTAATTGCAGGCTTTGGCATAGCTGAAATTGGTGGATTTTTTAGTGAGGGAATCGATAAGGTTATAAATGTTGTCATTATGTTTATCTTTGCGATACTCTTTTTTGGAATAATGCAAGATGCAGGACTTTTTGATCCAATTATCAATAAAATGATTGCGATTACAAGAGGTAATGTTGTCGCTGTTGCAGTAGGTACAGTTTTTATCGCTGCGATTGCTCATTTAGATGGTTCTGGTGCGTCAACTTTTCTAATAACGATCCCGGCATTACTACCTTTATATAAAAGATTAAAAATGAGTCCGTATTTATTATTACTATTAGTTGGAACGAGTGCTAGTATATTAAATATGCTTCCATGGGCAGGACCACTGGGGAGAACAGCTGCTGTGCTTGGTTTGGATCCTACAGAATTATGGAGACCGTTAATACCATTACAGATAATTGGACTCTTTCTTTTAACTTGTATGGCGTTAATATTGGGGATTAGAGAAAAACGACGTATCGCCTTACTCCGTGAAACTGAAAGTTCTCAAGATGAGGTAGCGGCAGCTCAAGAGTATGCAGAAAGTTCTTATCAGAAAGAAAAAGATATTTCCTTAGCTAGACCTAAGCTACTTTGGGTGAATTTATTATTAACATTAGGGATGATTGGTATGTTAGTGTGGGGAATTATTCCTGCCGGTTTCATCTTTATGATATTCTTAAGTATCGCCTTGCTTCTTAATTATCCAAAGGTAGACGATCAAATGGCACGAATAAAAGCACATGCACCTAATGCATTATTAATGGCGAGTATTATATTAGCTGCTGGATCTTTTTTAGGCATCTTAGGCGGTACGGGAATGCTTAATTCCATTGCAGTTGATATGGTGAGAATCTTGCCAGCCTTTATTGTCCCGTATTTGCACCTCATTATTGGGGCATTCGGTGTACCGTTTGAACTAATATTAAATACAGATGCTTATTATTTCGCCTTACTACCTGTAGTGGAACAAATAGTCGTCACTTATGGTGTTGAATCCGTTACAGCTGCCTACTCCATGATCATCGGTAACATTATTGGTACCTTTGTCAGTCCATTTTCACCAGCGCTTTGGTTAGCTCTTGGTCTAGCAGGTTGTGAAATGGGAAAACATATTCGCTACTCTATTTTTTGGGTATGGGGATTTAGTTTAGTATTAATGGTAGTAGCGATTGTACTTGGAATAATTGCTTTATAAAATCAAAAGGAAACCAAGTGATTAAATTACTCACTTGGTTTTTCTACTTCATAGACAAACTATTTAATTAATCCTGTACCTTCGTTCTGGTCTTCCTACATCCCCATAAATTAACTCGGCACTCACTTGCTTCAAAGAAACTAAATACTCCAAATATCTCCTTGCGGTAGAGCGACTTGCTCCGATACACGCACCAACCTCTGCGGCTGTATATCCATTGGTGTTATCGTCCTTTTCTATTAAAACTGCCAAAATCTTTTCTAAAGTGATAGGATCAATTCCTTTTGGAGGGCCGATTATTTTTTCCTTATCTTGACTAGAAATTGCTAATCCCCTTAAGAGATCTAGCTCTTCTTGAGAAATTTCTCTTTTACTTGAGAAAGTCAATTGTTTTTCTTTGTAGCGCTCCAATGTTTGTCTCAAACGTTCAGCATCTAGTGGCTTAATGATGTAGTCTAGTACACCGCTTCTAATGGTTTGTTGTATCGTATCCACTTCCTTGGCGGCAGTAATCATAATGATATCGATGCTTGGGTAATTTTGTTTAAGTTCCCACATTAAATCTAGTCCGTCAACATCAGGAATATAAACATCTAGTAAAATTAAATTAGGTATAATAATAGAGTTGTTTAGAAATGAAAGTGCATCTTTCTTTGTATTAGCTATGCCAGTTACATGAAAACCTTCAACTTTTTCTACAAGTTCCTTATTAATATTTGCGACACGAAAATCATCCTCAATGATGAGCACACCAAATGCGTTAGTCAAGATTATCTCCCCCAAACATATTTCCCCTTTGAGCTTTAGGAATGGCGATGATAAAGCAAGCACCACCTAAATCACTAGTTTCTAAAGATATGTTTCCATTTAATTCTTGTAAAATTTTGTGAATAAGAGCTAAACCAATTCCACGATGTAATCCGGATTTTGTGGAAAAACCTCTTTGGAATATATTTTGTGTGATTTCATGTGGAATCCCAGCACCACTATCTTCAATTTCGAAGATGATTTCGTTTCCGATGTCGGTGAAAAATATGCCAACTTCTTTTTTAGTATTATGTTCTAACACGGCATCGTAAGCATTATTTAACAAATTACCAATAGCGGTAATAACTCCTTCCCTCAATTTAAGGGAAAGTGTTGAGGTAAGTTGGCTGTTAGGATCAATGGAAAGTGTAATACCAAGTTCATGGGCTTGGTTTAATTTACCTAAAAGAATGGCACTTATATAAGGGTCCTCTACGTTATTGATAAAGAAATGAATCCATTCTTGCTGTTGTTTTGTTTCTTTGTTTATAAATGCTATTGCCTCGTCCTTTTTATCTAATTGCAATAAGCCTGAAATAGTATTTAATTTGTTCGAAAACTCATGTGTTTGAACCCGCAGAGCCTCGGAATATTGTTTAACTTTGGATAACTCCTCTGAAAGCTTTTCTATTTCGGTTTGATTTCGAAAAGTGTACACTGCTCCGATAACTTTTTTATCATAAAAAAGAGGGACGCTATTAATAATAAACCTATCATCCTTTATCCAAATTTCTTGATGATATTGACTTTTCCCTGTTTTTAATACTAGGTTAAGAGATTTGTTGGCTAATAAGTTAGTGATGCTTTTGCCAACGATGTACTCCGATTCACTCTGGAGTATTTTTCCCGCTTTTTGGTTATACATCGTAACCATTCCATCCTTGTCTACTGCAATAAGCGCTTCATGAATAGATTGAAAAATTGCCTCCCTTTCCCCATAAAGCTGTCCGATTTCTTCCGGTTCAAGACCTAAAATTGATTTTTTTACATGTAAGGAAATGAGGATTGCACCAATTATCCCAATTACTATACTTAAAATAAGCCAATACCAAATATCTGCTATATACATGCTGATTGACATATTAATATCTTCTATTAAGTAACCAACTGAAACAACACCAATAATATCACCTGTGCTTGATATAATTGGTGCTTTGCCACGTATGGACGGTCCGAGAGACCCAGTAGCCTTTGAAATATAGGATTCACCATCTAGTATTGCCCTTTCATTATCTTCACCGACCATAGTTTCCCCAATTCGATCTGGTAGGGGATGGGAATACCGTTCGCCTTCTATATTACCAACGACGATAAATTGCGAGTCAGTAGTTTTACGTATTCTCTCAACAATTGGCTGAATAACTTCTGAAGGATTCTCCTTGTTAAAAGCCGCTTTAACTTCTTGATTTTCAGAAATAATTTGAGCGATATGAAGGGCACGTATTCCAATTTGCTCTTCCATCGTTTGCGTATATTTATTGTTCGTATAAATGCCAAATAACATCAACACTAATATATTCAACAAGCAGATCAAAACAATTATTTTCACTAATAATGTTGGCCGTAGAGTTGGAAGTTTAAAGAAAGGAAACTCTCTGTTAATTTGTTTCATACAGTCGCTCACTTTCTTAATACTAATAATATAATCTACTATACACTAATTTTATTAATCAAAAAATAAGGCAATTATAAAAGAAGTAGTCGATAGAAAAGATGCCACCAGAAAAAAATTCACTGTACATAGAGCTTAAACCATCTGTTAACAATACAAAATATATGAAATTTAACTTTGTGCAAAATATTTTATTATACAAGCTTGTTTTAAATGGTACACTTTTAGCCTGCAAAAAGAGGTGAAAGATTGAACAGTGAATATTGGAAGCCTTCAGTTCGAATTATAGCTATTTATTTTATTATTAGTCTTATTTGGATTTTTGTTAGTGAGTTATTGTTGGACCAATATATCCACAAAAATGCCCATTTCCAAGCTCACTTTTTTTCAATATTGAAAGGATGCTTGTTTATTGTTGTTACGAGTTGGATTTTTTATAAATTGATCGACAGGGATTTTCGTTATATAAGGGAAAGTGAAGAGCGATACCGAAAATTAGTGGAAAATTCCGCTGAGGTAATTTTCGTTCACTTAGATGGAGTGATTGTTTACGTAAATCAAGCGGGAATTAATTTCATCGGGGCAAAAAATGCATCAGATATAATTGGAAAGCACCTATTAGATTTTGTTCCTTTAGAGGATTATGACTACACGATTAGTAGGATGAAAAAAGTGAAGGAGCTAGCAGAGCAAAGAATTCTTACCCCAAGTGGTCAAAAAATCCCAATAGAAACAATAGCTTTTAAAACTACTTTTCACGGCAAAGAGGCAATACAAGTTATTATGAGAGATATTACTGAACGAAAAATAGCTGCAGAACAAATTAATTATCTTGCCTATTATGACTCGATTACGACATTGCCAAACCGTAATGCACTAAATAAGTTTTTGCAAGAGGCTATTGAGAAAAGTGAAAGCTTTGCACTTATGCTCTTAGACTTAGATAGATTTAAATATATTAATGATAACTTAGGTCATGATGCGGGTGATATTTTATTAAAGCAGGTTTCAAAGCGATTAAAGGGATTTTTAGGAAATAAAGCATTTCTTTCTCGTTATGGAGGGGACGAGTTTGTTCTATTGCTAAAGGACATTGACGAGGAAAAAGTGAAAAGAGTAGCAAGTGGAATTATTGAAAAATTATCCTATCCGTTTATACTCGAAAAAAACGAATACTATATTACCTCTAGTATTGGTATCTGTATGTATCCTAGAGATGGTGAACATGCGGATGTATTATTAAAAAATACTGATACAGCAATGTATGCAGCAAAAGAAAGAGGAAGAAATGCCTATCGCTTCTTTGATGATAATATGGATGTTCAGTACAAAAAGAAATTGGAATTCGAACAAGGAATAAGAAGGGGATTAAAAAATGGTGAATTTCAACTATTTTATCAACCTCAGGTTAATTTAAGTACGGATAAAATAATTGGCTTAGAAGCTCTTATACGTTGGCAACATCCAACAAAAGGACTGATCCCCCCTAATGAATTCATCCCAATAGCGGAAGAAACAGGGCTAATTGTTGAACTTGGTGATTGGGTGTTAGAAACAGCGTGTAAGCAGCTGGAATTTTGGCAATTAAAGGGGTTACCTTCTATTCGTATAGCAGTTAACGTTTCAATACATCAATTCTTGAATGAAAACTTCGTAAATAGAGTTGATCACATATTGTATGAAACAGGTTTGCCCTCGAATTTGTTAGAATTGGAAATTACAGAAAATGTAATGCGCAATCACGAAAAAAGTATTGAAATAATGAAACGTTTAGGAATAGAAATTGCCCTTGATGATTTTGGAACTGGATATTCCTCCTTGAGTGTGTTGAAAAGTTTACCTATTGATAACCTTAAAATTGATAAATCTTTTATAGATGATATTTGTACAGAAGATGACCAAATTGTAAAATCTATTATTCAGATGGGGAAAAATTTGAATTTCACATTAGTTGCAGAAGGCATTGAAAATAAAGAGCAGCTACAATTGTTAAAGAAGTATAAATGTCATATTGGTCAAGGTTTTTGTTTTTGTAAACCATTACCTGCTGATGAAATAGAGAAATTTCTTAAAAAGTAAGAGATAATTTGGAATGAAGTTGATTATTAAGCTCTTTCTTAAAGTATGAGGAAAGGGATGGTTATTTCATTAGAGAGGAAAGCCCAAGGGCAATAATTTAACGTTAACAAACTGAAAAAAATTGCATAGGCTATTATGGAATTTTTAAGAAATGAGGTGAACGGTTTTGTATAATTATGATCGATATCGTCAAAGCTGGGCTCCAGTAGTGGAGAGACTAAGTTACAGCTTGAATGCAGAACAAATGGTATGCTCGATGACAACGCAGTTATTTCACTTTCCAGGTACACAAAATTTAAAAGGAAATGCCGAACTACATCACCACCTTGTTCCAGCATCCTATCACCGAATAACAGCCCTAGGTTGTGCGAAAAGGGTACACCGTGGGGAAACTCATCAGTCCATCATAAAAGCACTAATAGACTGTGTGAATAACGGATTGAAAGAAGATAAAGAAGTTAACAGATGGTTACAAGTGATGAAGAAAAATGCACCTGCTGGTTTAGAAAACTTCATGAACTCAATATCAACTTGGCAGGAGCAAGCGGAGCATAGTTTAGCCTACACACGAGAACTACTTCAAGAGATGGGATATGAGATTGGAGTGGATGACGGGAACCGACATATTAATAGAAACCTGCTAGCCAAATTGGTTGGCTATTTTTTTAAAAAAATAACCTACCCTAGAGTAATGTACTCAATAAGGTAGGGATTTCAAATAGTAAAAGCTGCGTAGTCGAGCTAGGATAATAATCGCTTTACAGAAAGTTAGCTTAACAATTCTAAAATCTCTTTCTCTGATAAAGATGAGAAGTTTGCCTCTCCTGGTTGAATGATGGCATCAACTAATTCTTTTTTCTTTTGTTGTAGCTTGTAGATTTTTTCTTCGATCGTTCCTTCTGTAATTAGACGGAAAACTTGCACTACTTTCTTTTGACCCATACGATGGGCGCGAGCGGCAGCTTGTTCTTCTACTGCTGGATTCCACCACAGGTCATATAATATCACCGTATCGGCACCGGTTAAATTTAATCCAGTCCCGCCAGCTTTTAAAGAAATGAGAAAAACATTTCGTTCGCCGTTATTAAAAGCATTCGCCATCTCCACTCTATCCTTTGATGGAGTTGATCCATCTAAGTAGAAAGAGTCTATTTCATTACGATCTAGCTCAGTCTTAATAATTTGTAGCATACTAGAAAATTGAGAGAATAAAAGAATTCTTTGTCCGTTTTCAATCGAATTCTGGACCATCTCCATTAACTGAGATAATTTACTAGAGTCTCCTTCATAGTTTTCTAAAAATAATGAAGGGTGACAGCAAATTTGGCGTAGTCTTGTTAACCCAGCAAGTATTTTCATCCTGCTTTTTTGAAATCCTTCATTAGAAAGGGCGTCTTTCGTTTCGCCACGAATTTTTTCTAAATAAGCTAGGTATAGCTGTTTTTGTTCCTTCGTTAACTCAGAAAGCTGAACAGATTCTATTTTCTCTGGAAGCTCATGTAATACGTCTGTTTTTAATCGACGTAAAATAAATGGCTTTGTCAACATGGCAATTTTTTCGTGATCTAACGATTGGAACTTTTTCTTTGTTGGGAAAAAGCCAGGTAAAATACAGTCAAAAATAGACCATAGCTCGTTCAATGAGTTTTCAATAGGTGTTCCACTTAAAGCAAACTTCTTAGCAGCTTGTAGCGATTTAATTGTTTTAGCTATTTTCGTCGTATCGTTTTTTATCGCTTGCGCTTCATCTAATAATAGAATGGAAAATTCTCTTGCATTCCATTCATTGCTATCTTGTCTAATTAAAGGATAGCTTGTAATATATACGTCGATATCTTTGTCGGAAGTGAATGTTTCCTTTCTTTCTGCCTTTGTGCCAGAGACGACTGCTATTTTTAAAGACGGAGCAAATCTTTCTAATTCATACTTCCAGTTATACACTAATGAGCTAGGTGTAACGACTAATGCAGGTTGACTGTCTGGGTTTTCTAATCGTTCTGCGAGTAAGTATGTAATACTTTGCAGTGTTTTACCAAGTCCCATATCATCAGCTAAAATGCCTCCAAATCCAAATGTACTTAATGTTTTCAACCATTTGTAACCAACCAGCTGATAATCCCTTAACTCCGCTTGTAAAGAGTGGGGAACAGTGATGGTGAGGCTTTCTGGATTCTTCAATTGTTGAACAAGTTGTTGAAAAGCCTCATTGTACGTTTTCTGATCCACTGTTTTTTCTGTTAATAAGCTTTCCACTTGCATTGCTCGGTAGGATGGGACCGAAAGTTTGTTATCGGATATTTTTCCAAGGTCACCTAACTTCTCATATATTTCTTCTAGTTCCGATAGACCTTCATTTAATTGGATAAAAGAGCCATTAGACAAACGGTGGTAACGTTTCTTTTCTTTAATGGATGCCATCACATGTTTTACATCATTTGGCTCAATTCCTGATAACTCAAATTCAATATCTAGCAAACTTTCATTCTCTTTAAATTGAACATCAAAAGAGAAATCAATTTTTGGCTGATAAATGATTGATTTCACTCTGTCCGTTAAATACACAGTCGCAAACTGTTCATATTTAGGTAGTGTGGAGAAAAGAAAATGGTATATGTGATCATCTTTAGAAATGAAAATGTCCTCTCCATCTGTAGCTAGCTTTGATTGATTTAAAGCTTCAATTAGTAACCTTTCTTTTTCCAAGTCTCGAACAATTTTTTGCCCATTCACTTCAATAGAATTATCTTTTATTTCAAACGGGTCAAAAATGTGTTCTCCGTAGTGTAATTCACACTTAAACAATAAATAGTCTTCTTCATAATCGAGAAAAATTTTAATTTCTAATGGGGTTTGTAATAATTGATTCGTAATAGAGTCCTCAACAACTACTTCACCAATTTTTTTTAAGCTTGGTACAACGTGTGCAAAAAATTTATCCAAGTTAGCTTTGTTTATCGGAACGAAATCATTATTATGACGATTCAACAATTGAAATAACTGATTAACAATTTGCTCCGTTTCCTTATTTAATGGGTAAAATTCGTTATCTATTACAATAAGCTTATATTCAGAAAGATAGTCATATATAGAAATTGGACGGATATCTAATGATACTTCGTCATTTACTATTTTTATAGGAAAATAAAAAGGCTTTTTCTCTTCCTCCAAAACGGTGTTCGTATATTTTTTGCCGTTATTTAGAAATTGGAAATCACAATTTTGAAGTAAGATTAATAACCGTTGTAAAAAGCTAGGTGGTATTTTTATTTCTTTATTATTAGAAGTAGAAACATAGTGGTTATTATTTTCCCTAATAAATTCTTCGCTTTTCCATATATCACATAACAAATCCATTACAGGCTGATCTTCGTTAGAAAATACATGTTTACTCGGATCATACGTAAAGAAATTTGTGAAAGAAAGCTCTTCGTTATCGTTAATGGATTGTAAAAATTCTGTTATGTCTTTTACGACATATAACCGGTCTTCCCCAACTTTAATAGATATAGAGAAATACTCACGACTCCATCGGGAAGGATGCAGTTTTAAATGAAATTGTATTTTTAAAGGAGTACTGTTCTCCTCGTTTAGTATGTTTTCATTAAATAGGGCAAGTGGTGATAACGCAGAAATCATATTTTCACTTATATTAAAATTAGTTGAAGCGTTTATTTCTTTTTGGTTAATGTGGTTCTCTTCTACTAAGTCCTCAATTTCAAATAAAGTAGCGGCAATATGTTTGCACTCTTCATATTTCTCAAAGGCTTTACAAGTGCAAGAAAAGTCACCATAAGTTGTGATGGTAACGTGATAATTTGAGCTACCAGCCACACTAGCCACCCATGAGTTTATTTCTCCTACAAATTCAAGTTTGTACACATTATTGTTATAATAATACCCGAGTCCACGGTCATAAGTAGAAGGGGAAAAAGAATCTAACAAATCATCGATAAGATTTATATTCATAACGATATTCCTTTCCAATTTTATCACTTTTACTATTGTACAATTTTGGCGATAATGGGACAAGGGGAAAGCTTTCATGCTCATACTTTTTATGTAACTAAAGGGATTTAGAGAAAATTTTTAAAAAATGGTGGTGTTTTAAATGAAAAATGCAATAAGTCTAAGAGAACTAGTAGAGGAAATGGATACTCAATCAGAGGATGATAAATCTTTTATTAATAGAGAAACTGGTAAAATTATAATAATTGAAACTAGTATTTTGAGGAGGATAGAAGAGGAAGAAATAGAAGCTGAAACGAACGTAGGTGGGGAAAGCCTCTATATAGAAGCATTAGATATAATAGAAAACGATGAAAAATACGAAGTAATCCCTTCACAATGGGACATAAATGAATACGAGATGATGGAGGATTTTATTTCGAGTATGGAAAGTCCTAAAGTTCGTGATAGGCTCTACGGTGTCATAAAAGGCAAGGGCGCTTTTAGAAGATTTAAAGATATGATAATAAAATTAGACGTGGAGCAACAATGGTATCTATATAAAGACCAAAGGCTAAAGGAAATCGCGATCAAGTTTTGTGAGATGTACGATATTAACTATATAGACGATATGAAATAAAGATGGGATGAGGGGATAATGAATCGACAACAATTGTTAACAAAAATGAAAAAAGTAATAAATACACAATGTCATAAAAATAATTATGTTTCTTTTACTGAAGTGTTATTAGGGATGGGAAAATTAGCAAACGAAGATTATGAAAGTTGGTGTACGGGAAAAGTTTATTACTTGGAAAGGCTAGTAAAGGGGAATTTAGGACAGTTAAATTATTTGCTTAAAGAATACCATAAGCATTGCTTACAATTAGGTTGGAATCCATCCATTACGATTTATAAAAAATGGGGTAAAGGCCACAAACCGACACTTCGATTTAGTAAATCAGGGTTAGACCATATAGAGAAAGCATATTCAACGCATTACGTTAAAAAAGAATGATGAACGAAAGCTTCTTGCTGATTTTAGTTATGAGTTAAAAGAAGTAGGATGGTGCATTCATTTCCAGTTTAATACATAATTCTTTGATCTTTAAATACTAACCATTGCAGTATGGAAGATTAATACTGATAAAAAGGTAAATAATAAGAATAAGGAAGAGAAAAAAACGGAAGAATGTAAAGGGTGGTATTGAATTAAAAGAATATGTTCCTGCATAATGCATGTATATGTAGGTTATACAAGAGTAGGCGTCCTTTTTAGTATAACGTATTAAGAATTGGATGAGTTTTGATGAAAAATAAATGCGCAATATCCATTTATTGGTAGGACGCGGGACCTGTCCCTCTGTCCACAATTGATAAAAGAGAAAAGTAATTGATAAAGTTTATTAGTTGAGCTGTCTTATTTTATGAAGGAAATGGAAAAAAGGAGCTATACGGGTACGAAGAAATTTAATTATGACGAATTTTAAACAATTGAAAACATTTAGGTTTAACGGTTGACAAGAAGTTATCTTTATATAACAATAGATGTTGTATTAGAATTATTATTATTAACGTCTGTTTATTATATACTAACGTTGATTAATAATTCTACAGTATATACTTAAATATTTAAAAGTATTAGGAGGAAGATTTATTATGTCATTAATAGGAAAAGAAGTACTACCATTTACAGCACAAGCGTACCACAACGGTGATTTTGTAACAGTTTCAGATGAAAACTTAAAAGGTCAATGGAGCATTTTCTGCTTCTACCCAGCTGACTTTACTTTCGTATGCCCAACTGAGCTAGAAGATCTTCAAAATCAATATGCAGAGTTAAAATCTCTTGGAGTTGAAGTATATTCTGTATCTACTGACACTCACTTTACACATAAAGCATGGCATGATCATTCAGAAACAATTAACAAAATTGAGTATGTTATGATTGGTGACCCATCTCAAAAAATCTCTCGTAACTTCGAAGTTTTAAACGAAGAAGAAGGTCTTGCAGATCGTGGAACTTTCATCATCGATCCAGACGGTGTTATTCAAACTGTTGAAATCAATGCTGGCGGTATTGGTCGTGACGCAAGTACTCTAGTTAACAAAGTTAAGGCTGCACAATATGTTCGT